>JAEDIL010000016.1 GCA_016292455.1 Clostridiaceae bacterium
TTGTGCAATATGGCGGGAAATATGCAAGTAAGATGTGCATCAAAGCGTATGCTGTAATTTATTCAGAGGTTCCTTTACATATTTATTTTCGGTTCTCAGTCTCCGAAATCATCAAGCTTTATCCATGACGCTTCCTTTCTGAGCAGCGTCAGACCGGAGCCGTCCTCGGCGCGCAGGGTAACAGCACCGTTTTCATAGCTTTCAAGCACTCCCGAAAACTCCCTTTTTCCGTCAACGGGACGGATTGTTTTGAGCTTGATTTTTGCGCCGAGGAACTTTTGAAAATGCTCGTCGCGCGTAAGCTCCCTTTCAATTCCGGGCGAGCTGACTTCAAGGCAATACGCCTGCTCAATCGGGTCAGCTTCATCAAGCGGACCGTTCAGCGCATGGCTCATTTCAACGCAGTCATCAATACCTACGCCGCCCTCCTTGTCAATGAAAATGCGCAAAAACCAGCCTGAGCCTTCTTTAAGAAAGCGAATATCCCAGATTTCAAGCCCGAGACTTTCCGCAATAGGTTCGGCAATTGCGCGCACCGCCGCAACGGTTGAAAAATCCTTTGACATTACTACACCTCCGAAGTATGAGAAATTGCATAAAAGAAGAGCGGACCCGAGGCCCACTCTGAAATCACTGAATCTACCTTGCATATAATACCACACTAATACAAAAATATCAAGCCTTTTTTACAAATAATTATTCATGCGACAGAATTTGACAAACTCAGGCTGTGCATGCTATCTTAAACGAAACAATCACTATTGAAAAGGAGTTTTAAAAAATGTCCGAATTCAAAAGACTTCTTTCAGCTCTGAATCCGCTCACCGTTTCAAAAAACAGCCTTGACACATGGGACAAAAGCAACAATGGCGCCGAGCTTTCCGGTCCGGAGGTTGAAAGGCTGACAGCAATCAGACCGAGCGGACTTCAGCTTGGTCTGCAAAAGCTTGAATATTACTCTTTCATACACTTCGGAATGAACACCTTTACCGGCGTCGAATGGGGCAAAGGCGCAGAAAGCCCTGCCGACTTCTGTCCGGAAAGCATCGACACCGACCAATGGGTAAAAGTTCTGAAAGATTCCGGCAGCCGCGGAGTCATCTTCACAGCGAAGCACCACGACGGCTTCTGCCTTTTCCCGAGCAAACACACCGAACATTCAATCAAAAACAGTCCGTATAAAAACGGAAAAGGCGACATTGTCCGTGAACTTTCCGAAAGCTGCAAAAAATACGGCTTGCTTTTCGGAATTTACCTTTCCCCATGGGACAGGCACGAAAAAACGTACGGAACAGACGCGTATAACGATTATTTTGTCAATCAGCTCACAGAGCTTTGCAAAAACTACGGTGACATCTTTGCTTTCTGGTTTGACGGCGCAAAAGGCAAGGACGCACCCGAGTTTACCTACGACTTTGAACGCTATTATAACGTAATACGCACTCTTCAACCCGGCGCGGCAATCTGCAACTGCGGGCCGGACCTGCGGTGGATCGGCAACGAGGGCGGAATTGTGCGCAAAAGCGAATGGAGTGTGATTCCCCGCAATTCCACACTCATTGAAGAAGTTATGAAGGACTCCCAGCAGGGCGAGGCTGATGCTTCAAGGCTTCAGAGCTTTGACCGCTGCGAAAAGGATCTCGGTTCAAGAGAGCTGCTTTCAAAACACCGGAATCTTGTCTGGTCTCAGGGTGAAGCTGACGTTTCAATCCACAAGGACTGGTTTTACAGTCCGCGTCCCCGCCCGCGTTCTGCGCGCGAGCTTGAAAAAATATATTTCCGCACCGTCGGCGGAAATGCGCTGCTGCTTCTCAATGTTCCGCCATCGAAGAACGGCATTATTGAACCCTCGGACGTTAAGCTTCTTGAAAGCTTCAAAAAGAGAGTTGACAAGGCGTTCAGAGATGAGTTGGCTTTCACTGTTGAAACCCAATGCCACAGAGTGCTCAAAGAAAATGAACCGCTGAAAAAAGGCGACGGCGCAATCTCGCTGAAACTTTCTTCGCCCGAAAAGGTGAAGACGATTGTACTGAGTGAGGACACGAGTCGGAGCCAGCGCATTGAAAAATTTGACGTCTACATAAAACGCTCACGCGGTCTTTTGAAAGTTTTTTCCGGAACAACAGTCGGAAGCAAACGGATTATAAGGCTGCCGAGACTGCTTCGAAAAGAAACGGACGAGGTGGTAATATCCGTCACACAGTCAAGAGGCGCACCCGTATTTTCAAAGCTTTCTCTTTATAAATGACAATATCTTTTATTGCTTTGCGCCTTCAAGAGCCTCGGCTGCAATTGTTTCAGCCTCAATCTGTGCGCGCCTTTCTTTCAGCTGACGTTCAACTTCAGCCATGTGCTCACGGTCGTCGTTGAGGAAGAGAATCGTAACAAGGTAAAGAACCGAGCCGACAACGGGACCGAGCATAAACTGATGCCAACGGTATCTGTAAAACAGTGAGTTTTTGTCCTGCATACGGATAAGCATTGCGCCGTCAAGAGCTTTTCCGCTCGCGTCCGTTATACTTTTGAAGCCCATTCTACTGAGCATAATGCCCTTGATAAAATTAGTGGCCGCGTTGGAAAGCTTGGAAATGAAGTTCTGCATTGAGAAAACAATGCCTTCTGTTCTTTCGCCGGTTTTAAGCTCAACCTCGTCAATTGAGTCGCTGATGAGTGAACGGTGGGCAACATCTTTCATTGAAATGGGAACGCTGCAGATTGCAAGAAGCACCCAGATTGCGACGAGCGCGCCGAAATTCAGGAAGCGGTCATTGGCGCCGATTGCGAAAGCGCAGACGCGGCAGACAATCTGAAGCACTTCGGAAATGACCAGAACACGCTTCATTCCGCCGATTTTTTTGGCGAATTTTGTTGCAAAGAATATTGCAAAAGCTCCGGGAATTCCGGGAACAAGACCGTGGATAACCTGCATTGTTCCGCCGGAAAGCTCCTGACCGAAAACATGGTAGACAACCCCGTCGGTTTCAAAGAAGTATTCCCAGGGCAGAGTGAGCGAAAGGGAACCGAGGAACCTTGCAAGGCAGATTATGAGGAGCTTTTTGTTTTGTTTAAGGCTTTTAAGACTTTCAATAACGCTTATCTGCTTTTCACCCTCATAGTGAACTTTTTCTTTCATCCTGAAAGCAAGCATTGCAATAAGCATTCCGCCAAGACCGAAAACAAGACCTCCGATTGCGTATGCGCCTTTTTCAGAAGCAATGTTGTTGTCAACAAGCAGCGACCTTATCATCGGGAACGCGCCGCCGATTGTTCCGCCGAGTCCTGCGCCGATTGTTACCCACTGGGAAACTCTTGCGCGCTCATCTGAGTTCGGGCTCGAAAGCGGAAGAAGTCCCCACATTGCAACGTCCTGGAAAGAATAAATCAGATCGAACAAAAGATAAAGCACAAGCATGAGCACAACGGTTGCCGTAACACTCAGTCTATAATCAAAGAACATGAGCGAAATGAACAGACCTGCAAGTGGCGAAGTCCAGAGCACCAGCGGGCGCAGCTTATAACCGGGCTTGAATTTACGCGCGTCAACGAGCGTTCCGACAAGCGGGTCATTGACCGCGTCCCAAAGAGTGCTGATTCCGGTAATCATTCCCGTTTTTTTGGAGTCGATTCCCAAAACTGTGTTCATGAAAACGAACAGGCGCTGAGAAATATAGTTGTAGCTTATGTTCTGACCGGTAAGACCTGCCGCGTAAGAAAACAGACGGTTGTTTGCAACCTTGGTTTCGTTTTCTTCACGCGAAAATAAAAACTTAATCGGATTCTTCAATACATATCTCTCCCTTTTCTTATCTACTGCCAAGTATATATGTATATGCACAAAAATGCAAGGCAAAAACAAAGAAAACTATGAAAAATGTCGAAAGGGACTGTTCGCATTTAGCACAGAACAAAAAGAAAAATGCTGAACCATAAAAACAAACGGTTGTTTTTTCTTTTTAACCGTTTTTTCACCCGCCCGCGGTATCTGTATACAGCTTCGGGGTGAAGAAAACGGTTTCTGCATCTAAATGCGACAGTCCCTTATGTCTGGTCTTCTTTGATTATTATTCGGCGTTTGCTTTGTTCCGAAGAATTTCAACAAGCTGAGTAAACCAATCGAAAAGCGAGCGTATAAACGCAAACAGCTTTCCCGCCGGAGTGTCCGGTTTGTCCATTTTCTCGTTGGTTTCCCAGTTTTCGGTGTGGCAGTTGTCGTTAAGCATTCCCTAAAAGAGATATTCCTTATACACGTTCATTGTTGAAGCAATAATGTTTTTCAATTTCGTTTAATCTGTAAGACGGTTCGCTTATGCGAGAATATCGCCCATGAGACCGGGAGTGCAGCAGGCAGCGTTGGACTCATCGGTATCTATGTGCATCGCAAGCGCATACTTCGGGCTGACGCGGACAACAACATCGCCGAAAACAAGTGAACGCTCCGCAGTGTCAACACGGACGGAAACGACCTGCTTATCTTCAAGGCAGTATTTTTCTGCGTCTTCCGGAGTCATATGTATGTGGCGCTTTGCAATAATCACGCCGTCTTTGAGCTCAACTTCACCCTTGGGACCGACAAGCTTGCAGCCTGCGCTGCCTTCAAGGTCGCCGGATTCACGGATGGGAGCCTTTACACCGATTGAGCGCGCATCTCCTGCGGAAAGCTCAACCTGGGTTTCGGGTCTGACGGGACCGAGAATTGAAACAGCGGGGAAGCTGCTCTTCGGACCGATGACCTGAACGCGCTCTTCGCAAGCGTACTGTCCGGGCTGAGAAAGATCCTTTTTGACGGTAAGCTCATATCCCTCACCAAAAAGAATGTCAAGAACACGGCGTGAAACGTGAACATGACGGGCGGATGTTTCAACTAAAACAGGTTTATTCATAACAAAAAGCCTCCTGAATTTTTCTTCGGATATTTTACAACAATATACAACAAAATTCAATCGTTTTAAAAAATTTGTAAAAAAACTTCTTTTGTGCTATACTTTCTGCCATACCCGGCAAAGAACGGAGTTGAAAAAAATGGCAGAAACACTTGAAGAACTGAAAAGAGCCTGCGAAAGCTGTCTGAAATGTCCGCTTGGAAAAACGAGAACCAATCTTGTTTTCGGAACCGGAAACGAAAACGCACAGATTATGTTCGTCGGTGAGGGACCGGGAGAGCAGGAGGATTTGCAGGGGCTTCCGTTCGTCGGAAAAAGCGGTCAGCTTTTTGACCTTTATGCCTCGCTCATTGACCTCGACCGAACCAAAAACATTTACATTGCGAACATGGTCAAATGCCGTCCGCCGCACAACCGCGACCCAAAACCCGAAGAAACCGAAATGTGTCTTCCTTATCTGCGCGAGCAGGTCAGGCTTCTGCGACCGCAGATAATTGTCTGTCTCGGAAGAATTGCGGCGCAGAGGTTGATTTCTCCCGATTTCAGAGTTACAAAGCAGCACGGCGAGTTTTTCAAAAAAGGTTCAGTGTATATGATGGGCACCTTCCATCCCGCGGCACTTTTGCGCGACCCGGAAAAGAAAAAGTCTGCGCTTGAAGATTTCCGCCGTCTGAGAGAAAAGATTGAAGAGCTGTCAATCAACATATACTGAGCAAACGGCAGGCAAAGAACACCTGTGCCGTTATTTTCGTGAAACGGCTGTTAATTTTTTTCTTTCACACTTGCACAACGAAAAAAAATGTGATAATGTAAAGTGTACGCCGACAAAGCTGTCCGGCGGAAAAACTTTTGAAATAAAAGCGCGGCTTTGCCGCTTTGAAAGGAAGATACCAATGCTTGAACAGGTTGAAAACAAAATTAAGGAACTGTCAAACGAGCAGAAAGAGGAATATTACAGAAAAAAGGATGCGGACCTTCTTGCATGGGGACTTTCCGGAAAAAGCGGAAAAGGCAAAAAGAACGTTCCGCTCATCGTTACCGATGAAGAATACGAGGCTCTGATTGACGCCGCAACCGCAGCCGGAAGAACCAGCCGCAATCCTGTTGCAAATATGCTCAATATTGTTTCCGTCGTCATCATTGCGCTCGGAATAATTGTCGGCTTTGTTCTCAATTCGTTTGCCGAATCTCTCGGCGCTGTATATCTCTCGGCTTCAATTGTGTGCGGCTTGCTGATTGCCCTGCTTTTCCGCGGAGTCGGTGAAGCAATCAAAATTTTGCAGCAGCTTCTTGATATGCGTCTTTCGGAAAACGCCAAGCGCGCGAGAAGAAGAGCCGCAAAACAGTTCCCGGACACTCAGCCGGACACGTCTGAAAAAATCTACGCCCAGCCGTCCCAGAACTATTCTCCCTACAACAAGTAAAAAAAGACCTGCCGGAGCAAAACCCGGCAGGCTTTCTTTTAACCTGTTCTGTTGAAAATTATTCAGTTGCCTGATCGTCTTTCTGAGGAATCAGCTTCTTGAAGAAGTCCCAGACATAGCCGAGAATCTGAGCAACGAAATCAAAAATACTTGTAAGTTTTGCTGTAAATTCGTCCATTGATGTGCACCTCTTTTCTCCTGTAATGAACGTCCGGCTATTCCGAACGATCTTGGAAAATTCTAACACATTTTCTTTTTTTTGTCAATCGGGGCTCCGTTCACAAAATACTGTTGAATTGAAAGAACGGATAATGGTAAAATATGTTTGTCAGAGCGGTCACACCCGGCTCAGACAAGCCAAAAAAAGAGAGAGGCGATTATTACGAAAAAAACATTGTCATTACTTCTTGCATTGCTCCTTGGAATATCGGTCTTTTCATTTGCCGTTTCAGCCGGGAGCACAGCTGTGAACGGCGCAAACTGGATGAGCACAATTGACGGTTCCGTTCCGATTACCGAAATCAACATTCCCGGCACTCATGACAGCATGACCAGGTATATTCCCGCGAGCGTTATCAGCCGCACACAGACCTTGTCAGTTTCCGAACAGCTTTACAGCGGCATCAGGTATCTCGACATCCGCGCCAATATTATCGGCGGCGAGCTTGTCGGAGTCCATTCATTTCTCAGCTGCAAGGAAAGCTACGGTCTGTTTTCAAACGCTCTTTCTGTGAAATCAGTTGTTGAAGAGTGCAAAAAATTCCTCAGCGAAAACAAAGGAGAAACCGTCCTTTTCCTTTTCAAGCATGAAAATACCGAAAACGAAAAAGAGGTTTTTTCAAGGTTCTATGACGAGTGCGTTGCACCCGACACGGATGCATGGTTCCTTGAAAACCGCGTTCCCGATCTCGGCGAAGTAAGAGGAAAAATTGTTCTGCTCAGATATTCAGAGGCGGACAGAACACGCTTCAACGACAAAAACAGCGGTCTCAACTTTGAAAACTATCCCTACTTAGACGAGGATGACTCCAACTTTTTCCCCTACCGTTCAATATACAGCTATGATGAATCAACAGCCATAGCTTATATGCATGTTCAGGATTCTTTCAAGCTTGAAGAAAGCAAAAAAATTAAAGCAATCAAAGGCTTTTTTGACTCTCCGCATTTTTTCCACGATTTTGAAATCTGCTGCACCAACACAATAGAATCAAAGTCGGCTTATGTCAGCGCGCAACAGATCAATGACTTCCTTATGTCCTATGATTTTGTTGCGGGAAAGGTGTACGGAATTATTTCCGTTGACTTTGCAACGAAAGAGCTTTGCGAAAAAATCTATATGATAAATGAGCCGCTCATGACCAACGCTCCCACCGAAACCCGGGTTCCGTCTTTTACTGAAAGCTACGGATTTTTGGGAAAGCTGTTTGAAACAATCAGAGACTTTATTTTAAAGCTTCTTGTTATTTTTTTAAACTGAAAGCTAACGCCTGAAAACAAAACCGCATACAGCGGGACTGTCCTGTTTTTCGCAGACGAAAAGCAGATTAAAGATGAAAAAGACTATATTTCACATCGTGCACGAAGCAAGAATTTACTGTGAAATATAGTCTTTGTTGTTTTGAGATGTTATGATTTTTTGCTTTTCTGAATCCGGACGAGCGATTGGTTTTTATATTTTTGTGCCTTTCAAAAAAATTCCGGTTTAATGTGGAATTTTTGTTCCATATATGTTATTATTATATGCAATGCTTTTCTTTAAGGCTTTACTAATGTTTTTACTATATAGTCTGATGAATAAAGGAGGAGTCTCAAATGAAAATCAAAAGAACAATGAATTGCCTTCTTTGCTTTGCTATGTGCCTTTTGTTCGTGTTCTCGTTTGCCGCCTGCAAAGGAACCCGGAACAGCGCAGAAGAGGCAGCCGGCTCTGCCGCGCCCACAGTTTCCGACAAAAGCCTGAGCCTTTCGGTGCCGCTTTCTGCCATTGACGAGGAATTCCGCAACAACCTTGACGGCTTTTGCAAAAAGTACGGCTACGAGAGCGCGACGCTCGGCGAGGACGGAAAGTCCGTCAACGTTGTTGTCAACGAATTCAACTATAAGCTGAAAATGACAAACAGAGGAATGGAAGCCATCAAAGGCATCTACGCCGTTGCAGAGGACAGTAAAACCTACCCCTACGTTGCAGGCATTGAAAGCTACGACGACAAGGATTTCAGAGAGGTTGTTCTGCTCGTCAGCAAAAAGAAATATGACTCAGACCCCTCAAAAGAGCTTGCCGCTTTTTCAATAGGTCAGAGCTGCCTGCTTTATCAGGCGTATTCCACTCTAACCGATTATGAATGCAAAGTCATTATCAAGGACAAAAGCACCAAAGAAGTGATTGAAACAAAAACCTACAATGAACTTGTATTTTGACAGAAAGAAGGTTTTATAAATGCAAATGACTTTCCGTTGGTTCGGTGACGAAAAGGACACCGTAACGCTTGAACAAATCAGACAGATACCCGGCGTGACGGGTGTTGTTCCCGCTTTGCACACCCTCCCCTGCGGAGAAAAATGGCCTCTTGAAATGATTATGAGCATGAAAGAGGAAATTGAAAATGCCGGTCTTACAATGGAATGTATTGAATCCGTCAATGTTCATGAAGACATAAAGCTCGGCTTGCCGTCAAGGGAAAAATACATTGAGAATTACATCGAAAGCATCCGTAACCTCGCAAAGGCAGGAGTGAAGGTCATCTGCTATAACTTCATGCCCGTTTTTGACTGGACAAGAACCGACCTCGCAATGAACATGGGCAACGGAGCAACCTGCCTTTGCTACAACGGCGAACAGATAGAGGGCAAAAGCCCCGAAGATATGTTCCGCGAAATTGACGAAAACTCCAACGGATACGCTATGCCCGGCTGGGAAACGGAACGCATGGGCGAAATCAGGGAGCTTTTTGAAAAATACAGGGGCGTAACGGCCGAGCAGCTTTGGGAAAACCTTGAATATTTCCTCAAAGCCATTATTCCCATCTGCGAGGAATGTGACGTAAAAATGGCAATCCATCCGGATGATCCGCCATGGGACATTTTCGGTCTGCCGAGAATTATCCGCGACCTTGACTCAATCAAGCGCTTCCTAAAACTTGTTGATTCGCCGTATAACGGTCTCACCTTCTGCACCGGCTCACTCGGCGCGAGCGAAAAGAATGACCTTCCGGCAATGATCAGGGAGGTCGGGGACAGAATTTATTTTGCCCACATCAGAAATATAAAAAGAACCGGCAACCATTTCCACGAAACCGCCCACCTTTCGGAAGAAGGCAGTCTTGATATTTATGAAATTGTCAGAGCGCTTCAGGACGTCGGCTTTGACGGCTATATCCGCCCTGACCACGGCAGAATGATCTGGGGCGAAAAGGCAAGACCCGGCTACGGACTTTTTGACCGCGCACTCGGCGCGGCATACATCAACGGAATCTGGGAAGCGGCGCAGAAAAGCCGCTGAAAAAGCACAAAAATTGGAGTGTGAACAATGGCAAAGCTTTATTTCCGCTACGGAGCAATGGGTTCAAGCAAAACCGCCAATGCCCTGATGGTAAAATACAACTATGAGGAACGCGGACAGAAGGTCATCATTTCAAAGCCCGCAATTGACACAAGAAACGGCGAACACAGAATATATTCCCGCTGCGGACTTGAATGTGACTGTGTGCTTTTTCATGAGCTTCGTGAAGATGACATAAAAAAGGCAGACTGTCTCATTGTTGATGAAGCTCAGTTCCTTTCAAAAGAGGAATGTGAATTCCTTGTCCACGTTGTTGACGACCTCGGTGTGCCCGTAATCTGCTATGGTCTGCGTGCAGACTTCAAAGGCGACCTTTTTCCCGGCAGCCAATGGCTGCTTGCCTGGGCAGACACAATTGAAGAGGTCAAAACTATCTGCTGGTGCGGGAAAAAAGCCACCTGCAATGCCCGCTTTGACGAAAACGGAATAATCAAACAGGGAGAACAGGTCGTTCTCGGAGCGAATGAAAAATATACAAGCCTTTGCCGCAAACATTGGCGCGAAGGAAAACTTGGAGAAGAAAAATGAGTTTTATTGAATTTGAATCTGTTTATAAAAGATACCAGACCGGTGAAATTGTCATCACCGCCGCCGACGGCGTAAACTTCAAGATTGAAAAGGGCGAATTCTGCCTCATTGTCGGCGCAAGCGGCGCAGGTAAATCAACCGTTCTTAATCTTCTCGGCGGAATGGATACCTGCGATGACGGAAAAATCCGCATCGCCGGAAAGCTTATCAACAACCTCTCCCCCGAAGAGCTCATTGAATACCGCAGGCTTGACGTAGGCTTTGTTTTTCAGTTCTACAACCTCATTCCGAACCTGACCGCGCTCGAAAATGTTGAGCTTGCAAGCCAGATTGCAAAAAAACCGCTTGCACCGGAAAAGGTTCTTGAAAGAGTCGGCCTTGCCGAAAGAATGGACAACTTTCCCTCTCAGCTCTCCGGCGGTGAGCAGCAGCGTGTTTCAATTGCAAGAGCCCTTGCAAAAAATCCGAAGATTCTGCTTTGCGACGAACCGACCGGCGCGCTTGATTACAGAACCGGAAAGCAGATTCTCAAGCTTCTGCACCGGACGTGCCGCGAAACGGGAACAACCGTTGTTGTCATCACCCACAACCAGGCGCTTGCCGAAATGGCAGACAGAATTATAACCATGAGAAGCGGTCGGGTTATTCAGATTGCAGTCAATGACCGACCCGTTCCGGTTGATCTTCTCGAATGGTAATTTTTTCAAAAGACCGCTTTCAAAAGCGGAGGTGAACGTTAAATGACTAAGGCATTATTCAAAGACACCCTGCGGACAATTGAACGCACCCGTCCGAGGTTCTTTTCAATTGTTGCAATCGTTTCGCTCGGAATCAGCTTTTTCGCCGGGGTGAATGCAACCGCACCGGATATGTATGACACTGCTCAGCAGTATCTGAGAGACACAAACGCAATGGATATTTCCGTCGTGTCAACAGTCGGACTTTCCGAAGATGACCTTTCCGTTCTTTCAACAATCAACGGCGTTCAGAATGTCACGGGTGAAAAGTTTTACGACGGGAATCTGAAAATCAACGGTGAGAATGCCACGGATTTTGACGGTTCTCAACTCACTGTCCGCGCGCTTTCTCTTGACCTTGGCAAGGTCTACGCCGCTGCCCAGGGGGAGAATGACCCCGCCTTCATGAACCGACCGCAGCTGATTGAGGGCACCTGGCCCACGAGCGCGAACCAATGCGTTGTTGACAATAGCATGCTTTCAACGCCGGACGATTTCAAAATCGGCAACACTGTTTCCGTTTTTTCCGACTCCGGAGACATTTCAAACTCTCTCAAAAACACCGAGTTCGTCATTACCGGAATAATCCGCACTCCGAAATATATTTCATACGACCGCGGAAGAACCAACATAGGAACGGGAAAGCTCGGAACATTCATCTATATATCCTCGGAAAACTTTGTCTCCGATTACTATAACAGCCTTTCAATCAAGCTCGCGGATTCTCAGCGCTTTGCTTCATACTCCGAAGAATATGAAGCCTTTGTTGCGCCGTATGCGTCCTACCTTTCTTCAATTGCCCAGGAAAGAATTGACCTGCGTGTAAAAAAAATCAAAAAGCAGTATTCCGGAGAAATTGAAGAGCAGGAAAAAGCCTTTGCCGAAGCGAAGGCAGACGCAGACGAAAAACTTGCCGAGGGCGAACAAAAGGTTAAAGAAATTCTTGACCTTGCCGAAAACGGTGACGCAAAGCTTGCCGAATATAAAGCCGAATACAACAGAAAAGTTACCGAAGCCGGCGAAAAAATTGACGAAAGCAAGCTCGAACACTCCGCCCAGTACAAAAAATGGGAGGAGAAAAGAGATAAATATAACGACGCAAAAAAACTTGTTGACAAATATGCCAACGCAGAAACCGACCTAAAAAATGCACAGGCGCAGTATAACGTTGCGAACACTCAGGTGAACGGACTTCTCACAACAGTCTCCTACCTTGAAAACCTTGTCGCAACGACCCGCAGCGCAATGAACCATTTCAATGACACGCAGGACAGCGGCGTTCAGGGTATGCTTGACCGCTTCAAGCAGTCCGGTCTTGTTGGCGTTGAGGTGGACAAAATCATGAACACCATCAACAGCCTGACCGCAGTCGGAACGGCTGAGGAAATGGCTGCCTATATGGAGCCGCAGCTTCAGGAGCTTGAAGGAAAGCTTGCTGCTTCAAAAAAGGAGCTCAGCGACGCCAAAACCACCCTTGCTTCAAAAAAAGCTGAGCTTGAAAAGGCTCAGAAGCTCGTTGAAGCTCTCGGCGAGGTTGAAGCACAGCTGAGCACCGCCGAAACAGAGCTGAAAGAAGCGGAAAAAGAGCTCACCAACGCCAACTATGACATTCAGCTCGGCGAGCTTGAAGTTCTCAATCAGCTTTCGGACGCAAAAAATCAGATAACCAATTTTGAAACCAACCTCCAGCTTGCAAAGGAAAAAGCAAAAACCATTGAGGCAGAGTTTGAAGCGCAAAAAACCGAAGCAAACGAAAAGCTTGAAGCTGCCAAAGCAAAACTTGACGAAGCAAAGAACTTTCTTCTGAGTCTTGACAACGGAAAATGGTATGTTCAGGAAAGGGACGAAGCTCTCACCGGCTATAAGGAATTTGAGCAGACGGCAGACAGAATTGCCGCAATTTCAAAGCTGTTTCCGTGGGTGTTCTTCCTAATCGCCGCTCTCGTCTGTCTCAACACAATGACGAGAATGGTTGAGGACGACCGGATTCAGCTCGGAACACTCAAAGCGCTCGGTTTCAAAGATAATGAAATCGTCGGAAAATATCTGTTCTATTCTTTTGTGGCAAGCTCAATCGGCTCGCTTGCAGGAACGTTGCTCGGCTTTGCGGTGTTCCCGTTTGCAATTTCGCAGGCGTATCAGATTCTTTTTGCCCTGCCCTCAATCGGAATCAAATACCGTTGGGGACTTGCAATTCCGTCAATCCTTATTTCGATTTCCTCCACTGTTGTTGTGTCCTATGTCGCAAGCAAGCGCTGCCTCAGAACAAGCGCTTCCTCGCTCATGCGGCCGAAAGCTCCGAAAGGCGGAAAGCGTATTTTCCTTGAAAAATATCCCGCAATCTGGAAAAGGCTCAGCTTCAATTCAAAGGTTACGCTGCGCAACGTTCTGAGAAACAAAAAGCGGTTTTTCATGGCTGTTCTCGGCGTAACGGGCTGCACCGCCCTCATGGTTGCCGGCTTCGGTCTTCAATATTCAATCAAGACCGCGCTCAACGAGCAGTTCCTAAATGAAGACTGCATCTGCGCCTATGATATGCAGGTTGTTCTCAACGGCTCATACGACACAACGGTTGAAACGCCCTCGGCGGTCAACGCGGTTGCTTCCCGTCCTGAGATTGCAACAAGTATGCTCAATTATATGAAAGTCCTGCACTCTCTGAGCGTAAATTCAGACGCAAAGCTTGAAACCTACCTCATGGTTCCTGAAAATGCAGATATGCTTTCAAACTACATCCGCCTCTTTGATTCAGAAACCGGCAATTCCCTTTCCCTCCCTGCCGCAGGTGCAATAATAACGCAGAAGCTCGCCGAAGAACTGAACCTTTCGGTCGGCGACTACATTCAGGTTGAAGTTTCCGAAGGCTACGTTGTTCCGGTTCCCGTTGCCGGCGTTGCAAAGAACTATATTTTCCACTATATCTTCATGAGCAAGGACGCTTATTCCTCGCTCTTTGCCGGAAACCCAAGATACAACTACATCATGACAACATTCAGCTCCGAGCTTACCGGAGTTCAGAAAGAAGCACTTTCAAAAACTCTGATGGAGGAATACGACATTACCGCCGTTTCATACGTCACCGAAGCGCAGGATACATTCCGCAATGTTCTCACTTCGCTGAATTATGTTGTCCTCATTCTCGTTGTTTCGGCAGGTCTGCTCTCGTTCATTGTTCTTTACAACCTTTCCTCAATAAACATTCACGAACGAATGAAAGAAATTGCAACAATCAAGGTCCTCGGCTTCCGCAAAAAAGAGGTCACAGCCTATATTTTCAGAGAAAATGTTCTTCTCAGCGTTTTCGGAACACTGCTCGGTCTTGTTCTCGGAATTGTTCTTCACAGGATGGTTGTTGCTGTCGGTGAGGTTGACATTCTCATGTTCGGCCGCCACGCCGGCTTAATGTGCTTTGTATATTCGGCTGCGCTTTCAATGGTATACTCTCTGCTTGTCAATGTCGCCCTGCGGCGCAACATTGAACACGTCAGCATGGTCGATTCACTCAAATCCATCGAATAAGAAGGGAAAGCATGAAATTTTTATCAAACGCAGAATATGACCTGATCTCACTCGGCGAAGTTATGCTGAGACTTGACCCCGGCGAAGGCAGGGTCAGAAACACCCGCTCTTTCAACGTCTGGGAGGGCGGCGGCGAATATAACGTTGCGAGAGCCCTTTCAAAAGCTTTCGGTAAAAAAACTGCCGTTGCAACGGCGCTTTGCAAAAACGATGTCGGCCTTCTCATTGAAGATCTCATTATGCAGGGCGGCGTTGACACCTCGCTCATACGCTGGGCGCCCTTTGACAGAATAGGCAAGGAAAGCCGCAACGGGCTGAACTTCGTTGAGCGCGGCTTCGGTCTGCGCCCGGCAAGGAGCACTTCTGACAGAGGACACACCGCCGTTTCGCAGCTTTCGGAGGGTGATTTCGACTGGGATGCGATTTTTTCAAAAGGTGTCCGCGTTTTCCACACAGGCGGAATCTTCTGCGCCCTTTCCGGCAGCACATCGGCTCTCGCGCTTGAAGCGGTAAAAAAAGCAAAGGAATACGGCGCAGTTGTTTCCTTTGACTTCAACTTCCGTCCCTCGCTCTGGGCTTGCCTTGAAAACGGCGACAGTGTCAGGGAAAACATCCGTGAAATTCTCCGCTATACAGATATTCTTTTCGGCAATGAGTTTGATTTCGTGAAAATACTCGGCTTTGAAAGCGAACCCGGAGCTGACCTTGACGTACATGACGACGAGCGCTACCTGCGCTTCATGAACCGCGCCCAAAAGGAATTTCCGAACCTGAAACTCATTGCAACAACAGTCCGGACGGTTCATTCCGCTTCGCAGAACAGCCTGCGCGCAGTCTGCGTTGAAAACGGAAGCCTTTTGAAAACCTCCTGCTTTGAAAAGCTTGATGTCCTTGACCGAATCGGCAGCGGCGACAGCTTCGCTTCGGGTCTGCTTTATTCCCTGCTTTGCGGCAAGGATACAGAATACGCGCTCCTCTTTGCGCTTGCCCACGCCGCCTTTGCCATGACAACCCCCGGAGATACTTCAATGGCAACAACTCAGGACATTGAGAACATTGTCAGCAAAAAAACAGCAAAGGTTGTGAGATAAAATGTTAGTCAATATGAAAGACCTGCTTCTCGACGCGCAAAAGAGAAATTACGCCGTCGGCTCGTTCAGCGTTGCAAACATGGAAATGGTGCTCGGCGTGATAAAAGCTGCCGAGGAAACAAGCTCTCCGATAATTCTGCAAATTGCCGAAGTCAGGCTCAACCATTCCCCTCTCGCGCTCATCGGACCGCTGATGGTTGCCGCAGCCGAAGAAGCCGCAGTGCCCGTTGCGGTTCACCTTGACCACGGGAAAACCCCGGGCTGCATTGAGCAGGCACTTGAAATCGGCTTCACATCGGTAATGTTTGACGGCTCCCACCTTCCGGTTGAAGAGAACATTAAAATTACAAAAGGCGTTGTCGAAGCCGCAAAGGAATACGGCGCGGCGGTCGAAGCGGAAATCGGCTGCGTCGGCGGAAGTGAGGACGGAAGCGAGGATATTGCAATCAACTGCACCTCGCCCGGGCAGGCAAAGCTTTTTGCCGAAGAAACCGGCGTTGACGCACTCGCAATTGCAATCGGTAACGCTCACGGAAACTACAAGGAAACGCCTCACCTGCGGTTTGACATTCTTGAAAAAGTTCACTCTCTTGTTTCGGTTCCGCTCGTTCTCCACGGAGGAACAGGAATCAGCGAAGAGGACTTTATCCGCTGCCGCCGGAACGGAATCAAAAAAATCAACATTGCAACTGCAACCTTTGACAGCGTCGAATCCTCCGTACGCGAAAGCTATGAAAGCGGAAAAATCGGCGGATATTATGACCTGCATCAGGCCGAAATTGAGGGCGCTTACCGCAATGCAAAAAAACACATGGAAATCTTTGACTCAGTCGGAAAGGCCGAGGAAATAGAAATATTTTAAAGGAGAGACTCAACATGAAATACGTTGAATTTGACGAAAACCGACCCCTTGACGTTATCCCCATAGGCAGGATTGCAATTGATTTTAACCCCACCGACATGAACCGCCCGCTTTCGGAAAGCTGCAATTTTAACAAGTATGTCGGCGGCTCACCGGCAAATATAGCCGTTGGCCTTGCAAGACTCGGCAAAAAGGTCGGCTTCATCGGCAAGGTTTCCGATGACCAGCACGGCGACTTTGTTGTTGACTACTTCAAAAAGGACGGAATCGATACTTCCAACATTGTCCGCGCAAAGAACGGCGAAAAAATAGGTCTTACTTTCACCGAAATCAAAAGCCCCACGGAAAGCAGTATCCTTATGTATCGCGACGGCATTGCTGACCTTATGCTTGAACCCGGTGAAGTCAGCGAAGACTACATAAAGAGCGCAAAAGCCATTGTTATTTCCGGCACCGCGCTTTCTCAGTCTCCGTCAAGAGAGGCCGTTCTCAAAGCAATGATGCTCGCAAAAAAGAACAATACAGTTGTCATTTTTGACATTGACTACCGTCCCTACACCTGGAAAAACGCCGATGAAATTTCCGTCTACTATTCAATGGTTGCACAGAACAGCGACATTATTCTCGGCTCTCGCGAGGAATATGACCTCACCGAAGCAATTATGGGCGTTTGCAAAACCGACGAGGAAAGCGCAAGGCGCTGGCACTCATACGGGGCAAAAATCGTCATCATCAAGCACGGAAAAGACGGCTCCACCGCCTATACCAATGACGGAAAAAGCTATTCAATCAAGCCCTTCCCCGTCAAGGCCATGAAAGGCTTCGGCGGCGGCGACGGCTACGCCTCTGCTTTCATCCGCTGCCTGCTCGAAGGCTGGGAGATGATTGATGCGCTTGAATTCGGAACCGCTTCCGCTTCAATGCTCATCTCCGCACACAGCTGCTCGGCAGCAATGCCGACTGTTGAAGCCGTTGAAGCATTCATCAAGGAAGAAAAAGAGCTTTACGGCGAAATGGTGGCAAGAGTGTAAGCAAAAGGAATTGATGCCGTGGATTCTCTGACATTCTTTTAATCATACGAGATTACAAAAAGGAGTAATCGCAATGCCCATACTGATATTATCAGGAATAGCCGTTATATGCGGTGTAATATGTTTCAAGGAATCAACCGAAAAAACAGCACCGCCAATGAGCCATAACCAACGAGAGCAAATGATATCCGAAATGATTGGTAAATCCAAAAAGGAATGTCGGAAAATCCTGAAAAAGTACAACGGTGGATGGCTGTACAGATAAGGAGTTGATTTTATATATCTTGCAATTACAATTGTTATTCTTTTGGTATTGGCTGTATATGCAATAATTAAAAAGATGACGCCTCCGGCACCACCGATTGAGGATATGGAAGAACACTTGAAAATCATTCAGAGTTTACCGAATCAAAAAGCAAGGCAACAATACTTGAAGAACATCAGGAAAAAATAACCGCAACGATTTTTTCTTATACAGTCAGAAGCCGGATTTGTTTCGGCTTGCTCTGTAAATCACAGCTGAAAGAAGAGGGTTCCCGACAGGCTTCAATCTTGTAAACTGTCAGGAACTCCTGCTGTCTGCCGAGCTTTTATATCGGCATTTGCTTTCAGGCATATTTCATTCCTCCGTTTCTGCCCTATGGCTCAGATTATGTACTTGGAGGAAATCGAAAAGTGCAAATGTATGAGGAAAGAAATTATGTTTTTCTTATTCAGTTTATTCCCTGAAATTCATCTTTGTTGTTTCCGACAGAATTACATTTCTGTTGGCTAAATCGCAAAAATTGCTTGAAGCTGCGAGATAATTGAACGCTTTACAAAATGACCTCCTTGTATTTGGTAATACCATTTTACAAGGAGGTCTTTGTTTTGTTGGATGTGCGGATATTAAAACTTGGTGTTTTTATCCTTTGAATCGGCACTAAAGAACATAATATAATAAATCGGGATATAGGTTATCTTGCCGTTTTGTGTTACATTTCTTTCATTTGAAACAACAAAAGCTTTCTTGATGTGATAATCTTCGTTATTGACAAAAGTGTTCAACGCACTGTGCACCGTATAGTCCTTGCCGGACTTTACTTCAATCGGCACGGCGGAAAGGCTGTCATAATCATCAATAAGATAATCCACTTCGCCTTTGCTTCTGTTGTCGTAATAGAAAAGCTTATGACCGTGTGCAATCAGCTCACTTGCAACCGCCGTTTCATAAACAGAGCCGAGATTTATGCTTCTTTCATCGTCCAGAACAGCCCGGATATTGTTGCCGTAAAGAATACCGGTCAGGATGCCTACATCATTAAGATAGAGTTTCAGCAAATTCTTCCCTGTAGATTCAATCAGCGGAAATACAGGGTTTGAGATTGCCTTAACATTCAAAGCAATACCTGCACTGATAAGATAATCAAACTCATCGATGTAGTCGTTGAATATCTTGCCCTTTTTGTTTTCTATGCTTTGTGCTCTGACACGCTTTTTTTTGTTCTCCATATTTGAGGGAATAAGGTCGTAAACCCGGCGGATTTTCAGTTTATTTTCTTCGTCATATTTAGAAGCGTCTGCACCATAATAATCGTGAATTTCATTTTGAATTTCACGGACAGCCTGAATGTTTTTCGTTTCAATATAGGAATTGACAGCATCCGGAAGTCCGCCCACAAGCAGGAATTTGCGGAACATATCCATCATCTTGTTGTGCATCGGCTCGTCAAGAGCTTCAAGGCGTTCAAATTTTTTCCTCATTGAGGAAAGTACAATATCGTTCATTCCGTTGGCATAAAGAAATTCTTCAAAATCCAACGGAAACATTCTGACCTTGCGAATACTGCCCATAGGGATAGAAGTCGTCTGAGAAAGTGTAACGCCGAGAAGTGACCCGCTAGCAATATAGGTAAACTTGTTATCCTGTGACAAAAATTTGAGCATCGTGAGCAGATGAGGGTAAACCTGAATCTCATCAATAAAAATCAAGGTGTTTCCCTTTTTTCTCATCTTATCGCCTGCAAGCATACTGACCTGAAGATAAAAATCTTCCACTGTTTTCGTATTCGCAAAGAGGCGGTCTCCTTCAAAATCCTCAACCATATTCAGCTCGATAAAATTTTCAAAAAGTTTTTTACCTGTGTGACGGATTATATAGGTTTTGCCAACCTGTCGGGCTCCGTCAATCAAAAGAATTTTTTTAGAGTCAGACGTCAAGTGCTCTTCAATAACCGATTCTATTTTTCGAAACAACATATAAAACGCCCCCTTATGACTTTTCAAATGAATTATAGCACAAATAGTCTGACTTTTCAATAAGATTTATTCGAAATTTTTATGACTTTTCAAACAAGTCGAAACCTCCTTGTATTTGGTAATACCATTTTACAAGGAGGTTTGTGTTTTGTTGAATGTACGGATTTGAAATCCGTCTTTCACCAGGTAGTCGCCTACTGTTTTCGATTCCTTTACTCGGCTTTTTCATTCACTGCGATCCAGATCTCACACTGATAATTCGGATCGGAAGTGTCTTCGGACGCATATACCTCAAACTCTATATTTTCGGCATATTCGTACTGTGTGCTTTGTGGGAAAAATTCTGTTACGATTCTGTGATAGGTTTCAATAAAAGCGTCAGGCATTTTCCCTTTGCTTGTGAACACCGCGTAGGTATGTGCCGGAATCGTTACAATCTCCAAATCATCGTCAACTTTTCTGCCGTCATACTCGACACCGATACCGTAAGGAAACTGCTTTGCATCGAGTTCAGACGAAAAGCAGATTCCGAGCAAACCTTTCATAACCGGTTTTTCCGGCATACAGGCAATCAGTCTGCCCATTGTTCCGTCTGCGCCATACTCCTGCCACATTGCTGTAATGTCCTGAGTCGCATTTGCCGACTGCGGTTTCCCGACTCTTTTTCTTTTGCAAACAACCTGAAATGCATCTCTTTTTTCAATTCTGTAATCCATTTTGCTGCCTCCTGTTAAGGTTAGTTTTACAGACAGAGGAGTAAAGATTCTGACCTTGCCGCCGTGCTTTGCTTCGCTCGGTGCAATGCCGTGAAATCGGGTAAAGGCACGGGAAAAACTCTCCGGTGAATCATATCCGTACTTCATCGCAATATCAATGATTTTTGCGTTTCCCTTGGACAGCTCTTCTCCCGAAAGAGAAAGCCTGCGCATACGGATATAATCTCCGAGCGAAAAACCACACAAAATACCAAATACTCTTTGAAAGTGAAAAGAAGATGCGTATGCCTGCTTTGCCACCTCTTCAAAATCAATTTCTTCAATAATATTCGCTTCCACATAATCGATCGCTCTTTGAATGCCTTGTATCCAATTCATTTTCTCACTCCCTTTCTGTGATTACATTCTATCAAAAAACGAGTGCTGTTTCCTGATTTTGAGTGCTGCCGGATGCTATGAAATCAATCTCAGACTTTTATACCACTCACCATAATAAACGGAAGTTGTTATTATGAATCAGGCTGTTGCCCATCGTGAGCCAACCACTTACATTCTGTAATTTCCATATTTGTAAATGTTGCTTTAAACGATGAATCCTCCGGACTGCACGCATAAATGCCAAAGCGAATGGTGCCATCGCCATTCCACATATGACACACACGCATTTGTTTAAACACAATTCCGTCTTCTGAACATTCAATACAGTAATCATCTTCCCGACGGCTCAATCTGTACCACATTGATTTTATACCGGTATCAATTTCCGTGGTCGCCCAATCTGAATATCCATTGTTCGTTACAACACTTCCAAGGTGCTGAAATCTTTCATTTTCATATTCAACAGAACCTTTGAGCCAATTTTCACTGTCAAGATACATTACTACGCCACACTGGTCAAATCTGTGCTTACTTTCAAATTCGGTTTTTACAGTAAAGGAAAAGAATTTGTCGCTTGTTTCTATCTGTAACACCGGTGCATTGTCATTTCTAAAATGATAATAAGTTCTCTGCCACAAATCTGTGTGTGGATTTGTCAGGACTTCTATTTTGTCAGAAGCAATTAAACAATCTTTTGGTTTTCTGGTCCATTCTAACTTATTTACATCAAATTTCATACTGTTTTCACCTCGTCAAATTCCCGGTTTCTCCGGTTCCGAAAACCGGAATTAAGCCGGGACTAGTAATCGCTGAACTATTTATCGTTGATTTTCAGTTCAAGTATATCCGGACGCGCATAATGTCCAACAACATCATGCTCCATTTTGCAGGAGACAGGCAAACCCATGTCAAGTTCTGCGTAGATGATGGTTTCTTTATCCCAGACCGGTTCTGTCAGATAATGTCCAAACGGGTCGATAATACAGCTTCCTCCTCTGCAAACAAATTCCGGAAACCGTGATATGACATCTCTTTCATATAGGTCAGAAGGATATGAGTTGCGTCTGATAATCATATCAGCGTTAACAACGTAGCACTTACCTTCTATTGCAATGTGCTGAATGGTAGCCTGCCACTCCGGATTGTCATTGGTATTTGGCGAAATGTAAATCGTGATACCTTTTTGATAAAGAGCCACACGAGCAAGCGGCATATAACTTTCCCAACAAATCAGACTGCCAATCGGCCCCCATGGCGTTGTTGTAACAGGAAAGTATCCCTTATCAGCATCTCCCCATACAACACGTTCGGAGCCTGTTGGTTTTAATTTTCTGTGTATCTTGTACGATCCATCAGGCTCAAAAATGACATTGCTGTTGTAAAGTGTTCCGTTTACGGCATCTCTCTCGGAAAATCCAAGGCTGATATATGCTCCGGTTTTCTGAGCTGCCTGTGCAAGCTGCTGAAACTCCGTTTCTCCGGCAACAACAGAGGCGTCGTAATACCGTTTCCAGTCCTTCCGACCCTCCTCGCTTCGTTTTCCTATACTGAAGCCAAAATTCATCCCAACAGGGTAACCGGGAATAAAGAGTTCGGGAAAAACGATTATATCCGGCTTTTGTATTGCAGCTTCGTTAATACATTGAAGAGCCTTTTTAAGTGAGGCGCTTTTGTTGAACATTACAGGTTCTGCCTGTACCAATGCGATTTTACAAGTGCTTTTTATGTCTTTCATGTTAATAGATTTATTCCCCCTGCAATCTCGATTTATCGAACTAATCTTACCATATTCTCAATTTACAATCAAGATAACACACAAAAACTCCGTCTACCGATTTCTCGATAAACGGAGTTCATTATTAGATATAAAGTCTGACTTCAATATCGGTTCAGTTATACACCCGACGTTT
>JAEDIL010000103.1 GCA_016292455.1 Clostridiaceae bacterium
CTCAAAAAGCTCACCACCGGTCACACGGAAAAGGATTGCCGCGATTATAACCGCATCGTTGCCGCTTCAACGGCGCTCAACGAGGTCAGGCTTTTTGTTCTTGAAAATGAGGACGCAAGAAAAGACATAACCGCTTTCATCAATTCATTTTAAAGGAAAATGCAGTATGAAGATCATCTATGAGGACTCAAACGACCGCTCAGACGGTTCAAAAAAACCGGAGATAAAGAATACCGGAAGCTCCTTTTCGCGCTCCGATGTTCCTCCGACGGTCAGGAGCGTCCATTCCTCCGCCCGCAGAACGAGGAAGGAGGCTCAGAACATCACCGCTGACGAAGCACCGGACAGCGGCGTACAGTCTGTTTTTTCAGGCGGGGACAGTAATGATGCACCGGTTCAGCCGCAGCCCGAAAAGCAGAAAGGCGGGTCTGCCGAAGAGACCGCGCAGAAGGTTCCGGAGTTCAAGCTGACTCAGGATCAGATTGCATTCCTTCTCAGTCAGTATCTCGGCTCGCAAAACGGCGCCGCTCCTCAGTCGGCTCAGCCTGCCGCAGCTGCTGCGGACACGGAAAACGCACAGAGGGCAGGAACAAGAATCGTGTTTCAGAGTCCCGATTTTGAAGCTCCCGAGGAAAAAACCGAAAGGCGCGAGGTTTCGCCAATCCATATCGACTACGGCTATGACTATGACGACGAGGATGACGAGGACGATTACGACATACCTGCGCCTGTTCAGAGGGCCGCTCTGCTTCCGGGAACAGGTGAAACATCAGGAAATTATATAATTGACGAAATTGACATCAGCACTCCGCGCAAAACCGGCGCCGCCCGTGTTCTTCCGCTTCCGGGTCAGAACGCTCCACGTCAGCCGGAAAGGCAGCCGCAGTCCGCTCGTACGGCGCCTGCCGCCGGGCCGCAGAGCTTTCCGCAGCAGAGCCGCACAGCAGCGCAGAGAACCCCGACAGTTTCTTCCGGCGACATCACAGTAAGCCATGTTGAAGAAAAGGTGATTGCAGAAGAAAAAAAGCCTGCAAAGAAGAAATCCGTTTCTGAAATAATCCGTCTTGTTGTGCTCGCTGTTTCAATCATTGCAATTGTGATAAGTGCAGGAAAGCTCATCAACGAATACCGTCTGCACAAGGAGAATCAGGATCTCGAGTCCAAACTTGCCGAGCTTACCATTGATGATGGGGAAACCACAAAGAAAAACGAAAAAGACAAAGATAAGAATAATAAGGATGACAAGACAGATAAGACCGAGCAGACCGAAACAACCCTTTCGGCTGCTCAGAAATGGGCGCTTGTCAAGGAGGAGTTTCCGAACACGAAGTTCCCCGAGGGACTTCAGCTTAAATATGCACGCCTCTATGCAACGAACAACGAATTTGCCGGCTACCTTGAAGCAACCGGTATCGGTCTTTCGCTCCCGGTTGTTCAGACCGATAATGACGAAACCTATCTGAACAAGAACTTCTACGGTGCTTCAACAAAATACGGCTGCCCGTTTGTTTCATACGTCAACAATATTGAGACGCTTGATATGAACACTGTTATTTACGGACATCACATGAACGATAAAAGCATTTTCGGCGCGCTTGACTATTATAAAACGATTGACGGCTTCAAGTCCGCGCCCGTAATTACATTTAACACGCTTTATGAGAATTATAAGTGGAAAGTGATTGCCGCCTTTGTCACCAATGCAGACCCGAAAGATGACAACGGCTATGTCTTCCGCTATTACTTCAACACGCTTTCGACTCAGGATCGCTTTTCGGCTTATCTCAATGAGCTTGCCCAGCGTTCACTTTATGATACCGGAGTTGATGTTCTCCCGACCGACAAGCTTCTGACTCTTTCAACCTGCTCACATGAATTTGAAAACGCAAGGTTTGTTGTTGTTGCTAGGCTTGTGCGCCCGGGAGAGACGGCTGAGGTTGACACGTCAAAAGCCACTGTCAACAAAAGCCCGCGTTATCCGCAGGCATATTATACCGCTAAAAAACTGACTAACCCATATTACGGCGCCGCAAGGTGGGAGGTTGGCTGAGCCTGGCAGCAGGATTCTCGGCGGCTGAAAAAATAAAACCAACGGAGGATAAAAATGATTAAGCTTTTTACTCTTGAAAACCTCTCTGCTTTTTCCGCTGACACGGTTTACAAGATCTGCCTTTCGCTTGAAAAATTCGGACTTACAGAGGATAACGTCTACACATTTGACAGCTATGAGGAAATGTATGATGCGGCAATAAGTGCGCTTCAGGGCGCAGAGCGGATAATAATCGCAGCAGATGCGGCCGACTATAACGGCGTAAAGAGCGATTTGATTTCCAAAATGTTTCTTGACGAGTATTCCTGCCCGAATATTGCCGAAAAAATTTCTCAGTGCCATGACGGAACCGCTGATGTCAACATGGCTGCACAATGCCTGCTTCCGCGCGGCGCACTCTTCCACCTCAGCACTGACGGACTTTACAGCGGCTTCACATGCCGGGTGCTGAACGGAACTCTCAGCTTGCTTCCGCTTGACTTCAACCGCGTTGACGCTGTTCTTGCTTCATTTTCTCAGGAGGTTCTTGAAACCAGAGCTCAGGCGCCGCAAAGCGTTGAAGAGGATGAAATTCCGGAGAACGAAGAGGAACAGACCGAGGAAAGCAAGGGCTTTGACTTCGCTTTGTCGGTCAACAACATGGTGTCGCAGCTCATCAGACTCGAAAAATCAGTTGCTTTTGCAACCGGCGAAGCAACAATGGAAATTTATAACCTCTATAATCGTGTTGAGGGGCTTTCGGACGTTGCAAACTTTGTTGAAATTGTTGATGACGTTGATGACGGCGAAAATGCCGAAGAAGTCACCGAGTCCGAATCCGTCAAAACCGTCCGCCATGCGCGCGAGGCAATGTTCAACACCGACTCCGATTTCGGTGCGGCAATTTCTGACGTGCTGACCATGCAGGACGACGAGGGTGTGACTAACTACTTCGTATACGTTGCCATTGCGGAAAAGAAAATTTCAAAAGCCAAAAAAATTAACACCACGAATCCCGATGACCTTAAACTTCTTCTTCCCCATTGCATTGCGATTCTCTGCGATACTCTCAGCGAAAAGCTTGACGCGCTTCTTGAAAAGCAGGAGAAGGAAAGGGAAGAAGCCGAAGCAGCCGCTGCCGCTTCAAAAAAAGGCAAAAAGGAAGAAAAAAAGCTTTCAAAAGGCATGATAGCGTTTGCCGCGGTTATTCTTGTCCTTGCGGCAGTCACTCCGATAATTATCATCAGTTCAATCTGGAACAAGGAGAACAACACTCCAACACAGCCGTCACAGTTCATGAATCAGACCACAACGCAGCCGTATATTTCTGTTCCGCAGACTACGGCTCAGGCTTTCCCGGGCATTACCGAATCCCAGAACGTCAACGCCGTTGTTCCGGACAACAATAATCTTGTTCCGAGAGAGCCGACAGCAACAGATATTTCCGCCGCTTCGACGGCTGCACCTGCACCTTCAAAAAGCGGAAAATTCACTTTCTATGTGTTCGGTTACGGTCACGGTGTCGGAATGAGTCAGAACGGCGCGAACTATCTTGCAAATCAGGGCTGGAACTATGCGCAGATTCTTGCAAACTATTATTACGGAACGGTTCTTGTTTCCGGAGACACCTATCCCACAACCATAAATTATAACGGAACGGATTACAAAACAAGGGAATTCCTTGCCTCCTCGCTTGAAAGCGAAATGGGCGGCTCGTTCCACAAGGAAGCGCTCAAAGCCCAGGCTGTTGCGCTCTATACCTTTGCAAAGTATAACAAGTTCAGGCTCACTACTGCTTCAAACGCTTTCGGCAAGCAGGCTTCAAGCGCATGCTATGAAGCAGTTGACGAAGTCATGAAGTACGGACTTTATGTTGCCATATATCCGGGAACCGAAGCGGCGCTTACGCCTTTCCATGCAATCAGCGCCGGAAAAACGACCTCATATTACAACGTGTGGGGCGGAACTGCCGTTACTTATCTTGCCGGCGGCAGACCGAGCTACGGCGATTATGAAGCAAAGGATTTCAAAACAACATATTCGATAACAAGCGATGAGCTCAAATCAATTGTCAAGAGCAAGCTCAAAGTTGAGCTCAGCGGAGATCCCTCAACGTGGATAACCATAATGTCGCACGACAGCGTTATCAACGAGAATATCGGCTATGTTTCTTCAATGAATGTCGGCGGAAAGATTATTTCCGGCAACGAGTTCAGAACAAGCGTTCTTGAAGGAAAAATCCGTTCCCATTGCTTCATGATGGTTTACACCCCCGACGGACAGTGAACCAAAGACGAAAAGAAAAATTCTGACCGTACTGCAAAAAAAAGCAGTGCGGTCAGCTTGTTTTTTGAAGAAAAACAGTTTTGCTGAATATCTCTGGTATATCTGTTCAAAGATAGCTTTAAATTCATGCTTTCGCCTTGACAATGGGCGGCGTATTGACTATAATTTCAAACGGAATTCTATTTCAAATCCATTTATAAGGAGTGCTAATTATGCCACTGGTAACAACCAAAAAAATGTTCAAGGACGCTTATGAGGGCGGCTATGCCATCGGCGCTTTCAACGTAAACAACATGGAAATCATTCAGGGAATCACCGAAGCTGCAAAAAAGCTCAATGCTCCGCTCATTCTCCAGGTTTCAAAGGGCGCAAGAGCTTATGCAAACCATACCTATCTTGTTAAGCTTGTTGAAGCTGCGGAAAAAGAAACCGGTCTTCCAATCGCTCTCCACCTTGACCATGGCCCCGACTTTGAAACCTGCAAGTCCTGCATTGACGGCGGTTTCACTTCTGTTATGATTGACGGTTCACATCTTCCCTATGAGGAAAATGTTGCTCTGACCAAAAAGGTTGTTGACTATGCCCACGCTCACGGCGTTGTTGTTGAGGGTGAACTCGGTCAGCTTGCCGGAATTGAAGATGACGTCAACGTTTCCGACGAAAACGCCAGCTTCACCGATCCGGATCAGGTTTATGATTTCGTTACCCGTACCGGTGTTGATTCACTCGCAATTGCAATCGGAACCAGCCACGGCGCATATAAGTTCAAGCCCGGCCAGAAGCCGCAGCTTCGCTTTGACATTCTCCAGGAGGTTTCCGAAAGGCTTCCCGGCTTCCCCATCGTTCTTCACGGCGCGTCATCGGTTGTTCCCGAGTTTGTTGAAAAAATCAATCAGTACGGCGGAAAAATGCCGGACGCAATCGGTATTCCCGAAGAGATGCTTCGCAAGGCGGCAACAATGGCAGTCTGCAAAATCAACATCGACTCCGACCTTCGTCTTGCAATGACTGCCGCTGTCAGGGAGCACTTTGCTCTTCATCCCGACCACTTTGACCCGAGACAATATCTCAAACCCGCCCGTGAAGCAATTCAGGGAATGGTTGAGCACAAGATCAATACTGTTCTCGGCTGTGCAGGCAAGGCATAAACCAAAAAAAGAACAGTCCCGTTTTTAAGGGGACTGTAAAAAAGTGCAGACAGCATAAACCAAGATAAACAGAGGGTTTCTTTGGATATAAAAGTCCGAAGAAACCCTTTAAAACATAA
>JAEDIL010000104.1 GCA_016292455.1 Clostridiaceae bacterium
CAGTCTTGCAGGACTTAATATTTGCTACATTATCGGCGCTGTCGGAATTTCATCAATGTTCATTGCGCAGACTATCTTCCTTGCAGACATTGTTGACTACGGTGAGTTTAAAATGGGATTCAGAGCAGAGTCCATCACGTTCTCAATGAAGGGATTCCTTCAGAAAATGGCATATACTGTTCAGACGATTATCCTTTTTGCGACTATCGGACTTACCGGTTATAAAGAGGAACTTCATATGAATAACTCTGCTTCCGTCAAGAACGGAATAACAGCAATGCTTTGCGTAATTCCAACCGTACTTTTTGTAATTTCGTTTATCATTTTCTCTGCAAAATTCAAGCTTCACGGCTCATTTATGGATGAGGTCACAAAGACCGTTACCGAAAATCAGAGGCTGCGTGAGCTTGCTGAACAAGGTGAATAAGAGAGTAAAAATGACCGCAAATGCGAATGCGTTTGCGGTCATGATTTTTTTTTGCACGGATCTTCTGTCAGACTGAAATTACAAATGACAAAAGAGAAACAGCAGTATCTTGCCGTATTACGGAGTCACTGATAGTTCTGTTTCTATCAAATACGTTTTACTTTGTAACTGTTTTGCTCTCGCGCTTGTCAATGAATTCCCTGATTTGCTGCTTGATTTCTTTGTTGTCAAGTTTATAGAAAAGCATGGGAATCATGCTGAGCGCTGTGCAAAGTCCGGGAATGAACCAATAGGCAGCCATAACTACATTTTTCATGTGCGGTGTGACCTGTGAAAAGGTCATTGTTCCGACATAGCCGGAAAGACCGACGATGAACACGCCGACGGCAACCGAAAAAGCGTTTGCAAGCTTTATTGAAAGGCTGAGGACCGAATACTGAATTCCCTCAGTTCTCTTTCCGGTAGTCATTTCCCGGTAGTCGACCGAATCGGAAAGCATGATAAGCGGAGCAAAGCCGTGAGGTCCGAACATAAAGTTGATGACGAACTGTCCGAGAAGAATTCCCCAAATTGAACGGAACCATTCGGGCCCGAATGCAAACAAAAGGTAATAGCCCATTGCCGCAATTGCACCGTAGATTCCGAAAGCCATAAAGGTTTTCTTTACGCCGAATTTCTTAGAAATAATCGGAGTCAGAACAACGGAGAGAGTTGACGGAATTGCTGCGCCGACGCCGAGAATAATCGGCAGGTTTTCGCCGCTGAGCGTAATGTTGAGTCCCGGAACCGTTACCTCATCAAGCAAAACCGCCGCGGCCTGAACACCTATGCTGACGGCCATGTTTCTTCCGAAACCGAGCATGTTGATGAGAAAGATTATCATCAGCGGTTTGTTGGAGAAAAGCTCGGAAAACATTTCCTTGAAGCCCATCTTGTTTGGTTCGCTCTTGACAACTTCTTTTGAACCGCGAAGCATTATTGCGGTTGTGAGAACAGCAAAAACACCCATGGCAACAGCTGAAATAATGTATTCTTTTTTGGTAATGACAGCAGAGCCTGTGAGAACACAAATTACGGGAACAACAAGGTTCGGTGCAACAAGAGCAAGTGATTTTAGCATATTGGCAATGCCGGCACAGCTGTTCTTTTCTTCGCTGGACGGGCTGAGGACAGCAAGCATTCCCTGACTCGGAATGTCGGCAAAGCTCATTACAACGTTCCACAAGACGGTTGTTATTGTTATGTAGGTATATTTGACTGCATCGCTTTTAAAATCAATTGCAACAAACATGAGCGTTGTAATAAGGGCAAACGGAACAATACTCATTGCAACAAACGGTCTCATTTTTCCGCCTTTGAAATGGGCAGCGTCAATAATGTTGCCGATTATCGGGTCGGCAAAAGAGCTGATAACCTTTGCAATCAGAATAATGACTGCGCATTTCGTCAGGTCAGCTGCAAGAACGCTTGTGTAAAACTGTGACTGATAGGTGTTGATATAGCCGACAAGCATCTGAATTCCGAATATTCCGACGGAATACAGAATAATCTTGCCGAATGTCAATGTTTTTTTCGAATCGTTTTTCATTCTTTATTCTCCCCAAAGCAAAAATATACATATGTCTACTGACATACTTTTAAGATAATACCACAATAATACCGGGTTTTCAATACATAGAAAAAATATTGAAAGGTCTGTATTCTGTATCAGTTTTAAATAATTTATACACATATTGAAAAAGTAATATGTTTCAATTATAATCAAACTGCGTATTTTAATTTAAACACGTGTAAGGCAGCTTTTGAAATAAGATTTAGGAGTGTATTGTATGAAATATCATCTTGCAATTGACATCGGTGCGTCGGGCGGAAGGCATATTATCGGCTATATTGATAACGGAATAATGAAACTTAAAGAGGTCTATCGGTTTGAAAACTCTCTCAAAGAGGAAAACGGTTCACTTGTCTGGGACGTTGACCGCCTTTTCAGCGAGGTCATGAACGGTCTTAAAGCCTGCAAAAAAGTCGGAATTGTTCCGGAAACAGTCGCAATTGACACTTGGGGAGTGGACTATGTTCTGCTTGACAAAGATGAAAAAGAATTGCTGCCCGCCTTTTGCTATCGGGACAGCCGGACGCTTGCAGCAATTGAAAAGAGCGAGAAAATTGTACCTTTTGAAGAGTTATATTCTTCAACCGGTATTCAGAAGCAGAGCTACAATACTGTTTATCAGCTGTTCTGTGAAAAGGAAAGCGGCAGGCTTGAAAAAGCAAAATACTTTCTGATGATGCCGGCTTATTTGTCGTATAAGCTCACCGGAGTAATTCTAAACGAGTACACTGAAAGCACAACAACTTCCCTTGTTTCCGCCAAAACAAAAACATGGGACGGAAAACTCCTTGAGCGCTTCGGCTTTGACGAAGAACTCCTTGGAAAGATTGCCGAACCGGGAACACTTGTCGGTGAATTCAAAGATGAAATAGAAAAAGAACTCGGCTTTTCTTCAAAGGTGGTCTTTTGTCCGTCGCATGATACGGCAAGCGCAGTTGCAGCTTGTCCGCTTGAAAAAGACAGTGTATACATTTCTTCCGGAACGTGGAGCTTAATCGGAATTGAAACCGAAGAAGCCATAATTACCGAAAAGGGCAGAGCGTGCAATTTTGCAAATGAGGGCGGAATCAATCATCGCTTCCGTTTCCTTAAAAACTATATGGGAATGTGGCTTTTGCAGAGCATCAGGAATAATCTCAACAAGTCTCTGACATACGATGAAATGATGAACCTTGCAAAAGAATCGGGCGAGTTTGAATATATTGATGTAAACGCGCAGAACTTTGTTGCGCCGAAGAATATGATTGATGCAATAAAAGATTATCTGAAAAAGCCGGACATGGAGCTTGGTGCGGTGATAAACAGTGTATATCACTCGCTCGCAAGGTCATATGCAGCCGCTGTTAAGGAAATTGAAGACGTTACAGAAAGAGCTGTTACCTCAATACATATTGTCGGCGGAGGCAGCAAGGACGGTTATCTCAATGAGCTAACCGAAAAATATACCGGAAAGCATGTTTCTGCCGGTCCTGTTGAAGCAACCTCAACAGGAAACCTGATTTCTCAGCTGATGTATTCGGGTGAAGTTGCAAATCTGGAAGAAGCGAGAAAAATTGTCAGCAAGTCTTTTTGTTCGTAATTTAGTATTGGAATTGAACATAAAACGGTGTCTGAGTATTGGTTCAGACACCGTTTGTTTCAATATTGTAAACAGCTGTGTTCAGTTTTTTGTGTATTACGGAAGCTTGAACAATTCCTTTGCATTCGTACAACATTCATCAATCAGCTGCTGAACCTGACATGAACGGACTTCTGCAAGCTTTTCGGCTGTGTATGTAATCATAGTTGAATCGCAGCGCTTTCCTCTGAGGGGAACCGGAGCCATATACGGACAGTCGGTTTCGAGCAGAAGCCTGTCGCCCGGAACAACCATGGCAACTTCAAGCGGTTTTCTGGCGTTTTTAAAGGTGACAGCACCGCCGAGACCGATATACATTCCGAGTTTGACAATTTCTTTTGCCATTTCGGCACTGCCGGAGAAGCAGTGAACAACGCCCTTTGGTCTGTATTTTTTTAAAAGTGCCATTGTATCCTCGTGGGCTTCGCGGTCATGAACGATTATCGGGAGATTCAGCTCCATAGAAAGAATAATCTGCTTTTCAAAGTATTCAAGCTGAACGCCGCGCGGTGAAAAATCATAATGATAGTCAAGACCGATTTCGCCGACTGCAACAACCTTTTCTTTTGAAAAAAGGCGCTTGATTTTTTCCGGGTCATTCTCTTCTGCTTTGGCAGCTTCATGAGGGTGAATTCCGATTGCGGCATAAACAAAGTCATATTCTTCGGACAGCTCAATAGCTTTGAGCGAAGATGAAAGGTCACAGCCGCAGTTGATTACGCCGCAGACGCCGTTTTCTTTCAAAGAGGAAAGAACGGCAGACCGATCCTCATTGAACTTGTCATCGTCATAGTGGGAATGAGTGTCAAAAATGCCTGAATACATCATCTGACTTTTGCTCCGTTCGGCATACCGTCAACAAAAACAACCCTTACGTCATCTTCACCGCAATCGGCGGCAAGAATCATTCCGCAGCTTTCAACACCGCAAAGAACGGCGCTTTTGAGGTTGGCGACAACAATAACCTGTCTGCCGATTAGATCCTCCGGCTTGTACCACTTTGCGATTCCGGAAGCGACGGTTCTGTTTTTGCCCGTTCCGTCATCAAGGGTGAGCGCAAGCAGCTTCTTTGCCCTTTTTACCGGTACACAGTCAACAACCGTAGCAACGCGAAGGTCAACCTTTGCAAAATCGTCAATGCCGATTTTTGCAATACCCTCAATTTCTTCAATTGCCTTTTCTTTCTTTGCGGCTTCTTCCTGCTTCTTCGCAATTTCGGCAAGCATTTTTTCCGAATCTATTCTTGCAAAAAGAGGCGTCGGTGTTTTGACGGTTGTTCCGGCTTTATAAGCGCCGAAGAATTCAAGGCTGTCATAATCGGCGACGTCGCAGGACATCTGGTCAAGAATAGCCTTTGAAGTGTCCGGCATAAAAGGCGAGACAAGAACGGCAATGTAGCGGATACCTTCAAGAAGGTTATAAAGGACGGTGCCCAGACGGTCTTTCCGGCTTTCGTCCTTGGCAAGCGCCCAGGGAGCGGTCTCGTCAATATACTTGTTGCAGCGCTTTGCGAGGTTCATAACTGCTTCAACCGCGTCAGCCATGTGATAGCTGTTGATGAATTTGTCAACGTCGCAAACGGCGTTCATTGCACAGGCTTTCAGTTCCTCATCAAGTGCGTCGGAGCAATTCGGAGCGGGCACAACGCCGTTGAAATACTTGTTGGTCATTGCAATGGTTCTGTTCACAAGATTGCCAAGCGTGTTTGCAAGGTCGGAGTTGTACCTTTCAATGATTGTCTCATAAGAAATTGAGCCGTCGTTTGCGTGAGGCATCTCCGCAAGAAGATAATAGCGGACAGCGTCAACGCCGAGAAGATTGACAAGGTCATCTGCGTAAATTACATTGCCTTTTGACTTTGACATCTTGTCAGTTCCGAAAAGGAGCCACGGGTGACCGTAAACCTGCTTC
>JAEDIL010000105.1 GCA_016292455.1 Clostridiaceae bacterium
AAATGAGGTGTTGCAATGGACATTACCAAAAAAGATAAAAAGGACCTTACCGCTGCCGAAAAGTCAGCAATCAATCTTTATGACCTGGCCTCGGTTCTTGCCTCTGCGGTTGTGACAATTATGGTCATTTTCACCTTTGTTTTCCGCGTTGTCGGTGTTTCGGGCTCTTCAATGGTAGACACTCTCCATGACGGAGACTGGCTTTTGGTTTCTGCTTTTGACAAAAAGCCTGAATACGGTCAGGTTGTTATCATTACTCAGCCGAACTGGTTTGATGAACCGATTGTCAAGCGCATTATTGCAACGGAGAATCAGACGGTTGACATCGACTTTTCGACCGGAGAGGTCAGTGTTGACGGCGTTGTTATTGATGAGCCGTATATCAATAACCTCACGCTCAACAAAGAGAGCGTGGATTTCCCCGTAACCGTTCCCGAAGGTCATGTTTTTGTAATGGGCGATAACCGCCAGGGCTCAACCGACAGCCGCAGCGATAAAATCGGCTTCATTGACGAAAACTATATCATGGGAGTTGTCCGATTCAGACCTTTTGCGGTTTCGGAGGAAGGCACACGCCGCGGCTTTAAGCTTTATTCTCCGGGTGAATGGAAAATTGAAAAGGCGGAGTTTACTCCGGCTGAATAAACTGAGGTGTAGTTATGCCTGATAATCAGAAGCAGACCGTTCAATGGTTTCCCGGGCACATGGCAAAAACAAGGCGGCTCATCAAGGAAAGCCTGCCGCTTGTTGACTGTGTTACCGAGCTGCTTGACGCGAGAATACCACTCAGCAGCAGGAATCCTGAGCTTGACGGTCTGACGCAGAACAAGCCGAGGATAGTTCTTCTCAACAAGTGCGATATGGCGGACGAAAAAATCACGCGTGAATGGATTGAATATTTCAAAAAGCGTGGTCAGACCGCTCTGGCTGTGGATTGCCGCAGCGGAAAGGGACTTTCGCAGTATCATCCGCTTGTACGCCGTGTTCTGGCTGATAAAATCAAAAGCAATGAAGAAAAGGGTATGCCGGGCAAGGCGCTGCGCGTTATGGTTGTGGGAATTCCGAACACCGGAAAGTCCTCGTTTATCAACCGCATGGCAAAGCGTAACCGTGCCAAGGTTGCCGACAAACCGGGCGTAACGCGCCGCAACCAATGGTTTGCAATCGGAAACGGCATTGAGCTTCTTGATACACCCGGCGTTCTGTGGCCGAAGTTTGACGACCCTCAGGTCGGCGACAAACTTTCTTTTATCGGCTCGGTCAAGGACGAGGTTGTTGACGGCGAAACAATGGCAATGCGCCTTCTTTCGGTTTTGTCAAAGGATTACGGTAATCTGCTTTGCGAAAGATATAAGCTTTCCGGTGAAGAGCTTTTGCTCGGCGAATATGAGCTTCTCGAGCTTATCGGTAAAAAGAGGGGAATGCTTGTTCGCGGAGGAGAGATTGACACAGAACGCGCGGCGGCAATGCTCCTTGACGAATACCGCGGCGGAAAACTCGGAAAGCTTTCCTTTGAAAGACCGCAGATTGGCTGACAATATAGACAAAATTTGCTTGACACATATAAATATTTATGTTAAAATTCTAATAGAATTAAGCGGACACAGCTTGAAGACCGATAACAAATCGGTGGTTACTGCTGTGTCCGCGAATGATTTTTTTTATGCATGCGGAGGTTAGTTGAATGGAATCGCTCCTTCCTTTTTTTGATCCTATTCGTGGTTTTAGCACGGCAGGACTTTTTGTAAAGCTGCTTCTTGCGGTTTTTCTCGGCGGCATGATCGGTCTTGAAAGAGGTCACAAGCACCGTGCCGCAGGCAGCCGTACATATATGATAGTCTGTCTTGGAGCGGCATTGTCGGTCATTATCAGTCAGTTTGACAGCTGGCTTGTTACTGAGGTCTGGCATGAAATTTCCGAAACGCTCGGAAGAAAGGTCGATGTTACACGCTACGCCGAAAAGGTTATCGGAGGTATCGGCTTTCTCGGCGCCGGAACGATTATTGTTACCGGACGTCAGGAGGTCAAGGGACTGACAACGGCGGCAGGTCTGTGGACTTCGGCGTGTATGGGAATTGCAATCGGTTCAGGCTTTTATGAATGTGCCATTCTCGGCTTTTTGCTCATTCTTTTCACAACGGTTATTCTTGAAAAGGTCAGTGCATGGGTGGTTTCAAAAGCGAGAAACATGGACCTTTACGTTGAATTTGAAAAGATGGAAAACCTCGGTGAAATAATCACAACAATCAAGAACATGAATATTCAAATTTTTGACGTTGATGTTCAGCGCGAAAAGCAATCAAACGGCGTAACGGTCGGTGCGGTCATTTCCTCCCGTCTGCCGAAAAAGGAAACTCATTCGCACGTTATGTCAAAAATTTCAAAGTTTGATTTTGTTACCGTTGTTGATGAAATCTGACAGAAAAATATTCTTCTTTCCGGAGGTTTACATACTATGTTTCATTTTTTGGATCCGCTCAGGGATGTAACTTTTTTTGCGTCTGTTTTAAAAATGTTCTGTGCCGTTCTTTGCGGCGGCGCTATCGGAATTGAACGCGAAAGCAAACGCAGAACTGCCGGCTTCCGCACTCATATTCTTGTTTGTCTCGGTTCAGCCATGACAACAATGATCAGCCATTATCTGTTCCGCTATCTTCATCTTGACGCTGATGTTACCCGTCTTGGCGCGTCGGTTGTTGCCGGTATCGGTTTCATCGGCGCCGGCACGATTATTGTTACAAAGCGCCGCCAGATCAAGGGACTGACAACGGCTGCGGGTCTGTGGACGTGCGCAACCATCGGTCTTGCAATCGGATCCGGCTATTACGAAGCAGCGGTTTTTTCAACGATAATTATTCTTCTTGCCGAAATCTTCTTTTCGCGTTTTGAGTATTGGGTGCTTGAAAGCGCAAGGAATATCAATATTTATGTTGAGTATAACGGAAACGAGAATTTAGACAGCCTCATTATTCTGCTTAAAACTTACCGCGTGATTATTCTTGACCTTGAAATAACAAAGTCCGGTGCAAATTCGTGCGTAATCTTTCAGCTTCAGCTTCCCAAGAAGCTCTCCCATGATAAGCTCATGACAGTTGTTTCAACTGCCGAGGGTATTGTTTCCGTTGAGGAACTGTAAGGTAAAGTCCGCCGCTTTATGCTAAGGAACGGACTATACGCATAAAAATACCGATCGTAAAATGCCGGGTACCGATAAGGAAATACTGCCTTATCAGTGCTCGGCATAAGCGGTCGGTATTTTTGTTTTAGGGTGAGTTTATGTTTGAAGATGATTAAATATGTATTTATAACAGCTTTTTAGAAATGAATGGCACTTGAATAGTTCAAGGAGGCCATTCTTTTTTTATGCAAAGTGCGGACAGGCTTAATTGCTTCAATATACCTTCATCTTATATACTTGAAAACAACTGCCTACGGAATATGTTTGCTGCAATTTGCACATGGAGAGGGCATGTTGCTTACTGTATATATTTATATTCAACAAAATTCATAAATTTACTAAAAACACTTGAATTCTTTGTATATTGGCGTTATAATACATTCAATCAATGCATAAATATGCAAATTAAGCGGATATGCAGAACAAATCATTTTTAAGAATGTGCGGCTTATGATGAGATTTACATTTTCGCATTTTTTGCATTCATGAAGCGCAGAATGCGCGGATGAAAATGCAGATTGAAATTTAAATTTTATATTGACTGTGAGGTAACAAAAATGAAAAAGAAAATTGCAATTATTCTGGCGATATTATCAGTTATAATGCTCTGCTTTTCCGGATGCGGCAGCAAAGGCAAAACACTTGATGATATAAAAAAAGCAGGTGAGCTTGTTATTGCCACAAGCCCCGATTTTCCGCCTTTTGAAGAGCTGAATGAAAACGGCGAGGTTGAAGGAATTGAAATTGACATTCTGAACCTTATCTGCGATGAATTAGGCGTCAAGCTTAAAATTGAGCAGATGGACTTTGAGTCTGTTTTACCCGGAATTCAGGCGGGCAAATATGATGTTGGTGTTTCGGGCATAACAGTTACCGAAAAGAGAAAGAAAAACGTACTTTTCACAAAGCCCTATTATCTTGCCGCACAGGCTATCGTAGTATTTGAAGACAGCACAATCAAGACAAAAGCGGACCTTGAGGGCAAGAAAATATCCGTACAGACGGGAACAACCGCCGAAAGCTACTGCTCTGAGCAGAACTACGCCATTTCTGCTTTTGCGGCTAACAGCGACGCACAGTCAGCTCTTGTAACCAAAAAGGTTGACGCTTGGGTAATTGATAACTGCACCGCGGTTCAGATGGTCAAAAAGTACAACAGCGAAAACGAAAAGAAGCTTGTTATCCTTGATGAAACCATGACGGAGGAACCCTACGCATTTGCTTTCAGCTTCGGCAGCGAGGACCTGGTTGAAGAAATCAATAAGTTTATTGATGCGAAAATTAACGACGGCACAATTGAAAAAATCTTTGAGAACAACGACCTTATGTACGAGTCTCCGAACAAATAATCGGATTTAACTCAAAAACAAGCATTAAAGATCTGACTTTCTGTTTAATTTATAGGTGTAAAAATGAAAGAATGGATAGCGAAACTCTACGAAACGTTTATTGAAACAGACAATTATATGCTGCTGATCGACGGATTTAAAAACACCCTTATAATTACCGCGGGAGCTTTGATTATCGGCGTAATAATCGGTATCGCAATTGCGGTTATAAAATACTACGGTGAAGATAATCCGAAAATGAAGCTCGTTGTAATGCTGTGCAATCTCTATATAACGGTTATTCGCGGAATTCCCGTTGTGGTATTGCTGCTGATTTTCTTTTTCATTGTGATGGTTTCGGCAGAGGGCACGATAGTAGGCATTGTTACATTCGGAATAAACTCCGGAGCATACATGGCTGAGCTGATAAGAAGCGGCATCAATGCGGTGGATAAGGGGCAAATGGAGGCAGGAAGAAGTCTCGGACTGTCAAAAGCTCAGACAATGGCAAAAATAATTTTCCCCCAGGCGGTAAAGTATATTCTTCCCGCTATCGGAAATGAAATGATTGCGCTGTTGAAGGAAACCTCTGTTGCGGGCTATGTAGCCGTTGTGGATCTGACGCGTGCCGGAAATCTGATACGAAACAACACATTTGATGCTGTCAATCCGCTGATAACCGTTGCACTTGTATATCTTTTCCTGGTTGTGGTTTTGACAACGCTTTTAGGATTGCTGGAAAGGAAGCTCAACAAAGATGATAAGTGTTAATAATCTGAGAAAAAGCTTTAAAAATGTAGATGTTTTGAATGGAATTTCGCTTGAAGTGAACAAGGGCGATGTTATCTGCATAATAGGTCCGTCAGGCTCCGGAAAATCAACCTTTTTAAGATGCCTGAATATGCTTGAAAAACCCTCGTCGGGAAGTATAGTATTTGAGGGTGAAGAGCTGACAGACAAAAAAACAAATATTGACAGCAAACGTCAGAAAATCGGTATGGTTTTTCAGCATTTCA
>JAEDIL010000106.1 GCA_016292455.1 Clostridiaceae bacterium
TAAGCAGGAATAGAAACCTCAACCGCGTCCTCTTCCTTAGCATTGTCATCGAACGCCTTGGGGAAGAATTCCCAAATCACGTCACGCATTCCCTGCTCGTCAATGTGACCGCCGGTCTGAATAAAGCAAGCGTCATAATCTTCAAAAACAATTCCGAACTGACTAAACATTCCGTCAGCGCGGTATGAATTCTCGCATCCGCCGTTGCGCCAGAAGCAATAACCGTAACCGTACTTTGAATCAAGTTCAACGTTCTTGCTGTTGTCTGCGTGAAACGCGGTTGCAGTTTCAGTCCACCATTCGGGAATAACCTGTTTGCCGTCAAATTTGCCGCCCTGCTGGTAACAGAGAGTAAATTTTGCAAGATCTTCGGTCCGGATCATGAGTCCCCAACCGCCTGCCTCAATGCCTCTCGGGCAGGTTTCCCAGAACGGACGTTCAATTCCAAGCGGTTCAAAAAGACGCGGCATAAGGTAATCAATCACGCTCATCTTTGTCATTTTTGTAATAATGCAGCAAAGAAGATACATGTTTTCACTGATATAAAGGAACTCTGTGCCCGGTTCGCTGACCCATTTGCTTGAAATAATGTCTTTGAACCATCTGTCCTTTGTTTTATCCATGAACGGAGTGACGGAAAGACCGCTGCGCATTGTGAGAAGGTCCTCAACCGTCATTTTTTCCAGGTACGCGTCAGGCTTGTCGCCCCTTGCTTCCGGAAAAATTTCAACAAATTTTGTGTCCAGGTTAAAATAACCCTCGTCAATTGCAAAGCCTATGGCAGTTGAAGTGAAGCTCTTGCTGACGGAATACATCATGTGTCTGTATTCAGGACCGTAAGGATCTCTGTATGCTTCGCAGGCAACCTTTCCGTGACGAATGACCATGAGCGAATGAATCTGCTTGTCAAGCTCCATGCAGCGGTCAACAAAAGCCTGAACAACCTTTGATGAAACACCGACAGACTCTGCCGAAGCAGCGCGTTCAATTGCGATTTTCTTTTCTTTGACAGACATAGTAAACTCCTCCAAATGTATTTCTTCATATTTCAATAATCAATCTCCCGTAACTCAGGCGCTCACTTCCTTTTTCTGAACACAAACACCTGTGCCGCAAAAATCAGTGCGCCGAAGAAAACAACGGCAGCAACTTTTCCGGCAGTAATATTAAGACTGCCCTTTTCACTTGCTGTTTTTTCATTTCCGGAATCGGATGCATAGAGAGCCGCACGAAGAGCAGAATCCGCACTTTGCAAAGCAGAAAGCGGACTGTTCTTATCAATCGCGGCCTCCCTTGCCGCAGTCAGCGCCTTTTCAAGATTCTTAGCGCCGACCGGGGAAAGTTTTGACACATCGGCAGACTGCGCAGCTTCAATGCCGGCCGCCAATACGCTGCGCTGCTCATCAGCCTCTCTGATATACGAAATAAGACCTTTTATATTGCGCGTTTCAATAACGGAGAATCCACGGTCAAAAAGTTCATCCCAACCGACAACATTATCTCCCCTTTTTCCGCAGAGATTTCCATCATAAGTCGGGGCAAGCGCACGCGGATTTGCCGTTCCGTCGTCTTCTGCCGAATATCTTGAAGCAGTATAGGAATTATACATAACGTTGAAGTAGTTTTTACTCTGATACTGAACCAAAGGCTGACCGGCTTGCTTTGCTGTTTTCAGGTGGGAAATTGCGTTGAATACAACATTTCCACCATATACTCCGACGACCGTAACACCCGGATTTACCAAAGACCATTCAGCAACGCTTTTTTCGCTTGCGCATGTACGGAAAACAATTGAAGAAAGAAAGCCCCTTTCCTTAGCAAACGAAGCAAGCTCGTCTCTTTCGTCCCATATATCGTCAATGAGCAGAAGAGAACCGCTTCTTACAGCCTCAACAGCCTCTTCAAGACTGTCACCCGTTCCGGAAAGAACAAATGAACTTACGCTTTTTTTAACGCTGACGCTCACCATATCGGCGCCGGCTTTAACGGCGGCGGCGACTGCGGCAACAGAGTTTTCCTTTTCACCGACTCCGCTTCCGCGGTATGAAACGGACATTAAGCCGCTGCGCGCATCATAAAGCTTTTCAAGGGCATGAGTTTCCGCTGCAAAAGACGGAATCAGGAAAGCAAACGATAAAATAATTGAAACAAAAAGTGAAATAACTGTTTTTTTAATAGATTTCATGAAAGTTTTTCCTTAATTCAAAAATGTCTCCGTTGTTCTGATAATTTTACCACATATTTACTGTTTTGGCAATGGTACACAGAGAATATTTATATTCAGACCACAAATTCTTCCTTGACTACACATTGTTTAAATAGTATAATTTCATCGTTCAAAGAGAATATATGCATCAGAAAGAAGGCGGGCGGTTTTTCGCACTGTGATATGAAAGTTATTGAAACAAAAATTAAAGACGTCAGAATTGTTATTCCCGAAGTTTTCGGCGATAACAGAGGTTGGTTTTATGAGTCCTACAACAGTGAAAAATTAAAGACATTCGGGATTGAAACTGTTTTTGTTCAGGACAACCGATCATTTTCCCAAAAGAAAGGAACGCTTCGCGGTCTGCACTTTCAGAAAGCCCCGTTTGCGCAGACAAAGCTGATTTGCTGCACAAGGGGTGAAATTCTTGACGTTGCCGTTGACCTCAGGAAAGGCTCGCCGACCTATCTTCAATGGGTAAGCGCTGTTCTTTCGGAAGAAAACAAGCATTTCCTTTTCATTCCAAAGGGCTTTGCTCACGGCTTTGTCACCCTGACAGATAATGTTGAGGTACTGTACAAGGTTGATGAATACTATTCAAAAGAGAATGACCGATCAGTCCGTTTTGATGACCCTGAAATCGGGGTTGACTGGGGAATCGAAAATGCTGTTCTTTCGGCAAAGGACGAAAGTGCGCCGCTTCTGAAAGACAGCGATGTTAATTTTGTTTTCGGAGAGTGAAAAAATGATTCTTGTAACAGGTGCAAACGGTCAGCTCGGCTCAGACGTCTGCAATTACCTCAAAACTGTCGGTTCCGATTATATCGGTACAGACGTCGAAACGCTTGATATTACCGACATGAATGAGGTTGAAAGCTTTTTCTCTTCCAACCGGATTGACTGCGTTCTTCATTGTGCGGCATATACTGCTGTTGACAAAGCTGAGGACGAAAGAGAAAAATGCTTTTCTGTCAACGAGACCGGCACGCGCAATCTTGCTCTCTGTGCGTCAAAATCAGACGCAAAGATGCTTTATGTCAGCACCGATTACGTTTTTGAAGGTAAGGGTGAACGTCCCTTTGAAGTTTCCGACCCCAAAGGACCGCTGAATGTCTATGGCGAGAGCAAGCTCAGAGGTGAAGAAGCCGTTATCGAAAACTGCAAAAAGGGTTTTATTGTCAGAACATCATGGGTATTCGGTGAAAAAAACACAAACTTCGTCGCAACAATGCTGCGTCTGGCTCAATCTCACGACGAAATCAGCGTAGTCAGCGACCAGATCGGTTCTCCGACTTACTCAAAGCACCTTGCGAAGCTGATTTGCCGTATTGCACAAAGCGAGAAATACGGAGTTTACCACGCAACAAACGAAGGATTTTGTTCGTGGGCAGAGCTTGCAGAGGAAGCGTTTTCGGTTGCAGACAAAAAAACGGCAGTCAGACATATTATGTCAAAGGATTATCCGACAAAAGCCGCAAGGCCGCTGAATTCCCGCCTTTCAAAAGCGTCGCTTGACATTGGCGGATTTGAAAGACTTCCGGAATGGAGAAGCGCCGTAAGGGAATACCTTGGCAATATTCTGTAAGACGTGCATCAAAACATTTGCGATATATAAAAACAAGCTATAAATCAAAAGCGTCTGTTCCGTTACACCGCTCATGATTTATAGCTTTTCTCAATATTAAAGCAACCACCGACCAAGCAAAAGGCATGCAATTGACAAATATCGCCAACAACAGCACCGCCGCTTAATCAGTGGTTGCTAAAAATTCTTGCTTATAAAAGCGTCTTCACTTCTTCGGTCTGTGTTCCGGGACGGCGAAAACGCTTTTTGCATTTTAATGCAACAGTCCTGCTTATTAAACGTCACGTTCCGGACTCAGCCTTCGCTGATTGCTTCAACAGGACAGCCGTCTGCACATGCACCGCAATCAATGCAGGAATCAGCATCAATGACGTACTTTCCGTCGCCTTCGCTGATTGCACCAACCGGGCAACCGTCTGCGCAGGAACCGCAGGAAATGCAATCGCCGCCAATAACGTATGCCATCGTTCTAACCTCCTTATTTTACAGAAAGGTTCGCCGAACATTTTCGACACAACCCTCCTTTGTTCTACCCATTGTATCATAAAAACTAAAAATATCAATACCCTTTTCGTTCTTTTTCTAAAAAGTTCTTCAATTGATAAGTATTCTTGTTATCCTGCGTCATTTCTCCCGTAATTTGCCGTATAACCTTGACTATCGGTGACAAATTTATTAGAATTGTTGAAAAGGTGGGATAAGTATGAGTGAAAAAATTGATATTCCTGCAAGTTCTGTCTTTGCAAATTTCAACAATGACAGCGCGTACAAAATCGTTGACGGAAACTCCCGGACAAAATGGGTCGGCGGACAGTTTCCGGGCTATGTTGACATAAAGCTTGACGGAATATACAAAGTTGATAAAATAGTCCTCGACTGTCCAAAGAATGATATTTGCATTTTTTCGGTTTTTGCCAGCCGTGATTTTTTAAATTTTTCTGAAATCGTTTCTCAAAGCAGCGAAACTTCCCGGAACGGGCACTATGAGCTCAGCTGTTCTGTTTCCGCGTGTGCTCTTCGCTTTCTTCTTAAATATGAAAGTGCAAGTTCTTATGCTGTTCTGAAAAACATTGAAATTTTCGGTTGTTCCACGGGAGAAAGAGCTGAAAAAGCCGTTGTTGACTTTCCGGAAAATTTTGAACAGAGCCGATATAGCACCCCGGTTGACGAAGGTGAAACAAAAGAAGCGCTTTACGGTATTGTTGAGAGAACAATCGGGGCGGTCTATAAAGATCATTTTTCTTTCTCAGTCACCGACAGCGATGAAGAATTCTTTGAGCTTTCCGATACTGCCGACGGAAAGCTTCTGATTTCGGCAAACAGCGGTGCTTCTGCCGCAGCAGGTCTGAACTACTACTATAAGTATTTTTGCGGCGTTCACATTTCACAGGTCGGAAATAATACAAGGATTCCGCAGGTTCTCCCAAAAATCAACAAGCCGCTTAAGATGACAACGCCGTTTAAGGTCAGATACTCCTATAACTACTGTGCGCTTTCATATACAATGGCGTTCTGGGACGAGGAGGAATGGCAAAAAGAGCTTGATTACCTTGCATTGCAGGGTGTGACTGTAATCCTTGACATTAC
>JAEDIL010000017.1 GCA_016292455.1 Clostridiaceae bacterium
GTTTCAGTTTGGTTTGATTTTTTTTAAAATGTGTGATAATATAATTTGAATGTTTATTTTATTCGGCGAAAGGAGATTTCCGGCTTGAAGGAAAACTTTCTGATAACTCTTCACACCGTTCAGGAAACGGACGGTGACAAGGATGTTCTTGACATGACGGCGAGAGCTTCCCTCAGGGGTGAGGAAGATGATTATTTCATCACATACACCGATGAGGACGGCGATTTTGAAGGCTCTGTGACAACGCTTCACGTTGAAAACGGAAGCTGCATCACAATCAGCCGCAAAGGTCAGTGCGATTCTCATATGATTGTTGAAAAGAATGTCCGTCATATTTCTCATCATATAACGCCCTACGGCTCCTTTTCTCTCGGAGTCAGTGCGCTAGCCATTGACTCAAAAATGAAGAAGAACGGCGGAACGCTTAATTTCCGTTACTGTACGGATATTGATATGCGCCCCCTCGGTGAAATTGAGTTTGATATTACGCTTGAAAAACGTCCGCTTTCGTAAAACGCGCGGCATACTGAAAGGATATATTATGGCATTAACAACAGAAAAGGTGCAGGAACAAATCAAGTCTCTGATTGAAAACGCTTTTAAAGCAGCAGTGAAAAAAGGTCTCCTTCCCGATTGCGAAGCAGCGCCTTTCATTATTGAAGTTCCGGCAGACAAGGTCAACGGTGATTTTTCAACCAACGCTGCAATGGTGAATGCAAGAAGCTTTCGTCTTCCGCCGCGGAAAATTGCCGAAGCGGTTCTCTCTGAGCTTTCCTGCGAGGACACCTACTTTGAAAAAATTGAGGTTGCAGGTCCGGGCTTTATTAACTTCTTTTTGAATTCACGCTTTTATGCCGATGTTCTTCTTGATATTGAGCGTGAGGGAGAAAACTACGGAAAGAGCAGCTACGGACAGGGTAAAAAGGTCAACGTTGAATTTGTTTCAGCTAACCCGACCGGTCCGATGCACATGGGCAATGCACGCGGCGGAGCGCTCGGTGATTGTCTGGCGGCTGTTCTGGAATACGCAGGCTACGATGTCAGCCGCGAGTTCTATGTCAATGACGCAGGAAATCAGATTGATAAATTTGCTTTGTCTCTTGACATCAGGTATCAGCAGCATTTCAGGGGTGAGGAAAGCGTCGAACTCCCTGAGGACAGCTATCATGGCGCCGACATTATCCAGCGTGCGGCTGAGTTTGCCGAGGTATATGGTGACAGCTACCTTGAAAAAAGCGAGGTGGAGCGCAAAAAGGCTCTTGTTGAATTCGCTCTTCCGAAGAATATTGAAGCAATGCAGCGTGCTATGGAAAAATACAGAATCCGATATGACACATGGTTCAGCGAGCTGACGCTTCATAACGGCGGCGAGCTTAATGACACAATTGACCTGCTCAGAGAGCGCGGATATACCTATGAAAAGGATGGCGCACTTTGGTATAAGAATATTGAGGTTCAGACAGAAATGCTCAAAGAGCAGGGAAAAACGCAGGAATACATTGATAAGCTTGAACTCAAAGACGATGTTCTGATTCGCGCAAACGGAAATCCGACCTACTTTGCTGCCGACATTGCATACCACAGGAACAAATTGGAAAAACGCGGCTTTGACAAGGCGATTGATGTATGGGGTGCAGATCACCACGGTCATATTGCCAGAATGAAAGGTGCTATGCGAGCTGTCGGCATTGATGAGAACCGTCTTGATGTCCTTCTGATGCAGCTTGTTCGTCTCATGAGCGGCGGTCAGCTTGTCAGAATGTCAAAGAGAACGGGAAAAGCGATTACTCTCGTTGACCTGCTTGATGAAGTACCGATTGACGCTGTCCGGTTCATGTTCAATATGCAGGAACCCGGCTCGGTTATGGATTTTGATCTTGACCTTGCCGTTCAGGAAAGCTCGCAGAATCCGGTCTACTATTGTCAGTATGCCCATGCAAGAATTTGCAGCATTCTTGCAAAGCTTGAACAAGAGGGCAAGCATTGCATGAAATGCACTGAAAAGCAGCTTGAACGCCTGAATGAGAGTGAGGAGCGCGCTTTGATTTCGCACCTTTCCCGTCTTCCTTCTGTAATAATCGGTGCAGCGAAGAATTACGATCCCGCAAAGGTTACGCACTACGTTATAGAACTTGCAACACTGTTTCACAAGTTTTATAATGCTTGCCGCGTCAACGTTGAAGACGCAGAACTTATGCAGGCAAGGCTTTTCCTTTGTGTCTGTGTTCGGGATACGATTAGGAATGTTCTGAAACTTCTCAAGGTTGACGCCCCCGTCAGAATGTGATTTGCACTTCCTGTTTCAGAATCTGTGAATATTTTTCCCAAATTTTCAAAAAATGTTAATATGTTCAGACATTTTTCAGTTTATAATAAAGCTATAATTAAGGTCTCTGTGCAAAATTTATACTTGTTTAATATCATAAAAATACGGAGGAATTCTAATGAGCTCAGAAAAAATTCTTGTTGTTGACGATGATCAGAATATCTGCGAATTACTCAGACTGTATCTTGAAAAAGAGGATTATTCAGTCGTAATTGCCAATGACGGTGCCTCTGCCGTTTCAACCTTCAACGCTGAAAATCCGGCGCTTGTTCTGCTTGACATCATGCTTCCGAAGCTTGACGGTTGGCAGGTATGCCGTGAGATCAGGAAGTTTTCCGAAGTACCGATTATTATGCTCACTGCAAAAGGCGAGGTCTTTGACCGCGTTCTCGGTCTTGAACTCGGTGCCGACGATTACGTTGTTAAGCCGTTTGACGCCAAGGAAGTTATTGCCAGAATAAAGGCTGTTCTGCGCCGCTCCGCTTCCAGCATGGCTGACGAAGTAAAGGAAGTGCACTACGACAAGCTTTCAATAAATCTCACCAACTATGAACTCAAAGTCAACGGCACCCAGGTCGACACTCCGCCGAAAGAAATGGAGCTTATTTTCCACCTTGCCAAAAATCCCAACAGGGTCTTCACCCGCGATCAGCTCCTTGATGAAGTCTGGGGCTTTGATTATTACGGCGATTCAAGAACGGTTGATGTTCATATCAAGCGACTTCGCGAAAAGCTTGACGGTGTTTCAGATAAATGGGAGCTTCGCACTGTCTGGGGAGTGGGCTATAAGTTTGAAACAAGGGAATAATAAGTGTTTGAACCGGGCACTGCCGAAAGGCAGTGTCTGTTTGGGTTTCTCTGAAAGGAGATAATGGAAGTGGCAAAACATAAGGACAGAAAATCGGATAAGAAAAGCAAGTCTATTTACAAAAGAAGTTCTGTTTTCCGCCGCTATTTCGGATTTACCGCGGCAATTGTTCTCGGATGCATGATAATTCTCGGCCTTATAATGATGATTTTTGTTTCTACGCAGTGGTGGAACGAAAAAACAAATACGCTTATAAATAACGCGCGGAACATCATCGAAGTGGCAGAAGATTTTGACTACTCGGAAAAGCAGAACAATCCCTCTGTCAAGAAAATGCTTGGCAATTTGCTTTATACAATTTCAGGTGCAACAAGCTCCGAATTTTTCATTACCGACAGTCAGGGTAATGTTGTAATATGTGAAAACGATTATAATGGTGATTGTGAGAAGCATAAATCAATGAAAATTCCCGAAGACTATATGAGACGTGCACAGAAAAACGGCTTTTCTGACTATATAAATGATAAGACTTTCGGTCCCGGCAATTTTGTTGTTGCCGTTCCACTTGGAAAAAACAGCGATGAAACAGCTACACGCGGCGTTGTTTTTGCCGTTGAAGACGCGATCGCAGGTCTTTTGCCGTATATTCTCGGTATTCTCAGCGTATTCTTTTTTACCGCTATTGTTCTGCTTGGAGCGAGTTCTCTGATTATTTACATTTTATGCCGAGGAATTGCTGTTCCTCTTGATGAAATGGAAGAGGTTACAAAGCATTTTGCAAAGGGTGAATTCCAGCATCGTGCAAATGAGCACTATAAACGCGGCTATTTCAGGGTTTTCGCCGCCGCTCTCAATAAAATGGCTGATGAACTCGCTGTTAACGAAGAGGCACAAAGGAGCTTTATTGCTAATGTGTCACATGAGTTGAAAACGCCAATGACGACAATCAGCGGCTTTATTGACGGAATTCTCGACGGAACAATTCCCGAAGAGAAGCAGCGTGGCTACCTGATGACTGTTTCAAACGAAGTCAAGCGTCTTTCGCGTATTGTTGTCTCTATGCTGAACCTCTCAAAAATCGAGGCCGGCGAGGTTGGTCTTTCGCCTGTTGATTATGATATATCCAAGCAGATTTTTGATACTCTGCTGACGTTTGAAAAACGCATTGATGATAAGAGAATAACCGTTTCCGGTTTTGAGGAGATGGGGACGGTCAAAGCACATGCCGATAAAGATCTTATCCAGCAGGTAATATATAACCTTGTTGATAATGCGGTTAAATTTACACCTGAGAACGGCAAAATCTCTGTTTACGCAGAAAACAGTAATCACCGTACCTATGTAAGAATCCGTAACACGGGTGTCAGCGTTTCAAACGAAGAGATTTCCAGAATTTTCGAACGCTTCTATAAGGTTGATAAATCCCGAAGCTTTGATGTCAAGGGCGTAGGTCTTGGATTGTATATTGTAAAAACAATTATAAATATGCATGATGGTGAAATTTCAGCTTGCAGTAAAGAAGATCAGTATACCGAATTCAGCTTCAGTATTCCTCTTGAAAGCTGATTTTAGGCAAAATTTAACTACTGTTTTAAGTTGCTTTTAGCAAAACAGAATATATTTGTCACAACAAAGCAAGAGCTTCTGTTTACAGATGAAAGGAGCAATCAATATGAACGATGATTTCAATAATAACAGTGGCTTTGATTCCTTTGACAAAGGGGAAAGTAATGATGTTTTTTCCGACAGTCAGGCTCAGGAAAAGGCAGAGTATGAGAACAGAGATGTTTATTCATCTCCTGTTTCCGAAGCTCAGGAAAGTGAGCCTCAGCCGGCTTCGTTTTCCTCCCCGGCGGAAAATCAGGATTCATTCAATGTACCGGGCAATCAGTATTCGGCTGCACCTGAGCAGAACAATCAGCCTTATACACCTTACGGACAGAGCAATCCTCAGTACGGTTACGGCACTCAGAATCCTCAATATGGATACGGCTCACAGTATCAGCAGCCGCAGCAGCAGTTTACACCGTACGGAGCAACTCCGCCGCTAAGTCCCAAAAAGAGGGGCGGAAAAATCGCTATCGCTCTTGTTATAGCATTTGTGGTTGTTGTTGCAATTTCTGCGGTTATCGGTTCAATGCTTTCAGGAAACGGTAACAGCTCCGGCAATAATTCTCCGTCTGTCTCTCCTTCCGCTGCAACTCAGCTGCCCGGAGAAACAAAGGCTCCCGAGGTTGAATATTCAACAACACAAAACGCCGCTGTTCAGCCGCTTTCGGCGGTTGATGTTGCAGAAAAGTCAAGGAAGAGCGTCGTCGGCGTAATGGTTTACTCAGGCGGAAGGCTCAGCGGTGAAGGCTCAGGCGTTGCTATGGCACTCGATAAAAACAAAGAATATACCTATATTATTACCTGCGCTCATGTAATAAGCGACAGCGGCGTGACTTACAGGGTTCAGACCCTTGATGAGCAGAACTATGAAGCAACGCTTGTGGCTTATGACACGAGAACCGACATTGGTGTTCTTAAAGTTAAGTCAAACAGCATCCCCCTTGCTGAACTCGGAGATTCAACAAATCTCAAAGTCGGTGAAACTGTTTATGCAATAGGTAATCCCGGGGGTTCGGAGTATTTCGGCTCTATGACCGACGGAATTATTTCCGCCATTGACCGTTCGGTTTCTTCAACCTATACAATGACTTGTATTCAGCATAACGCAGCAATCAATCCCGGCAACTCCGGCGGTGCGCTTGTCAATTCCGCCGGTCAGGTTATCGGAATCAACTCATCAAAAATTGCCGCAACGGATTTTGAGGGCATGGGCTTTGCAGTTCCGATTGCAACTGCAAAATCGGTTGCCGAAAGTCTGATTGAATATGGATATGTTCCGAACAGACCGAAGCTAGGAATAGAATATGCTTCTGTCAGTGCATATCAGCTTTACAGCATGGTCGTTGCAATTAAAGGTCTTCCGACCGGTTCGCTTGTAATTGCAGGTATTTCCAATGACAGTTCACTTTCCGGAACAAAGGCTCAGGTAGGCGACCTGATTATTGCCGTCAACGGAAAGAAGATGGACGATTCAAGCGTTCTTCTTGACCTTATCAATACCGGTGCTGTCGGCGATTCGATTACACTTACTCTTTGCAGAATTGAAAGCAGAACCTACAAGACAACCGAATTTGACGTTACCATCACACTTGTGGAAGACAAGGGAAACGCCGAAGCTACCACCGAACCGGTCACTGAGGACGGATATTATCGTGGCGGCACAAACAGCTTTGAGGATTTCTTCAAGCAGTATTTCGGATATTAAAATCAACAGGCAGTCCCGTTCATCAGAACGGACTGCCTGTTTTGTATGTCATGTGAAAGAACGCTAAACTTTGTTTCCTTTTGATAGTCTTTGAATCAGCGGTGCCAAAAGCTGTTTTGCTGCTATTGCTATCAGCAGTGCGCCGAACATTTTTTTCAGAATCACCGTTGAGAGAAAGCTCAGAATTAAATATCCCGCACCCGCGCCGAAAAGACCCGGAACAATCAACGGGAGGATGAACTCTTTTTTTATCAGCTTTTTCCTTTGATAATAAAAAATGGAATATATTGCGCAGGGAATAAAAAACGCAAGGTTTATTCCCTGTGCGGTTCTCTGTTCAAAGGAGAGAAAGACGGTCAGAAGGATAATCAAGACAGTTCCGCTGCCGAAGCCCATTGAGCCGATTACACCGGAAAGGAAAGCGCCCAGCGCCGTAAGCAGTTGCATTTAGCCTTTCACCAACCTGAATCCTGCCCAAAGCATAAAGAAACAAAACACTTTTTGGAGCAGAGAGTTTTTCATTTTTGAAAGCAGGACGGTACCTAATAATGCGCCCGGGAAGCCGAAAGCTATGAACACAGTGGAGTCTGAAAGTCTGAAATATCCGCGTGAAAGATAAATGAGTGCGCTAAGAATGGTTAAGGGAAGAATGATGCAGATTGCCGTTGCCTGCGCCTGCTTTTGAGAAAGTCCGCTTTTTTTGAGAAAGGGAACGGCAACCATTCCTCCTCCCGCTCCGAAAAGCGCATTGATCAGTCCGATAAGGAATCCGAAAGCACATTTTTTTATTTTCAAATTTATCACCGGTATAATTATTGACAAATGAAAATAAAATAACACCCAAGCAAAAAAATTTGCTTTGAGTGTTAAAAAATACCCGCCGAGCCGGAACTGCGTATATAACCTGCTTTTAAGCAGGGTGGTGATAGCCGGAAAGGTTCACGCTCCCTTCGTCCGGAACAGCCGGGAGGTCTGCAATCCGCTTTCCGAGCGTCTCTCCGTTATAAGTGTGTTGGGTTATAACCGCAGAACGATCGAGAACGGCAGGCATTATTAAATATTTGTAGTTTTGGGGGACTTATTCTTCGTTTTCTTCCTCTTCGTATTTTTCAATCAGGCGATCCTCAAAAATGTTGCCGATCCGGTCAAACTCCTCGTCGTCATCAATCTGGATAAGGTAGTTCTCGCCGTCCTCCTCAATGACTTTGAGAATAAGAACATCTCCGTCGCCTTCGAGAATTTCAATGTCATCGTCATAGACCGGCAAAAGTGCAACATAGCGTGAGCCGTCGTCGGTTTCTATTCTGTCAAGCTCCTCAAAGGTGTGTTCTTTTCCGTCATCATCAACAACTGTAACTATATCCGGTCCGAGTTCAAATTCATCACTCATGGCGATTCCTCCTATGTTTTTTACATAAAATCAACAGCTTCATTTTACCTTGTATTTTTCGGATTGTCAACAGAAACGGGAAAAGTAAAAATTATAAAAAAATGCGAAAACAAGTAGTTTTTAGCTGACATATGTGGTATAATAATTAACAATTGCAACAAATAGTATGCGATATTTTGATAGATTGAAATATATTTAGGGAAGTGAAAAAATGCCGCAATCCTTTGACCCTGTTTTCGGCTCATGGTTCACCGAAAAACAAATAGGCTCCGGCACCGATGGAAAGGTTTATGAAATCAGACGCCGCCTTGCCGACGGCAAAGAAGAAAAGTCCGTTCTGAAAATAATCAGGCTCGGTGAAAACCGGAATGAAAAACGCTCTTTCAACAATATTTCGGAAAGAGTTTACGGATATGAAACCGAAGAAGGCTTTTATGAATCTGTAATCAAGAGCATTACTGACAATATTGAAGTTATTCAGAAGGCGGACAACGGAAAACGCTTTATCCGCTACGAGGAGTGGGAGCGCCGCCGCACGAGCGACGGAAAGGGGTATATTGTTCTCATCCGTCTTGAACGTGCGCGTTCGCTTTCCGACCTGCTTGCAGATTTTTCCTTTACGCTTGATGAAACCCTTCGGGTAGGCATATCCGTCTGCCGCGCATTGATGCGTTGCCGCGACTTTGGTTATATTTATCCGAACCTCAAACCGGAAAACATTATGTTTGACGAAAGGGGAATCTGCAAGCTTGGGGATTTCGGTTCGTTCAGTTGTCTTGAACCGTCAAGAACTTCATTTGCTTTCAAGCGCACTCAGTATTATATGTCGCCGGAGTTTGCCAGAAGCGGAAATATTAACGGAACAGTTGATACTTATGCACTCGGTCTTGTCCTTTATACGCTGATCAATCGCGGACGACTGCCTTTTACCGAATCATACCCGGAAAAGGTAACTATCAATTCGCTTGATGCATCAAGAATCAAACGGGCTGCCGGCGAGCCGCTTCCGAAACCGGCAATTTATGACGAAGCTTTGTTCAGAATTATTTCCAAGGCCTGTGCTTTTAAGGTTGAGGAACGATATCTTTCCCCGAAACAGATGCTTGCCGATTTGAAAAATGCGCTGGAAAAAAAGCCGTTTGAAGAAGCGGTTTATGATGATATTTATTCTGTCTCGTCTGAAAGCACAGAGGAACCTGAGGTGAGCGAACCGGAGGAGGAAGAATTGCCCGAGGAGAAGCCGGAGGTAAAAAGACCGGTATCTTTGAGGGAGGAAATTCAGATTCCTGATGTTTCACTGATTGATTATGCAACGCAAAAGACAAAGCCGCAGCGCAAAAAAGCTACCGGCTACCGCTCATTGCCGGAGAGTCTGAAAAAAGAGAGGAAAACCGGAACTCTCTTTTCAAAAAAAATGATTATTCTGTTTTGCGTTGCGTTTGCGCTGCTTGTTTTGCTTGTTGTTTCCCTTGCTATCAGGGTCGGCGCTGCCGATATTCAGCAAGCGTTGACAATTGATTATGACAATATCTTGCTTGAAAGGGGTGTCACTGCTTTATGGTGTCCGAAATGATAAATGAGATTCTCAGGGCTGAAAAAAGAGCTGCCGATAAAGAGAAGCAGGCAGAAGCAGAAAGCGAAAGAATAATAAAAGAGGCTCAGAAGCAGGCAGATGTTTTTTATAACGCGGCAATTGCGCAGGCTGAAAGCGAAGCAGCCGTTATTGTTTCCGAAGCTAAGCTTTCGGCTGAGGGCGTAATCAAGCAAGCGGAAAGCCTTGCCGCACTGCGTGAAAAAAAGGTTATAAATAACACGGAAAAAAAGTATGACGATGCGATAGCCCTCGTGCTTGAAAGTATTGTCAGAACCTGATAAAAAAACGAAGCATTTCAAAGGAGGTGTTTCTATTTGGCAAAAATCAAACTGTTGCGTTTTGAAATTGCTGCTGTTCTTGAAGAAAGCAGACGCCTTATTGATTTCTTGCAGCAGAGCGGAATAGCTGAAATTTCCGAGTTTTCCGCTGAGGAAGGCTTGACAAAGTATCAGACAGAGTCACTGTGTAATGACTTTGAAAGAAAAAGCGAACGTGCTCTTTCATGCTCTCAGACGCTTGAACAGTATTGCAAAATCAAACAGCCGTTTTTAGCGTCATTTATGGACGGAAAGACTATCGAGCTGAGCGAGTACCGCAGTATCTGTGATGGCGCCGATGAAATAATGTGCCTGTGCGACAGACTGCATTCGCTTTCCGAAAGCATTTCATTTGAGAAAGCCGAAATAGTGAGACAACAGACTCTTATTGATTATTACAGTCCGTGGGAAAAGCTTGATATTCCTATGAGCTGTGTGCGAACGCCAAGCTCATGCGTGTTTATCGGTTATTTCAAAGAACAACTGACAAAAGACGGTATTCTTGCGAATATTGCGAACTCCTCTCCGGAGCTTGACGGAGTTGATGTTCAGATTGTCAGTTCTTCCCCGTCTATGACGGCAATTGTTGCTCTTTGTCACCAAAGCGATCGCGAGGCTCTTGAAACTGCGCTGAGGGAAAGCGGATTTGTCAAGCCGGATAATCCTGCCAAGGTTCTTCCGTCGGTTGTCATAAAGCAGGCAGAAAAGGCGATTGCCGCCTGCCGTGAAAAAATTGAAAGCTACATTCTTGAAATATCATCACATGCGGCAGACTATGAAAAAATCAAGCTTCTCTCCGACTATTATGCCGTTCAGGCTGAAAAATACCGGACGGTTGCACGGGCGGCAACGAGCGAACGCGCTGTTTTCATTGAAGGGTATGTGCCTGAAAGGGACAGCGAACAGCTTAAATTTGAAATTGAGCGCCGCTTTGCTGCTCAGGTTGAATTTTCACAGCCGGATTATGAAAATGAAGATGTTCCGGTGCTGATTGAGAATAACATGTTTGCCGCAGGCGTTGAAAGCATTTCAAACATGTATTCTCCGCCGTCAAACAAAGATGTTGACCCCAATCCGATCATGTCATTTTTCTTCTATGCGCTCTTCGGTCTCATGTTTTCAGATGCCGGATACGGGCTTTTAATGATTGCCGTGGCGCTGTTTGCAAAGTTCAAGCTGAAAGTTACCGGAAACAAAGCAAAAACAGTCAGCTTTGTTTTCTGGTGCGGTCTTTCAACCGTTTTCTGGGGCGCCCTGTTCGGCGGCTGGTTTGGTGATCTTATTCCTATAATTTGCACGACTTTCCTTGGGTGGGAAAGGGGACCGGATCTGGCGATCTGGTTTACTCCGGTTGAAAACAGCATGAAGCTTCTGATGTTTTCTTTCGGCTTCGGATTAGTTCACCTTTTCACAGGACTTGCAATCCGCTTTTATATGCTGATCAAGCAAAAGCAGGTTCTGGCAGCGTTTTGTGATGTCGTTCCCGTTGCAATTTTTGTTGCAGGCTTTGCCGGATTCGGAGCGGGGCTTCTCACAACAACCACTCAAACCGTTCAGAGCGTTTCTAAAATTCTTCTTCTGATAGGTGCTGTGCTTATTGTACTGACAGCCGGAAGAAGCGCAAAGAATATTGTGGGAAAGCTTGGCGGAGGACTTTACGGCATTTATAATACCGTTACCGGCTATCTCGGAGATATTCTTTCGTATTCAAGGTTGCTTGCTCTCGGGCTTGTAACCGGTGTTATCGCAAACGTGGTCAATATGCTTGCGGCAATGCCGAAGAACATTCTTTTCTTTATTCCGATATTCTTAATCGGACATGCGATCAATCTCGCTGTCAACCTTATCGGAACTTATGTTCATACCAGTCGACTTCAATATGTTGAGTTCTTTTCAAAATTCTATGAAGGCGGCGGACGCGTTTTCACACCGTTCAAAATCAATTTGAAACACTTTAAAATCAAGGAGGAAACAATCAATGAATAATTTAGGTTTGGTATTAGCACTCTTCGGAGCAGCATTTGCTGTAATTTTTGCCGGCATGGGCTCGGCAAAAGGCGTTGGTCTTGCAGGTCAGGCCGCTGCCGGACTTCTCACCGAGGAGCCCTCAATGTTCGGTAAGGTTCTCATTCTTCAGCTTCTTCCCGGCACACAGGGACTTTACGGCTTCCTTATTGCCATAATGGTTCTTGTAAGTGTGAACGTTCTCGGCGGTGCTCCGGTGGAGCTTACCTGGAAGCAGGGACTTTATTACCTCGCCGCCTGCCTGCCGATTGCTATTGCCGGATACTTTTCTGCTGTTCATCAGGGCAAAGTTGCGGCAGCCGGTGTCAACCTTCTTGCTAAGCAGAAAGATCAGCTCGGTAAGGCGATTACAATGGCTTCGCTTGTTGAGTTTTATGCCATTCTGCCGTTCCTTATTTCTCTTCTTGCTATTCTCAGCATAAAGTAACCGCCATTTCATCGGTATAAAATATCAATGGTTACAGACTCAGTAACTTTTAAGGAGTGATGAATTTGACGGGACTTGAAAAGATCGTTGAAAAGATCGCGGCGGAAAGTCTTGAAAAGTGTAATTCAATAATATCCGATGCCGAAAAGAAAAGCGATGAGCTTATTGCCGAAAACCGTGCCAGAGCAAACCGTGACAGCGAGGCGATTGTTGCCGAAGGCAGAGCAAAGGCAAAAAAAATCAACCTTTCTGCAAAGGCAAAGGCTGAGAGCATCACAAGAACAAAGTATCTCGAAGTCAAGAATGCAGTTGTAAATGATATAATCGCCGCTGCTTATGAAAAACTCGATTCTATGGATTCGGATAGCTATTTTGACTTTCTTTTGAACCTGTGCGCAAAAAACGCTGCTGACGGAGAAGGCATAATGTATCTTTCAGAGCGCGATCTTGACCGCCTCCCGGAGGATTTTGAAGAGAAAGTCAATTCGTTGATTTTTGAAAAGGGCGCTCTCATGATTTCAAAAACACCGGGAAAGCTGGAAAACGGCTTCATTCTTGTATACGGAGATATGGAAGTTAACTGTACCCTGCGCGCTGTCTTCGACGAAAAGCACGACCTTTTGAAGGACTTGCTCGGCAAGGCGCTGTTCACCGAATGAACGGAGGGCAGAATATGAAAGACGCAGATTATGCTTTTGCTGTTGCCCGCATAAGGGCAAACGAGAACAGTCTTCTGACGGCCGGCGATATTGAACGGCTCATTACCGCTGCTTCAATCAGAGAATGTGCCGAGCTTTTGAAATCAAAGGGTTATACTTTTGATGATGAGAACGGCGAAGATTTTTTCTATGCACTTGAAAAGCAGCGCAAAAAGCTTTGGTCTCTTCTTAATGAGACCGCGCCGGAAAAAGAACAGCTGAAAGTTCTTTGTGTTCAGAACGATTATTTTAATCTCAAAGCGGCTCTCAAAGCGATGATTACAGGACGCGATGCAAAAGATCTTTTTGCGTATCCTACCTCGCTTGACCTTGACGCGCTTCAAAAGGCTGTTGAAAGTCATGAGTTCTCATCTCTTCCCGGGACTATGGGTGACTGTGCAAAAGAGGCTTATGAAACCGCTTGCCGAACCGAAAACGGTCAGAGCGCTGATGTAATAATTGATAAAGCTGCTCTGACGGCCGTGCTTGAAGGTTCAAAGCAAAGCGGATGTGAAATGCTTTTTAAAATTGCCGTTTATCTTTGTGCATGTGCTGATATTAAGATTGCATACCGCTCGTCAAAGGTAAAAAAGGGCATTGATTTCATTGAAAAGGCTTTGGTTCCGGTTGACGGGATAGATGTAAAAGAGCTTTCTGAGGCTGCCGCAAAGAGTACCGGCGATGTTCTGGAATATCTTAGAAAAACACCGTTTTCGAAAGAGGCTGAGCTGCTCGATAAGAGTTCGGCTGCTTTTGAAAAAGGTTGCGATGATAAAATGATTGAAATTGTCAGAGCGGCGAAATATGTATTTTTCGGTTTTGAACCGATTGTGGCTTATTACTTTGCAAAAACTGCTGAGCTCAAAACGGTCAGACTCATTCTTTGTTCAAAAAAAGCAAAGGCAGATGAACAAACGATTCGCGAAAGGGTGAGGACGCTATATGTATAAGATTGCGGCTGTCGGAGACAGAGACAGTGTGCTTGGCTTTGCTTCAATAGGGCTTGATGTTTTTCCCTGCGATGAACCCAAGGAAGGATACAGGCTTCTTAAAGAGCTTTGCAGGGAGGATTACGCGGTAGTATTCATTACAGAAAGCCTTGCCGCAGGAATCGGTCAGAAGCAGATGGAAAAGTTTTATTCTCAGCCGCTTCCGGCACTTACTCTTATCCCGGGTGCGCACGGCTCAACGGGTGAGGGCATGAGAGCCGTTGAGGGCTTTGTTGAACAGGCAGTCGGAAGCAATATATTGTAAAAGAAGCAGGTGATTCATTTGAATAAAGGAACGATCACAAAAATATCAGGTCCTCTTGTTGTTGCTTCGGGAATGAGAGAGACTAATATGTTTGACGTTGTCCGCGTAAGCGAACAGCGTCTTATCGGCGAAATTATCGAAATGCACGGTGACAGAGCCTCAATTCAGGTTTATGAGGAAACCTCAGGACTTCGTACCGGTGAGAGTGTTGAATCGACCGGCGAACCGATGAGCGTTGAGCTTGGTCCCGGTCTGATAGGCTCAATTTTCGATGGTATTCAGCGCCCGCTGAAAGAAATTATGAAGGTTTCCGGAAACAATCTCACCCGAGGAATTGAAGTACCCGCTCTTGACAGAAGCAAACAGTGGAAGTTTACTCCGGCGGTAAAAAAAGGTGACAAGGTTATCGGCGGAGATGTATTGGGAACAGTTCAGGAAACAGATGTTGTTCTTCATAAAATAATGCTTCCGGTGCAGTACAAAGGTATTGTCAGGGAAATTTCTGCCGGAATGTGTACGGTTGAGGATACGGTTGCTATTATTGAGGACGAAAACGGCGAGTCGCACGCAATAGGACTTATGCAGAAATGGCCGGTCAGAAAAGAGCGTCCGTATAAAAAGAAACTTGCGCCCAAGGAGCCGCTTGTAACCGGTCAGCGTGTTGTTGACGCGCTGTTCCCGATTGCAAAGGGCGGTGTTGCGGCAATTCCCGGACCTTTCGGCAGCGGAAAAACCGTTACTCAGCATCAGCTTGCAAAGTGGGCTGAGGCAGATATAGTTGTTTACATCGGCTGCGGTGAGCGCGGTAATGAAATGACCGACGTTCTCAACGAGTTTCCGGAACTTATCGACCCGCACACCGGAGAATCCCTCATGGAAAGAACGGTGCTTATCGCCAACACTTCGGATATGCCCGTTGCCGCTCGTGAAGCCTCTATATATACCGGCATAACAATTGCCGAGTATTTCCGCGATATGGGATACAGTGTTGCGCTGATGGCTGACTCAACATCACGCTGGGCTGAGGCATTGCGCGAGATGAGCGGACGTCTTGAAGAAATGCCCGGCGAAGAAGGCTATCCTGCATACCTTGGTTCACGTCTTGCTCAGTTCTATGAAAGAGCCGGCTGTGTTATTGCAGAGGGCAGTGATGACAGAGAGGGCACACTTTCAGTAATCGGCGCTGTTTCTCCGGCGGGCGGTGATATTTCCGAACCGGTCACTCAGGCAACGCTGAGAATTGTCAAGGTTTTCTGGGGGCTTGACTCCGCTCTTGCATATAAACGTCACTTCCCGGCAATAAACTGGCTGACAAGTTATTCGCTTTACGCTGATTCGCTCGGCAGCTGGTTCAACGAAAATGTCAGTGAAGATTGGACAAAGCTGAGACTTGAAATTATGCGCCTGCTTTCAAAGGAAGCGGAACTTGAAGAAATAGTAAAGCTTGTCGGAATGGATGCGCTTTCTCCGAGTGACCGTCTTGCAATGGAAGCTGCACGCTCTGTTCGCGAGGACTTCCTGCATCAGCTTGCTTTCCATGATGTTGACACCTATTCTTCACTTAGAAAGCAACTGCTTATGATGCGTCTTGTTCTTGCGTTCTATAAAAGATCGCTTGAACGCCTTGAAAACGGCGGAGACGTTCAGAAAATTGTCTCAATGCCGGTCAGAGAAAGAATCGGTCGCTTCAAATATATCAAAGAGAGCGACATTGAAAATGAATATAAGCATATACTTGAAGAACTTGAAGAAAGCCTTTTGAATGCCGGAAAGGGGGAGGATGACTGATGCCCAGAGAGTACCGGACTATTGAAGAAGTTGCAGGACCTTTGATGCTTGTTCGCGACGTTGACAGCGTAGCATACAACGAACTTGGTGAAATTGAGCTTGCGAACGGCGAAAAAAGACGTTGCCGTGTTCTTGAAATCAACGGAAAGAACGCCCTCGTCCAATTGTTTGAACCCTCCGTCGGAATCAACCTTGCCGAAAGCAAGGTGCGTTTCCTCGGTCGTCAGATGGAACTCGGTGTTTCCGAAGATATGCTTGGCCGCGTTTTTGACGGACTCGGAAGACCTATTGACGGCGGTCCTGATATTATTCCTGAAAAGCGCCTTGATGTTAACGGAACTCCGATGAATCCGGCAGCAAGAAGCTATCCCCAGGAATTCATTCAAACGGGTATTTCCGCAATTGACGGACTTAATACGCTTGTGCGCGGACAAAAGCTCCCGATTTTCTCTGCTTCGGGTCTCCCTCATGCTCAGCTAGCCGCACAGATTGCAAGACAGGCAAAGGTCAGAGGAACCGATGAACCGTTTGCCGTTGTTTTCGGCGCAATGGGTATAACATTTGAGGAAGCTGACTTCTTTATGCAGTCTTTCCGTGAAACAGGCGCGCTTGAAAGAACCGTCATGTTCTCAAACCTCGCAAATGACCCGGCAATTGAACGAATTGCAACACCAAAAATGGCTCTTACTGCTGCTGAGTATCTTGCATTTGACCGAGGAATGCATGTTCTTGTAATTCTTACCGATATAACCAACTATGCTGACGCATTGCGCGAGGTCTCAGCGGCAAGAAAGGAAGTTCCCGGTCGCCGCGGCTATCCCGGATATATGTACACTGACCTGGCTTCAATTTATGAAAGAGCCGGCAGACAGCGCGATAAGAAGGGCAGCATAACCCTTATTCCGATTCTTACAATGCCTGAGGACGATAAAACCCATCCTATTCCCGACCTTACCGGGTACATCACCGAAGGACAGATTATCCTTTCACGCGAGCTTCACAGAAAGGGCATTGTTCCTCCGATTGATGTTCTTCCTTCTCTTTCGAGACTCAAAGATAAGGGTATCGGCGAAGGCAAGACGAGAGCCGACCACTCAAACACAATGAATCAGCTTTTCTCGGCTTATGCACGCGGAAAGGAAGCCAAGGAGCTTATGGTCATTCTCGGTGAAGCTGCGCTTACGGATATGGATAAGCTTTACGCGAAGTTTGCTGATGAGTTTGAAAAGGAGTATGTTTCGCAGGGCAACAACAGCGATCGTTCCATTGAAGAAACGCTTACTCTCGGGTGGAAGCTTCTGTCAATTCTTCCGCGCAGCGAGCTGAAACGAATCAGCGATGAATTCCTTGACCTTTATTATATTGATGAGCAGGTGATTTGATGGCGGTTCTGAATGTCAATCCAACCAGAATGGAGCTGACTAACCTCAAAAAAAAGCTGATGACCGCAAGGAAAGGTCACAAGCTTCTGAAAGATAAGCGTGATGAGCTTATGCGCCGTTTTCTTATTCTTATCAGGGAAAACAAAGAACTGAGAGAAAAAGTTGAGGCCGGAATAAAAGTTGCCAACAGTCATATGTCTGTTGCAAGAAGCGTCATGACAGACGAGGAGATTGAAGTGGCTCTCATGATGCCCTCTCAGAAAATGAGCGCCGAGGTTGAGCAGCAAAACATTATGAGTGTTGATGTGCCGTTGTTCAAACCGCGCTTCAAATCAGCAAAGGAAGGCGAAATTTATTCATACGGCTACGCCTTTACGGGCAGTGATCTTGACGATGCTGTCGGTGCTCTTGCGGGAATAATGCCTGAAATGCTTCGCCTTGCACAGACAGAAAACGCTTGTCGCCTTTTGGCGTCGGAAATTGAAAAAACGCGCCGCCGCGTCAATGCGTTGGAGCACGTTCTCATTCCGCAGTATGAGGAAACAATAAAGTACATTACAATGAAGCTTGACGAAAACGAACGTTCCTCAACAACAAGGCTGATGAAAGTCAAAGACATGATGCTTGAATCCGCTCATAATTATCAATAACTGATAAAATATCAGAAAAGGGAAAAATATGACTGAAGATGAAGTTTTGCTTTCTCATGCTTCAGACCTGAAAATGCAGTGCGCCGACGAATCCGCCGTTTTGTGCACTGCTTTTCTTGAAATGAGGCAACGGACACTTTTGCTTTCGCTTGAAAAATATCAAAGCGAGTACGTTAAAACATTTTATTACGGCGGATTTGAAAATGCAGAGCGTCTTTGTGCGGTTTTTGTTCCGCGTTTCTATGAGGAAAACACAGCGGAGGACTTTTTTGAAGCGTATCCTGAGTTTGACCCAATTACGCTTTTGCGCCTTGAAAAAGACAGGTTTACAACGCTTTCTCACCGTGATTATCTCGGCGCGCTTATGGGACTCGGTCTTCGCAGAGAAGTGCTCGGAGACATTATAGTTGATGAAAGCGGCTGCCGTTTGTTCTGCCTTTCTTCTGTCGAAGCTTTTATCAGGGAAAACCTGAAATCTGCCGGCAGGGCGAGCATAAAAGTTTCAAAAGAATCAAAGCATGACTTTGTCAGAACCGATGAAATGACCAAAGATCTGTTCTTTTCTGTACCATCGCTTCGTCTTGACGCAATTGTCTGCTGTGCGTTTTCACTTTCAAGGAGCAAGGCTTCGGCCTTTATCGAGAGCGGCAGTGTATTTGTTGACGGTGTTCAGGTATTAAAAGCAGACAAAAAGCTTTCTGTGGGTGAAAAAATTGTTCTTCGCGGAAAAGGAAAGGCAGTTTTGCTTGAACAAAAAGGGGAGAGCAAAAAAGGAAGGCTGCAAATAATAATTCGAAGATATTTGTGACAAAACATAAACATAATAAAACGTTCTGCCGAATTCAGAAGCAGAAAAAACGAACACATTCATGTGCACAAAAAACAAAAGCTATAATCCGCTTCGCAAAGAGAAGTCTCTTCGGTTCTGGAATTATAGCTTTCTTTTCGCTTTGTTTTACTCCGAAAAGCGGCAGCACGTCTGTTGTTATTTGCTTTCTCTTTCTCTTATTACGAACCTCATCGGTGTGCCTTCAAGACCGAATACTTCGCGTATCTGATTCTCAATATAGCGCTGATAGCTGTAATGAAACAGCTCGGCTTTGTTGACAAAGCAGACAAATGTTGGCGGTCTTGTTGAAGCCTGAGTCATATAAAAGATTTTGAGACGTTTTCCTTTGTCAGTCGGGGGTTGAACCCTTGCTGTTGCGGCTGCAAGTACATCGTTGAGCTTTCCTGTCGAAATACGCATTGTATTCTGCTCGTCAACAAACTTAATAAGCTCAAAGAGTCTTTCAAGGCGCTGCCCGGTTTTGGCTGAAATAAAAATAATCGGCGCGTATGACATGAAAGAAAAATCGTTCATCAGCTTTTTGCGATAGGAATCCATTGTTTTGCCGTCTTTTTCAACTGCGTCCCATTTGTTGACGGCAATTATGCAGGCTTTTCCCATTTCGTGCGCTAGCCCGGCAACCTTTGAATCCTGCTCTGTAAAGCCTTCAACGGCATCAATCATAATTACGCATACGTTCGCCCTTTCAACAGCCATTTTTGCGCGGATAATGCTGTACTTTTCAAGCTGGTCTTCAATTTTGCTCTTGCGTCTCATTCCGGCGGTATCAATAAAAACAAAATCGCCGAATTTGTTCGAAATGAGAGTATCAGTTGCGTCTCTCGTTGTTCCGGCAATGTCTGAAACAATTGCACGCTCCTCGCCCGAAATTGCATTGACGAGTGAAGATTTGCCGACATTCGGTTTTCCGATTACGGCTACGCTTATGACGTTTTCCTCTTCCTGCTCGTTGTATGCCGGGAGATGTTCAATGACAGCGTCAAGCAAATCTCCCGTTCCATGACCGTGAACAGCCGAAACACCGATCGGATCGCCGAGTCCAAGGTTGTAAAACTCATAAAAGTCGGGAGGCAGCTCCCCGATATTGTCACACTTGTTGACGCAGAGTACGATCGGTTTTCCGCTGCGTTGGAGCATTGATGCCACCTCGGCGTCCGTTGCAACAACGCCCGAGCGTACATCGCAGACGAGAATGATTACGTTTGCGCTTTCGATTGCTAGCTGTGCCTGACGGCGCATCTGTTTCAGGATTATATCATTTGAATACGGCTCAATTCCACCGGTGTCAACGAGAAGAAAATGCCTTGAAAGCCATTCGCAGTCGGCAAAAATTCTGTCTCTTGTAACTCCGGGGGTGTCGTCAACAATTGAAAGACGTTGACCGACAAGCTTGTTGAACAGCGTGCTTTTGCCTGTATTAGGTCTGCCCACAATTGCCACAACCGGTCGTGACATGTTTTTTCCTCCTTTATACTCCGAGTATATTGCAAAGAAGTGCTTCACCGTCACTCTGAGGAGTTGCGGTGAGAGTTGCTTCAAGTTCTTTTTCAACTTCTTCTTTTGTCACGCTGTCAAGGAACATATCTCCTTCGCTTCTGAGCATGACTGACGGAATGATAATACGATTTGAATGTGTTTTGTTTTTGAGCTGTGCTATAAGATCACGCCCGGTTATCAGACCGGCAACGGTGATGCTGTGACCGAAAAAGTCGTTCTTAATTTCAAAAACATCGGCAGTAACTCCGGGAAACTTTTTTGTTGCTGCTGCGGCAAGTTTTTTTATCAGGGGATAAGCTGCTGTACCTGTGACAAGAGAGACATGACTTTCGGTGTCTGTTTCTGCTTCACAGCTTTCAAGGGCGTCAAAAAAGCTGACTTCAAGGTCTTTCCAAAGACCGACGCCGTTTTCAATCTGCGGATAATCCTCGTAATACTCATCATCGGGAATCGGAAGTTCTGCTTTCAGGTAAAACTCATCGGCGCAGAAAGCAAGACGGGTGCCGTATTTTTCAAGACACCTTTCACCGAATGTGTCAACAATGCTGATAACTTCCCTTGCCGTTTCAGACGTATACGGCTTGATTTCAGTGAGACCGTCACGGAATTTTGTCAGACCGACAGGAACAGCGGCAATGCTTTGAATCGACGGGTAAAGCTTTTCAAGTTCGGCAAGGCTGAATTCAAGCTCTTTTCCGTCGTTGATTCCGGGACATAGAACAAGCTGAGTGTTGAGCTGAATTCCCGCGTCAGCAAGACGCCTCAAAATAGAAAGACATTCACCGGCGTGCTTGTTTTTCATCATTTCAACGCGAAGAGCCGGATTCATGGTGTGAACTGAAACGTTCACCGGGCTGATGTGCATGTCAATAAGTCTCTGAACATCATGCTCAGTGAGATTTGTCAGTGTAACATAGTTGCCGAAGAGGAAGGAAAGGCGGGAATCGTCATCTTTGAAATATAGTGTATCACGCATACCTTTCGGCAGTTGGTCAATGAAGCAGAAAACGCATTTGTTCTTGCAATGGTGCTGCTTGTCCATAAGATAGGTTTCAAATTCCAGACCGATGTCGTCATATTCGTTTTTACGCAGTTTGACTTTTTTTGCTTTCCCGTCAGAAATCAGGGCAAGCGTGAGCTTCTCCTCTTTTACATAAAAGCTGTAATCAAGAACATCGTTGATTTCATGTGAATTGACTGAAACAAGAACGTCCCCGGGTCTGATACCTTTTTTTTCGGCAATTGACTTTTTTGTAACACCGTTTATTAAAACTGACATTCAACCACCGCTTTCCGAAAACTGAATTGCAGCGAAAAAGCTGAAATTAAAGAAAAAGGCAGAGAAAGCAAAGCTGCTTCTCCACCTTTCAAAAGTCCAAAGGCTTAGTCCTCATCCTTAGCAACAACGAGCTTGCCATTATAATAACCGCAACTGCCGCATACCTTATGCGGTACAGTATATTCACCGCACTGTTTGCATCTGACAAGTGTGGGAGCGTCAAGCTTCCAAACGTTGGAACGTCTCTTGTCTCTTCTTGCCTTTGATACTCTTCTCTTTGGTACTGCCATGACCA
>JAEDIL010000107.1 GCA_016292455.1 Clostridiaceae bacterium
CACCCACTCGCAGTATCTATATACAGCTTCGGGGTGAAGAAAACGATTTCTGCATTTAAATGCAACAGCCCCATATACAGACTTACTATTGAGGTGAAAAAATGGGCTTTTTGAAAAAACTATTCGGTGATTACTCTTCAAAGGAAATCAAGAGAATCAGACCGACTGTTGAAAAGATTATTTCGCTTGATGAAGAATACTCCGCTTTGTCTGACGCTGAGCTGCGCGCGAAAACCGATGAGTTCAAAGAAAGACTTTCAAACGGAGAAACTCTTGACGATATTCTTCCCGAGGCTTTTGCGGTCTGCCGCGAGGCCTCATGGCGCGTTCTCGGAATGAAGCACTTTCCCGTTCAGCTTGAAGGCGGAATTGTTCTGCACCAGGGCAGAATTGCAGAAATGAAAACCGGCGAAGGAAAGACTCTTGTTGCAACTTTGCCGGCATACCTCAACGCACTTTCCGGAAAGGGCGTGCATATCGTCACCGTCAACGATTATCTTGCCCGCCGCGACAGCGAATGGATGGGCAAGGTATATCGCTTCCTCGGTCTTTCCGTCGGTCTCATCGTCAACGGACTTGACACAGAAGAAAGACGCGCAGCCTATGCCGCCGACATCACCTACGGAACGAACAACGAGATGGGCTTTGATTATCTGCGTGATAATATGGTTCAGTATATTGAGGAAAAGGTTCAGCGCGATCACAACTATGCCATTGTTGACGAAGTTGACTCAATTCTTATTGATGAAGCGAGAACTCCGCTCATCATTTCCGGAATGGGCAGCCAGTCCTCGGAGCTTTATACTCTTGCAAATGACTTTGTAAAACGTCTCAACTGCCTGCGTATTCCCGAAACGGATTCCAAAATGAACCTTGAAGAAATTGCAGAGGAAAAGGGCGCGGACTATGTTGTTGACGAAAAGGGCAAGATTGCCTCGCTGACCAAAAGCGGTATTGCCAAGGCTGAAAAATATTTCAACATTGAAAACCTTACCGACCCTGATAACCTCACGCTTTCCCATCACCTTAACATTGCAATCAAGGCGCACGGCGTCATGAAGCGTGACGTTGATTATGTTGTCAAAGACGGTCAGGTGCTTATTGTTGATGAATTCACCGGACGAATCATGATCGGCCGCCGCTATAACGAAGGTCTGCATCAGGCTATTGAAGCCAAGGAAGGCGTAAAGATTGCAAAGGAGAACAAGACCCTTGCAACAATTACTTTCCAGAATTATTTCCGTCTTTATGAAAAGCTTTCCGGAATGACCGGTACTGCGATGACTGAGGTTCAGGAATTCAGAGAAATATACAGCCTTGATGCTGTTGAGGTTCCGACCAACAAGCCCGTCAGGCGCATTGACCGCGATGACGTAATATATCAGACCGAGCAGTTCAAGTTCAACGCAATAATTGAGCAGATTATTGCCTGCCATGAAAAAGGTCAGCCCGTGCTTGTCGGTACGGTTTCGATTGACAAGAGTGAACGCCTTTCCGCTGCACTGAAAAAGCGCGGAATCAAGCATAACGTGCTCAATGCAAAGCACCACGAAAAGGAAGCTGAAATCATTGCACAGGCTGGTAAGTTCGGTGCGGTTACCATCGCAACCAACATGGCGGGCCGCGGTACCGACATCATGCTCGGAGGTAATGCGGAATTCCTTGCAAAAAGCGAGATGCGCCGCCGTGAATATCCCGAAGAGCTGATTTCGGAAGCTACCGGTTTCGGCGAAACCGACGACGAAGAAATTCTTGAAGCGCGCGAAACGTTCAAGAAACTTGAAAAGATGTATAAGGAAGAAATTTCCGAGGAAGCCGACAGAGTCAGGGAGGCCGGCGGCCTTTACATTATCGGTACCGAGCGCCACGAGTCAAGACGAATTGACAACCAGCTCAGAGGTCGTTCAGGCCGTCAGGGCGACCCGGGTGAAAGCCGCTTCTATCTTTCAATGCAGGACGACCTGCTTCGCCTCTTCGGCGGCGACAGAATGATGAGCATCATGAAGAGCCTGCCCGTTGACGATGATATGCCGATTGAAGTCGGTCTGCTTTCAAAGCAGGTTGAAGCCGCTCAGCGAAAGGTTGAGGGCAACAACTTTGCCGTCCGCCGCCATGTTCTTGCGTTCGATGATGTCATGAACCGTCAGCGTACCGTAATTTACGGTCAGCGCGACATGGTTCTCAAAGGCGAGGACATGAAGCCCGTCATTTCAAAAATGATTGACGAATCAATTGAAGATTCCGTTGCTTTCTTCTGCCCGCCGAATGTTCCGAAGAACGAATGGCATCTGCCGTCGCTTCGTGAAAAATATCTTGGCTGGCTGACAACTGAAAACGATTTTGTTGACAACGACAAGTCCTCTGATGAAATATGCGAAATGCTGATTGAACGCGCCCACGCTCTGCACGAAAAGCGCGAGGCTGAGTTCGGAGCTGAGTTCATGCGTGAAATTGAACGCGCAATGCTGCTTCGCTGCGTTGACCTCAAATGGATGGATCACATTGACGCTGTTGATGAGCTCAAACGCGGAATCGGTCTTGTTGCCTATGGTCAGAAAGATCCTATCGTTGCTTTCCGCGAGGAAACAGCAGATATGTTCGACGCAATGGTTGCTTCGATCCGTGAGGATACAGTGAAAATTGTTCTTTCCGCCAAATTCAGAACTGACGAAGAAGTCAAGCGCGAGCAGGTTGCCAAAGTAACCGGTGCATCGGGTTCGGGAGACGGAAGCGAAAAGAACAAAACCGTCCGCAAGTCAAAGAGCGCGAAGATCGGTGTAAACGATCCCTGTCCCTGCGGAAGCGGAAAGAAGTATAAAAAATGCTGCGGCAGACCCGGAGTTAAAAACGAACAGTAATTCCGGCATTGATTTTCCGGCTTTCGCAACCATTGTGAAAGCCGGTGTTTGATTTGCGAAAAAAAGGAGATGGAAAAGGTGCGGTTTTTCAAAAAAGCGATGCCGGGGATTGTATTGTTCCTTTTGGTTTGTGCTGCGTCTTTTTCTCTTTCTTTCCGGTGCTTTGCGGGTACTGACACGGTTCGGGTTTTTGTGAAAGGTGAATGTGACCGGCAAAGCGCGCTTGCTTCGGTTGCGGCTGTCAACAATGAGCGCGCAAAAGAGGGCAAGAATCTGCTTTCTGCCGACAAAAGCCTTTTTGAAGCGGCAGAGCAAAGAGCCGCGGAAATTGCACTCAGCTTTTCCCATGTCAGAACTGACGGCAGTGCTTTTTTCTCTGTTTTCGAAACACGCGGAAAGACTTGCGGAGAAAACATTGCTTTCGGCGCATTGACCGGTGAGCAGGCAGCGCAGTTCTGGCTGTCCTTGCCCGGAGACAGAGCCAATGCCTGCTCTTCCTCTTATTCAAGAGTCGGCGCGGCGTGTTTCAGAACAGCCGACGGAGAAATTTGGTGGGTTCACTTGTTTGATTCTCTGGAAGCCGGATGCGGTCCGGAAACCGAAAACGCGGAAAAGCGCCTTGAAGTCAGAATTCCGGCAGAAAAACTGAAGCTTTCGGTCGAGCCCGAAAAGACAGAAATGGCGGCGGACCAAAAGAATATGTTGAAAATTTTCACAGTAAATGAGGGCGCTCCCGGGCAGAAAACTCTGCTTGAAACGGAGTGCTTTTCCTTTGCGCTGAGCCCCGATATTGCCGGGGTTCAGAACGGATATATTGTTCCTCGCGGCAGAGGAAGAACTGTTCTGAGCATGAAGCACGAGGAAAGCGACGCCGCTTCGGCAGAATGTGTTGTAAAAATTACAAGCTGCATCAAGCATAAACCGAAAACAGAAAAAGCTGTGTTGCCAACCTGCACGAAAATGGGGCTCACAGAGGGAAAAAGCTGCGTGCGGTGCAAATCGGTCATCAGGGAACAAAAAGTTGTTGCCGCAACCGGTCACAGTTTTTCAAAACCCGTTGTCAGCAAAAAGGCAACATATTCTTCTACGGGAGTGAGAACATATACCTGCTGTGTTTGCAAGGCAAAGCTGAACGAAGCCATTGCGGTGCTGCCGCTTTCAAAGCCGCAGGGACTCAAAGCTTCGGACAATACACCGACGTCGCTGACTCTGAGCTGGAAAAAGGTCAAAGGCGCAAAGAAATACGAGGTATATATAAAAAAGTCCACAGCTTCGTGGACAAAGAGGAGCGAAACTCAAAAAACAACGCTGAAAGTCACGAAGCTCGGCGCAGGAGAGGTTTGTTACTTCAAATTGAAGGCTGTTTGCGAAAGCAACAAAAGCACGTTTTCCGAGGTGCTGAAAACTGCTGCTGCGCCTGCTTCACCTCAGGTAAAGGCAAAATCGGAAAAGGCAGGGCAGCTGACTGCTTCATGGAAAGGCGTGCGTGGCGCGGACGGCTACATTGTTTATTACAGCTCAGACAGAAGCTTTAAAAATGGTGTGAAAAAGAAAACGGTCAAAGACAGCGTGAAAAAGCTGACTCTCAAATCGCTTGAAGAGGGGAAAAACTGCTATATAAAAGTCAGGGCATATAAAACGGTGAACGGGAAGAATCTGCTTTCTCCCGGTACTGCCGCAGTCAGGGTGCAGATTATGAAAAAGCCGCTTCAAAAAGCGCAGACTGTTTATGTTACACGCACGGGAACGAAGTTCCACCGGAGCGGCTGTTCCTCGTTGGAGAAATCAAAGCGCGCCCTTTCACGCTCTGCCGCAGTGAAGCAGGGCTATAAGCCCTGCCTGAGATGTAAACCGTGAGTCGAAAAAAACAAAGCTATAATTCACAGCCGCGAAATTTCGGATTAAATGTGAATTATAGCTTTTTTGTATTCAGCTTTGAAAAGGCGTTTATCTGCTCGGATAAACAAGCTGTTCGGTTTTCCAGCCTTCAAGTACTTTGAGCATGGCGGCGGCTTCTTTTTTTGCTCCGTCAAGATCATGGTCTTTCCAGTTTCCGCATTCCTTTTCGCTCACGCCGGGAACTTCACCGCTGAAATCGGCGCAAAAGGCAAACGCGTTTTGAAGCAGACTGATAACCTGTCCGGGAGAAACCGTGTCGCGGACGATGAAGTAGAAACCGGTACGGCAGCCCATCGGTCCGAAGTAAACGACGCTGTCGCTGTATTCGCTGTTGCGCACGAACGTTGCAATAAGATGCTCGAGGGTATGAACGGCTCCGTTTTCAAGTACGGGTTCTTTGTTCGGGCGGCGCATGCGAATATCATAGGTTACACAGTCGCCGTCAACCCGGGAGGTATAAAGTCCTTTCGGCAAAATCGTATGGTCAATGGTGAAGCTTGCTATTTTTTTCATTTCAAAATTCCTTTCTCTTGTGTTGTTTC
>JAEDIL010000018.1 GCA_016292455.1 Clostridiaceae bacterium
GCAACCATACAATTTTGCATTTCAGCATTTTTCTTTTTGTTCTGCGCTAAATGCGACAGCCCCCAATTCATTTGTCCGCGAAACAGCCGATTGTGTTATTGATTACTCCTCATCTTTTTTCAGAACGTTTACTCTGAAAAAATAGGGTGTGATGAAATTCTTATTGTGCTGATACTGACCTTTGAGTCTGCCGAGCGGAAGCGGATCCCAATCTTTTTTCGGGGCCATATTGATTCCCATTGAAAGCAATTTTGCTCTGTTTGCTTCGGCTCTTCTCAAAAAATCGCGATAATCGTGTCTGCCCCAATTTGTCCAGCCGCTTTCACCCACCGCCATAAGTCTCGGGAAGCAAAGATAGCTCATTCTTTCAAAATCCTCAACAAATTCGGTCCAGATAGGAGTTTCAACGCCGAGAACGGATTTTCTTCCGACAATATCAAGCTTTTCGAGCATCGGATTATATGAATAGGTCTTTTTCAGCGGTGTAATGCCATAGTTATAATCGAGGTAATAATGGAAGAAATCTTCAATAATAATCTTACCGCCGTTGTTTGCCCAATCCTCGCAAAGGTGTTCTCTGTCCATCCAGTCGCAGACAACAGCGTCCTTTCCGAGCATTCCGCTTTTGAGGCTTTCGTTCCAGACAACCGGCTTTTTGCCGAGCTTTCTGAGGTGGTCAGCTATTCTGTTGACAAAGTATCCCTGAAGCTCCTCGCTGTTTCTGAGTCCTTCTTCGCGGATTCTCTCGCGGCAGCGGGGACAATCATTCCACCGTGCCTTGGGAGCTTCGTCTCCGCCGATATGGAAGTATTCACACGGAAACAGCTCGCTTACCTCGTCAATAACGCCAAAGCAGAAGTTGAAAACCTCCTCCTTGCCGGCGCAAAGAATGTTCTTGTGGATACCCGCCTGAATTGCAACGTCAGTTTGCTTTCCGGAGCAAGAAAGCTCAGGATAGGAAGCGATTGCGGCAACCATGTGTCCCGGCATATCAATTTCGGGAATTACGTCAATATAACGCTCGCGGCAGAATTCAACAATGTCGCGGATTTCGTCCTTGGTATAGTATCCGCCGTAGACAGCCTTGTTTTTGCTTGAAAAGCCATGTCCGTTTCTGAATGAGCCCACTGCGTTGAGCTCGGGATACTTTTCGCTTTCAATCCGCCAGCCTTGGTCGTCTGTCAAATGCCAGTGGAAAACGTTGAACTTGAAGAACGCCGCTGCTTCAATAAATTTTTTGATTTCTGCAACGGTCTGCATATGGCGCGAGCTGTCAATCATAAAGCCGCGGTACGGAAAGCGCGGTGCATCGACAATGCGCAAAAACGGAAGTTTTCCTCTTTCTGTTTCAAGCTGAGTTAGGGTGTTCTTTGCGTAATAAAGACCCTTTTCGGTTGAATAGGCAACAAAAACGCCGTTCTCACCGATTGTGATTTCATACCCTTCTTCGGGTATCGAGTCTTTTTTTTCAAAAATAAAGTCCTTTTCAAAAAATTGCTTTTCCCCGCCGTATTCATAAACATTGTTCGGCATCGGAACGATATTGATAGCCATTCTTTGTCCCCCGATCTTCGCGGTCAACCGCCGTATTCAACTTAATTATAAGGTAAATCGTACCTTTGTCAAGAGAAAAATTCTCGAAAGGAGCCACCTATGGAATTGAGCACACTTTGCGGATTTTTTTGCGGAGTGGGGATTTTTATTTTTTCCGTTCTTGAAATGAGCGAAGCCATGAAAAAGCTCTGCCTCGGAAGGCTTGAATCTCTGCTGCAAAAGCTTTGTGTCAACCGTTTTCTGGCGGTGCTGACCGGAGCAGCCGTTACCGGGCTGGTTCAATCCTCAGCCGCGGTTACGGTCTGCACGACTGCGCTCGTTGACTGCGGCGCTCTGAGCTCTTCTCAGGGAGTGGGAATAATCATGGGCTCAAACATCGGAACAACCGTCACCGGTGTACTGATAGCTCTGAATTTTTCAGCCGCCGCGCCTTTCATCGTGCTTGCCGGAGCAATCATCTTGCTTTTTTCAAAAAGCGAAAAGTTCAGGAGTCTCGGCTGTTTTCTCTGCGCGCTCTCCCTTTTGTTTGTCGGCATTGACACCATGAAGGAAGCCGCCGCCGCGCTCGACCGTGACGGAAAGCTCACTTTGCTTTTTTCGCTTTGCTCCTCACGGCTGACAGGTGTGCTTTTCGGCTTTGTTTCAACCGCACTGCTTCAAAGCTCTTCCGCAACGGTCGGAATTCTGCAATCGCTGGTCTCAGTCGGAGCAGTCAGCCGGAAAGCCTCCGTTTATATCGTCTGCGGTCAGAATATCGGCGCAACATTTCCCACGCTGCTTTGCGCCGTACGCTCCGATGAAAAGGCCAAATCAACCGCCGTTTTTCATCTGCTTTTCAATCTTGCCGCAACATCCGGTGTTCTTGTTCTTTCTCTTTTTGTTCCGGTCGAAGCGTTGTTTTCAAAAATCAACAGCGGCGCAGGCTTCGTGAGCGTTGTTCATCTGCTTTTCAACGCCGCCGCAACTGCCGTGCTCTTTCCGCTTGCCCCGTTTTTATTAAAGCTCTCCTCGGCTCTTGTTGGAAAAACAGAGAAGATAAAAAAACATTCACAACAAAGTAAACATATACAAGATTTCGTTAAAAATAGGTTAATTTTTATAAAAAAATTGCAAAATTTCTTTTAAAATATTGACTAATATTGAAATATGTACTAAATTATAATTATCAAGTATACAGGAGGTGACTTGTAGTGGATCAGGTAAGAAAGATTCTCGACACTATCGTTGACTTTATCGAAAATTACATCAATCTCATCAAAGACTTTATTGAAAAGTTTAAGACTCTCGATGATACCGAGCCCAGCACTAACGAATAAGTTTTAGGCATAGCTTCCCGGCTGCCTTTTTCAGCGCAGTTCAGGAATAAATCAAATCATTAAGCTATAAGTCGAAGATTTTCTGAGACTTATAGCTTTTTGTTTTGCGGCAGTAAATGCACAGAAAAAACGGGCAGTCAGGAACTGCCCGCAATAAAAACCGAACTTTAAGGCGGCGGAAAAGCGCCTTTACCTCAAAGGCAAATCAGCCTCTTTTCGCTCTTTGTAATGTTTTCACAGCCGCTTTCGGTTACAAAAACCATGTCCTCAATGCGGACGCCGAACCTGTTTTCCAGATATATACCCGGTTCAACGGTCATAACCGTTCCCGGCTTCAAAACAGCTTCGCAGCGCGTGTTGAAATTCGGCCATTCGTGAATTTCAATGCCGACGCTGTGTCCGAGCCCGTGCCCGAAGCAACCCTCATAGCCCGCCTTGTTAATAATGTCGCGGGCAATTTTATCAATGTCTTTGCATATCTCTCCCGGTCTGACCGCCTCAATTGCGGCGTTCTGAGCTTTCAGGACTGTTTCGTAAACACGTTTCTGTTCATCGGAAACACTGCCCACAGCAACCGTTCTTGTCATATCTGACCGATAGCCGCCGACAACCGCGCCGAAATCCATTGTAAGGAAATCTCCACGCTCAATTATTTTGTCGGTCGGAACGCCGTGAGGAAGCGAGGAATTCTTTCCGGAAACAACAATGAAGTCAAACGAAACGCCCTCTGAACCAAGGCGGCGCATATAAAACTCCATGTCAAGCATAACTTCCCGTTCAGTGCGTCCCGTTTCTATCCGTTCAAGAATATATGAGAACGTGTCATCGGTCAGCTTTTGAGCTTCCCTTATCAGTTCAAGCTCCCTCTGAGTTTTAACACTGCGCATTTCACGCAGAAGAGAATCAAAACGTCCGTCGTCGGAAACCGAAACGGGTGAAACTGATTCTTTAAGACTGTTGAAAAAGCTCAGGGAAGCATATTCACTTTCAACAAAAAGATTTGAAATTCCGTTTTCTTCGCAAAGCTCTGAAACCTGTCTGAGCGCCGCATTGGAAAGCAGCACGTCACAGCTTTTCACAAGCTCCTTCGCTTTTTCATAATAACGGAAGTCAATGAGAAAATATGCGTTTTCCGGCGTAATGAGAACGTAGCCGTCGCTCGTTTCAAAGCCGGTGAGATAAAATCTGCCGGGAACGCTTGCAACGAGCAGGGCACTGCCCTTTTCAAGCTCTTTCTGAAGCCTTACAACCGATTCAGTCTGCATTGTCAATCACAGCTCCTTCAAACAATTGCACAAATATGTATAGGTACGTCCGGTTGATGAAACCGAAAGCCTTTCATTTACGGTGTGAATGTCCCACATATCCGGTCCCATTGAAACAGCGTCAAAGTCTCTGAACTTTTCGCTGAACAGACCGCATTCAAGTCCGGCGTGTACTGTCGTGACAGTCGGTTCTTTTGAGAAGAGCTTTCTGAAAACGGCGGTCATGGTCTCCCTGAGCCTGGAATCCTTGCGAAACTCCCACGCGGGATAATGACCGCGGGTTGCAATTTCAGCACCGAAGCGCTGCGCAATTTTTTCAATTCTGTCAAGCAGCTGCTGCTTTTCGGCGGCAACACTGCTTCTGACGGACATTATGCAGGCAACGCCGTCTTTCTCCGTTCTGACAACACCAACGTTTGAGGAGGACTGAACAAGGTTCTCCATTTCCTTGCTCATTGAAGCAATTCCGCAGGGAAGAGCGTCAAGAAATCCGAGAACCTTTCCGGTGGAGCAGGCGTCGAAGCAGCTTTCTGCCGTCTTAGCGTCTTCAACCGAAACCGAAAGTCCCGAATCGGTCTGAACCCGGTTTTTCGAAAGAAAGCTTTCCGCCTCTTTCGAGCAATCACACTCAGCGGCAACAACACATTCGCAGGCGTTGGGAATTACGTTATCCTTGAATCCGCCGGAAATCGAAACAAGTCTGAACTCAAAAGGGAAAGACATAAGAAGCGAAACGAGAACCTTATCCGCGTTGAGTCTGCCCTTGTCAATATCAATTCCCGAGTGTCCGCCGAGAAGTCCCGAAACAGTAATCTTTTTGCAAGGCAGGCTGTTCTTTTCCCTCTTCACCGGCAGGAACATATCCACCTTTGCACCGCCGGCACAGCCGACAGTGAGAACTCCCTCTTCACCGGAATCAAGATTGATGAGCGTTGAGCCGTTGAGAAGCGAAACGTCCAATCCCTGTGCTCCGTCCATTCCGGTTTCCTCGTCAACGGTAAACACCGCTTCAAGCGTCGGGTGGACAAGACTTTCATCTTCAAGAACGGCAAGAATCATAGCAACGGCTATTCCGTCATCGGCACCGAGTGTCGTTCCCTCGGCAGAAAGCAGGTCTCCGTCAAGTCGAAGCCGAAGCCCGTCCCGGGTGAAATCAAATTCAAGGTCGGATTCCTTTTCGCAAACCATGTCAAGGTGTCCCTGAAGAATAACCGGCGGATGGTTTTCAAAGCCCTCTGAGGCTTTCTTTTTTATTATGACGTTTCCCAACTCGTCGCGGACAACTTCAAGGTTATGCTCCTTTGCAAAACGGACGCAGTAATCGCCGACCGCTTTTGTGTTGCCCGAGCCGCGGGGGATAGAAGAAATTTCCTCAAAAAAGTGAAACACACGTTCAGGCTCTGTATTTTCAAGCATTACTGTTCCTCCGTAAACTGAATTCTGTTGATTTTTTCAGCGTTCAAAAAAGGTATTAAGCGCACGGAAAAGATGTTTTTGGTCTCTTTTCCGTGCGTTCTTCTTATCTCTCCGGCAAAGATTCAAATGTTGCCGGAAAACACCTTAATATTTGAATGTGGTGGTGACTCTGTCTGTGATTTCAGCCATGAAGCTGGAATTTTCGGCGTCAAAACCGGTTTCCCTCAGGTCAAAACTGAGTCTCTGCGGAGCTTTGACATCAAGCGAGAGCAGTCTGCCCTTCTTGTCAACAAGTGCCTTGACAACCGTTCCGGGATATGTAACCGTGATAAGCGGCATATCTTCCTCTCCGGTTATTTTCAGAACCGAAAGGTCAAACGGAGTTGAAACCATCTTATTGTATACAGTCGGTGTGCTCACCTTTCCGCTGAAATGGGACTGCTCCTCAACCAGCGTAAGCGTCAGAAGGTATCCGCTGCCGACTTTTGTTGCGCTCGCTTTTTTTATTCCGGCAGACGGGATAGCACATTCTTTATAGTACGGCGGAATAAATGCGCCGACCTTTGTTCCGCTTTTTGCTTTCGTTCCGTCTTTAACAAGATATGCCATTCCGTCTTCAACAACATAGTACTTGCTGTTCTTTGCGAACATCAGCGTGCTGATGACAGTTGAAAAAACACCCGCCTTTGACCCCTCGCTTCTTTTGACAATGAAATCAGGATCCTTCTTTGTAATGAAGGAAAAGTTCTTTGTTTTTTTAACCTTGTTGACAGCCTTGTTGTACGCAGAAATTATTGCTGATTTTCCCTCAGGAACGGGAAGGTCGGTAACAACTACACTGACCTTGCAGGTCATTTTTACACCGTTTTTTTCCGCAGTAATCGTTGCGGTGCCCTTTGTTTTTCCGGTAACAACGCCGCTTTTGCTGACGGGAGCAACTTTTGAATTGCTGCTTGACCACTTGGTTGTTCCGCTTCCGCCGCTCATTATGAGCTGATAGCTGTCTCCCGTTTCAAGCTTCATGCTTGTTTTGTTGAGGCTGTGGGCATAAACAGCAACCTTGCATTTGAGAGTATAGCCGTTCACAACTGCCGTTACTGTGGTTTTGCCGAGCTTTTTCGCCGTGACAACTCCGCTTTTGCTGACTGTTGCAATACTCGTGGCGGAGCTCTTCCATTTCACTGTTCCGGTGCCGCCGTTGATTTTGAGCTTTTCTTTGTCTCCCCTTTGTAGAGCAAGGCTGGTCTTCTGGAATGTCGGCGTTTTGACCGTAACGGTGCATTTCATGCTGACGCCGTTGCGGACAGCAGTGACGGTTGCTTTGCCGACCTTTTTGGCCGTTACAACGCCTTTTTTGTCAACAGACGCAATTTTACTGTTCGAACTGCTCCATTTCGTTGTCGTGCTGCCGCCGATAACTTTGAGGCTGAACTTCTGTCCGAGATATACGCTTTTGCTCTTTTCACTGAGGTACGGATTGACAACGCAAACCTTGAAAAGGAAAGTCTCTTCCCCGACTTCAACCATTATAGTGGCAGTACCCTTCTTTTTGCCTTTGATTTCTCCGGTCTTTGAGTTGACCGAGGCCACCTCGGGCTTGCTGCTTGTCCAGACGGCAAGCGAAGTGTCCGCGCCGGAGGGCTTTGTGGTTATTTTTCTTTTGTAGGTCTGTCCGAGAAAAATATCCTGCTCCTCCTGACTGACGTAGTAGGTGACATTTGCCGCACCGGCAAAAACCGCCGCCGTAGCCGAAACGAGAAGAAGCAATGCCAACATAAAGGAAACAATGCGCTTCATACTTATCCTCCTTGCTGTGAATATCCGACCGGAAGCTTTTATCGGTCGGATTGCTCTTATAATCGGATTCATTTTAACATATAAAGACAAAAAATAAAAGCCAAAATAGAATTTTTCGAGTGTTTTACACCGAGATGAGTTTAAAACGAGGTCAAAGAAGCATCGAAATCAGATATTTTTACGCTTTAATGTCCTGAAACTGCTATGTACCGCCTTGACATAAAAGCATAGTATGTTGTATAATCCCATGTATATATTTCGTGCCCGTTCAACAAATTTTTCTTTTGTTTTCGGCATGGAATGGATTACAGAAAGCAGAGGTGTCAACCATGTCAAGAGTTTACAATTTTTCCGCAGGTCCCTCAATGATGCCCGAAGCAGTGCTCAAAAAAGCAGCTGCCGAAATGCTCGATTATCAGGGCAGCGGACAATCCGTTATGGAAATGTCTCACCGTTCAAAGGTGTTCCAGTCAATCCTTGACGAGACGATTGCGCTCGTCAAAGAAGTTCTCAATGTTCCCGACAATTATAAAATTCTCTTCCTTCAGGGCGGCGGCTCAACCCAGTTTTCAATGGTTCCGCTCAATCTGATGAACAAGAACAACAAAGCCGACTACATCGTAACCGGCAACTGGGCAAATATTGCCTATCAGGAAGCCTGCCGCTACGGAAAGGTCAGACTCCTTGCAACAAGCGAGGATAAGAACTATTCCTATATTCCCAAGATTAAGCCGGAAGACATTGACCCCGAGGCAGACTATGTTTATTACTGCATGAACAACACCATTTACGGAACAATGTTCAAGTATATTCCGGAAACCGGTTCGGTTCCCCTTGTTTCGGATATTTCCTCCTGCATCTGCTCAGAGCCGATTGATATTTCAAAGTTCGGTCTCGTTTACGCAGGCGTTCAGAAGAATATGGGTCCTGCCGGCGCAACCCTCGTTATCGTCCGCGAAGACCTTCTCGGCAATGCGATGGACTTCACTCCGCTTATGTTTGATTACAAGCTTCATGCAGACAAGGGTACAATGTACAACACTCCGCCGTGCTACGCAATCTATGTCTGCAAGCTTATGCTTGAATGGATCAAGAACGACATCGGCGGTCTTGAAAAAATGAAAGAGCGCAACGAAAAGAAAGCCGCTGTTCTTTATGATTTCCTTGACTCCTCCTCACTGTTCAAGGGCACCGTTGTCAAGGAGGACCGTTCACTCATGAATATTCCGTTCGTTACCGGCGACAAGGAGCTTGACGCCCTTTTCGTCAAGGAAGCCGAAGAACGCGGATTTGTCAACCTCAAAGGTCACCGTTCAACCGGCGGCATGAGAGTTTCAACCTACAACGCAATGCCGATTGAAGGCGTTGAAAAGCTTGTTGCTTTCATGAAAGAATTTGAGGAGGCACATTCATGAGTCGTGAAGTACTCACCCTCAACAAAATTTCGCCCGTCGGTCTTTCGCGCCTTGAAGCACGCGGCTATGTCTGCGGCGACAGCGTAAACAATCCGCAAGCAGTTCTTGTCCGTTCGGCAAGCATGCACGAAATGGCAATTCCCGAATCGGTTCAGGCAATTGCCCGAGCCGGCGCGGGAGTCAACAACATTCCCGTTGACCTTTGCAGCGAAAAGGGAATTGCTGTTTTCAACACACCCGGCGCTAATGCGAACGCAGTCAAAGAGCTTGTTCTCACCGGTCTCCTCCTTTCTTCAAGAAAGGTTGTTGACGCAATTGAATGGGTTAAAACCGTCAAAGATGAGCCGGAGCTTTCAAAGCTCATTGAAAAAGGGAAGAGCAGGTTCGCAGGTCCCGAGCTTCTCGGAAAAAAGCTTGGAGTAATCGGTCTCGGTGCAATCGGTGCGCTCGTTGCAAACGCAGCATGCGGACTTGGAATGGAAGTTCTCGGCTATGACCCGTTCCTTTCAGTCAGAGGTGCGCTGAGTCTTTCAGACACTGTCGGATATACCGAAAGCCTTAAAGACATCTTTTCATCCTGCGATTATATCACCGTTCACGTTCCTCTCCTTGATTCAACAAAGGGTATGATCAACAAAGAAGCGCTTTCTTCAATGAAAGACGGCGTCAGAATCATGAACTTTTCAAGGGGCGGTCTTGTCAATGACGATGACCTTCTTGAAGCCATTGAAAGCGGGAAAGTCGCTTGCTATGTCACTGACTTTCCCTCGGCAAAGCTTATCGGAAAGGATGGCGTGGTTGCAATTCCGCACCTCGGCGCGTCCACCCCGGAGTCGGAGGAGAACTGCGCTGTTATGGCAGCCGATGAAATTGCGGACTACCTTGAAAACGGAAACATCAGAAACTCGGTCAACCTTCCTGCTGTTTCCGCCGCAAGGAGCACAGACTGCCGCCTTTGCGTAATTCACAGGAATCTGCCGGACGCACTTTCAGAAATTACTGCCGCTGTTTCCAAAGCAGGATTTCCGGCGAGCGCAGTTGTGAGCAAGTCAAAAAAAGACCTTGCTTACACAATCGCTGACATTGACCTCGGCGGACATTACGCAGACCTTGCTTCCCTCCTCGCCTCGGTTGAGGGTGTAATAAAGGTCAGAGTTATCAAAGACTGATACAAACAGTATACAACAAGGAGCTGTAAAGAAACTTTCGTTTTTTTACAGCTCCTTCTTCGTTTTGCCTCTTCACACTTCCATATTTCATTTGCTTTAAAAGGCAGTCTTTTTAACCCTCTCCGGTGCAAGTGTTTTTTCTCTCATTGCATGATATTCTTAAAAACGCCGGAAATCTTGCCGCCAAAAAAGATCGGCTGCAATTCATATATTGCGAAAGTAAATCCGCAAGTTATGAATTGCAGCCGTATTGATTATCAAAGGTTATCCGAGACCGTTTTCATCAAAGTCAAAAACAGTTTGAAGAGCAATTTCAATTGTTTTTTCAATTGTTGAGGGGCAAAGAATGTCAGCGGTATCCAGACGGGTATGGTAGTATCTTGCCGGAGCGGGATCCATTGCAACAAAGCTGACCGCCTTGCAGCCTGCCTGGGAAGCAGCTGCGGCATCGGTTGAGCCGAGAGGAATTGAACCGAAAGGAACATCTTTTCCGCATTTTGCGGCGGCGTTCTTCACAAGATTGCAGGCATCAAGGTCATTTTTGACAAGACCGTTGAGGTCCCTTGTATAAATCATCATATATTCCTCGTCACGAATGGTGTCAAAGCCGGCAAAAACAGTTTCAACTCCGTCGTTCAAAAGTTCGGGATGAGCTTCAAAAAACGCCTTTGAACCGCGCAATCCGCTTTCCTCGCCGCCGGCAAGGAGTACAACAACCTCCGTGTTTTCAAAGCGAATGTCATTATCGGCAAGGAACTTCATAACGGAGTTCGCAACGTAGCAGCCGGAAAGGTCATCGTTTGCCCCGTCGACGTGACGGCGCGGATTCGTGAACTTTGAAAGAGCGGCAAAGCCGGGTACAAATGCAAGCTGACCCATGGCAAGCGCTTTTTTGAGCTTGCCGTTCTTTGAGGTGAGCTGAACTGCGGTTGAAGCAATGTTATAAACCAGACCCGCAACGGCATAGCCCGAAACAATCAGTACACCTTTTGAGCCGAGCTTATATGTATATGTCCATTCGGGAGCGGAGTCGGTATGTCCGGAGATGATGATTCTGCGCTTGGTTTCCCCGCTTGCTTTTCTGACAGCAATAACATTACCTGATTCCTTTTTCGGGAAAAGCGGGTCGAGCAGCTTTTTATAAAGACCGAACTCACCGATAACAGCGCCGAGCGCCGCGCCGGTAAGCGGAATTGAAGCGGCAGCAAGTCTGTTCTTTTTGACAACGCCTGCAATATTCGCGGCGGTTGAGCCGAGGAGAAGTCCGCCTGCAATCGGAACAAAGGACATGAACGCTCTCGGGTGAACGTCAAAGGTTTCCCTTTTGACGGTATCGGCAAAGCTTTCAAGAACCGAGCCCATATATTCCTGTGCCTTTTTTTCGCTTTCGCTTCCGCATTCGCGCGGACCGAACTGTGAACAGATGTGAGTGATGCCGTCAACGGCAAAGTCGGCGTATGAACCGAGTTTTTCTTTTGCATTGTTTAAAACGCTTCTGAAATCCATAACAAGTCTCCTTCAAAAAATGTCTCTTATATTCTATCACTTTTCATAATCAGATTCAAGAAAAAATTGCTGATATAATATGATAGAGGCTGTTCTGATTGCAGTTTAGAGCAGCCTCTTGATATTTATTCACTTGCTTGTGCTTCTCTTACCGTAATGGTGCAATCGGCAGTAAACTCTCCGTCAACAGTTGTAACTGTTATCACAGCTTCACCGGCTGTGCGACATTCAATGTTTCCGTCTTCGTCAACCGAAACAACTTCGGGTGCGGAGCTTTTCCATGTTACCGCCTTGTTTGCAGCGTCGGCAGGCTCTACTGTACAGCCGAGAGTGCCGATATAGCCGACGTCCACTTCAAGCGTTTCGCTTGAAAAACTTACGGATTTGACCGGCTGAACGATATTAAGCTCAAGCTCTGCCGTTTTCTGCGAAAGACTGGACTTGACCGTGATAACCGCGGTTCCCGCCTTGACAGCCATTACCGTTCCGTCTTCAAGAACAACAACGCAGTCGTTTGAAGCAAAGCTGAACGTTTCGTCATGCGTCTCAGGAGAAGCATTGACGATAAGCTTCAATTCCTCGCCGACTCTGAGGTCATTTTTTTCGCTTTCAAGCGAAATTGAATCAATTTCGGTGAGCACCTTTACGCTGCATACGTCGGTGAAGCCGCCGTCATCGGCTGCAACCGTTATCTGTGCCGTGCCGAAGCCGACAGCCGTTACCAGACCGTTTTCATCAACCGAAGCGACCTCCGGATTGTCCGAAGTCCATGAGACCCCCTTGTTCGTTGCGTTCGAGGGAACAACGACAGCTGAAAGAGCCTTTGTTTCTCCCTTTCTGAGCGTTGCCGAACTGTCGGACACAACAACGGAAGTAACCGGTTCAATAACAGTAACAGTGCAGACTGCCTTTATGCTTTCATCGTTCTTCGAGCAGGCAGTGATAACAGCCGTTCCCGAGGTTGCGCGTGCGGTCACAACACCCTTTTCAACAGTTGCAACAGTTTCGTTGTCACTCTTCCAGACAACATCTGAGTCAGACGCACCGACGGGTTCAATCTGAACTCTCAGTGACCTCTGCTCGCCTTTATTAAGAGAAAGCTCGCTGCTTTCGAGGGTAATGCCGGAAATCGGCAGCTTGACCTCAACAGCACAGAAATCTGCAAATTCGCCCTCTTCGGTAATTCCGAAGATGAACGCCGTTCCCGCACTGACAGCGGTAATTACGCCGTTTTCAACAGTTGCAACGGTGTCGTCGCTTGTCTGCCAGATAACATTTCTGTTCGTTGCGTCAGCGGGAAGAACCTCAAAGCCGATACTTCTTGCAGCGTCACCGAGATACATTACAAGAGCCTCTTTCTGCATGTCGAAGCCGGTGACCTTTTTGCAGACCTGAATTTCAATTTCTCCGGAAACTTCGCTGTTTGCCGTACTTCTTGCGGTAACTCTGACAACGCCTTTCTGCTTTGCAGTGAGTGTTCCGTTCTGATCAACCTCAGCCGACTGCGAATCCGAAACGCTCCATTCAAGTCCGCAGAGGGTTGTATATTCGGGCTCAAACATCGCACTGATTGAGAGCTGTTCACCCTCATAGACAGCAGTCTTTTCTGCCGAAAGGGTAATCTTCAACGGCTTTTGTGTAACATTGATTACGCAGGTGGCCGCAACGCCTTCTTTTTCGGTCGTTGCGCTGATTACGGCAGTTCCGACCGCATGTGCCGTCACAACTCCGTTTTCATCAACGGTGGCAACGGCCTCGTCACCCGATTTCCACAAAAGCTTTTTGAAGCTTGCGTTTTCCGGAGCAACAGCAGGAGCAAGGGTTACAGACTCTCCGTTTTCGACAACATATTCGCTGTTATCAAAGGTTACGCTCTGAACGTGGATATGAACGTCAATTGTGCACTTGGCTTCAATGCCGTTTGCCTTTGACTTGGCGGTGATAACAGCCGTACCCTTTGAGAGCGCACTGACAACTCCGCTTTCACTGACCGAAGCAACCTCAGGCGAGTCGCTGCTCCACTCAATTTCCCTCTCGGTAGTGTCATCGGGCAGTATGGCGGAAGCCAGCGTCAGCGTCTCGCCAAGCCACAACTCAGCGCTTTCCTTTTCAAGAGTCAGGCTCTCAGGCAGAACGTAAACCGTGACGCTGCACTTTGCGCTCACATCCTCGTTTGAGGAATATGCCGTAATTTCTGCCGAGCCGGCGGCAACGGCTGTTACAACACCGTTTTCGTCAACAGTGAGAACCTCATTGTCTGTGCTTTCCCATCTGACTGAAAGGTCGGTTGCGTCCGCAGGAGTGAGGGAAGCCTTCAATTCAAACGAACTGCCCTTTTCGAGTCTCAGATTTGTTTCGTTGAGCTCGATTTTTTCAACTACCCTCATTACGGCAACGTTGCAGACGGCAAAAATCTCTTCGTCTGAGCTTATTGCCTTAACAGTAGTTTCACCCTTGCTTACAGCGGTAACAAGTCCGGTTTCGCTGACGGTAACAATGCTTTCGTCTCCGCTTACCCATCTGACAGAACTGTCAAAAGCGTTTTCCGGAAGAACGGTTGCAGTGAGCTGCTTTGTTTCGTTCTCGCCGAGTGACATTCTTTCCTTATTCAGGGTGATTGAAGTAACCTGCTGTCTGACGGTGACTGCAAACACAGCCGAAGCACGTCCGCAGCCGGAGGTTGCCGTAATTTCACATTCGCCTGCGGAAACAGCCGTAATCGCTCCGTCCTCACTGACCGTGGCAACATTTTCATCTGAGGACTCAAAGCTGAGATTCTTATGGGTTGCATTTTCGGGTGATACGTTGCAGGAAAGGTTGATGCTTTCCCCTACCCAGAGAATGTTCTTTTCAGCCGAAACGCTGACGGTTTCAACCGGAACAAAGACTTCAACGTCAATTGTTGTCCGTGCCTGTCCGTCCTGAGAAGCTATTGTGATCACTGCGCTGCCCTCGGAAACGGCGGTAATTGTTCCGTTTTCAACGGTTGCAACCTCATCGTTTGAAGATGACCAGAGAATTGTTTTGTTGTCTGCATTTTCCGGGAGAACAGTGCAGACGATTTCAGCGCTTTCGCTGACTGCGAGGAACACCGAAGTCTTATCCGCCGCAATTTCGGCAACGCCGACTGAAACTGTGACGAGGCAGGACTTTTCAAAGCCGCCGTCCTCGGTTCTGACAGTGATTACCGCCTCGCCCTTTGAAACGGCAGTGACAACACCGTTTTCACTGACCGAAGCGACTTCGGGCTTGTCGGAGGACCAGATAAGCTTCTTGTTCGTTGCGCTTTCCGGAAGAACAGCGGCAGTGAGCGCCTTTTCTGCTCCGGCAAAAAGCGCAAGTTCACTTTCATCAAGTGTAACGCCGGTTACCGGCTCAGTAACGGTCAGGAAGCAGACCGCCTTAACCTTACCGTCGGCTGCGTACGCAGTAATCTCGGCAGTACCGGCTCTGTAAGTTGTGACAAGACCTTCTTCATTGACGTTTGCAACCTCGTTGTCCGAGCTTTCCCATGTTACGGTCTTATCAAGTGTATCTTCGGGAAGAACGGTCGCTTCAAGAGACACATTCTGTCCGGTGATTACGGTAGCTTCATTCGTGTTAAGTTCAATTTTCTTTGCAATTCTGAATACCGTAATATCCGCGGTTGCTGTGAAGCCGCCGTCAACAGTCTTTGCGGTAATGACTGCTGTTCCGGGCTCAATTCCGGTTACAACGCCGTTTTTGTCAACAGTTGCAACCTGCGGATTGTCGGTTGACCAGAGAACATTCTTGTTTGTTGCATCCTCGGGAGCAATGATAGCTTCAAGCTGCGCTGTCTGCGTATCTCCTACATAAAGCTTCGGCTCGGCAAGGACAATATCCGTAACCGGAATGTTGACCTTGACCTTGCAGGTAGCTTTCTTTCCTCCCTCAACGGTGGTTGCGGTAATTACTGCAACACCAAAGGAAAGACCCTTGACAACGCCGGTGGATGAAACAGAAGCAATTTCAGGTGCAGAGCTGGACCATTTAACAGCCTTTTGCGAAGCGGTTGAGGGAAGAACCGTTGCTTTGAGGGTTTCGCTCTTGCCGATATTGATTTCAAACGAGGTTTTATTGAGACTTACAGATTTTGTATGTCTGAGAACGTTGACTGTGCAGCGTGCGGTTCTTCCGTTTTCGTTGGTTTTGACCGTAATTACGGCTGTGCCGACAGAAACGGCTTTGACAACGCCCTTGGAGCTGACGGTTGCAACCTTGGTATTGGAAGAACTCCACTTGACGCTCAGATCGTTTGAGTTTGAGGGCAAAACGGTTGCTTTCAATGTTTTTGAGCTGCCCTCATAAAGCGAAACGGATTTTTCGCTCAGCTTGACTGAATCCGGGGCCTGAATAACGGTCACGGTACACTTTTTCACAATGCCGTTTGAGGTCTTTGCCGTGATTGTAACCTTTCCGCCTTTGACGCCGGTTACAACGCCGTTCTTGTCAACAGTTGCAACAGCCTTGTTGCTTGAACTCCATGTGACAGTCTTATTAGTTGTTTTTTCGGGAAGAACAGTATAGCCGAGCTTGATCTTCTGAGAGCTCTTGACAGTAGCACTGCTCTTCAAGGTCAGCTTTTCGGCAAGGATTTCAACGCTGACCGAACAGCTTGCCTTAAAGGAGCCGTCTCTCGTTTTGACGGTGATTGTTGCTTTTCCGACTTTGAGTCCGGCAACTCTTCCGCTTTGGTCAACAGCCGCAACCTTCGGATTGCTTGACGACCAGAGGAGAGTTTTGTCCGTCGCGTCGCCGGGAGAAACCGTTGCTTTGAGCGATACAGCTGAGTTGCGTTCAACAACGAGCGACTTTTTATTAAGCTTTACGCCGGTAACCTTTTTGATTACCTTGACTGTGCAGGTGGCTGTATAGCCGCCGTCAAGCGTGGTGACGGTAATCTTTGCTGTTCCGGTGGACTTTGTTTTGACAACACCGTTCGAGCTGACCGTTGCAACTTTCTTGTCGCTCGAAGTCCACTTGACCTCCGGATTCGTCGGATTATCCGGCTTGATTGTATGTTTGAGCGTCAGGCTCTTTCCGAGCTCAACAGTTTTTTTCGTCATGTTGAGGGAAACGCCCTTGACAAGGCAGACAACCCTGACGCGGCAGGTGGCTTTGAAAGCGCCGTCCTTTGTTTTTGCAGTAATAACGGCACTGCCTGTCTTTTTAGCCGTAATCTTTCCGGAAGAGGAAACATCGGCAACGTCATAGTTGCTCGAAGACCATGTGACACCTTTGTTTGTTGCATTTTTCGGGGAAATAACAGCGGAAACCGTGGTTGTTTTTCCCGTTCCGAGAGTGACGGAGGTTTTGCTCAGCGTAACACCCTTGACCGGCATTGTGACAGTGACAGTGCAGGTGGCCTTGACTTTTCCGTCAGGAGTCTTTGCGGTAATCTTGACCTTTCCAGCGTCAATTCCCTTGACAACGCCGTTTGAACTGACGGTTGCAATCTTCTTGTCGCTTGAAGACCACTTATAGTTGGTTTCCGTTGCGTTAGCCGGCGTAGGCTTGCAAAGGAGCGTAATTTTTGAGCCGGCTTTGACTGTATAGCTGCTCTTTTCAAATTTGAGCTTGGTAACTTTCTGAGTAACATTGATTCTGCAGCTTGCCGAAGCGTTGCGGTCACCGGAGGTCGCAGTAATTTCGGCAGAGCCTGCGCCGACAGCGGTAACAACACCCTTGGAGTTGACGGTTGCAACTTTTTTGTTTGAGGTTGTCCACTTTATTGTTTTATCCGATGCGGAAACAGGTGAAATTGTTGCTGTAAGCGCTTTTGACTTTCCGGCATCAAGCGTTACCGAGGAATAATTGATGGAAACGCCCGTTGCAAGCTGAACAACTTCAACAAGGCACGTTGCCTTATATTTGCCCTGAACCGAAGTTGCGGTAACAATAGCGGTTCCGACCTTAACCGCGGTTATCTGACCTGCGGCATTGATTGTAGCAATCTTTTTGTCGCTTGTTGACCATGTATACTCACGGTTTTCTGCATTTTCGGGAAGAACCGAGGCGGAAATCATTGCCGTTTTTCCCTTAGGAATTGTAACTTTCCGCTGGCTGACCTTTATTCCGGTTACGGGAGTATAAACAGTAACGTTGCAGAACGCTGAAAACCCGCCGTCAACGGTGGTGACGGTTATTGTTGTTGTTCCCGCTTTTTTTGCGGTAACAACTCCGTTGGTGCTGACGGTTGCAACACCTGTATTTGAGGACTTCCAGATAAGATCCTTCTGGCTGGAATCTTCGGGCTTGACAGTTGCAACAAGTGCTTTTGAATTGCCGATAGAAATCTTTTCGCTGACAGAGTTAAGAACCACACCGGTAACACTCTGCTTGACAATGACAACACATTTCGCCTGAATTCCGCGGTCCTGCGTTGTGACCGTGATGACCGCAACGCCGTTTCCGACGCCCTTGACAAGACCGTTGCTGTCAACAGTTGCAACGCTTTTTGCGTTTGAACTCCATGTGACGTTCTTGTTGCTTGCGTCTGCCGGAGTAATCGTCGCATCAAGCGCATAGGTTTTGCCTTTGTTCAGCTGGATTTCAGTCGTGCTGAGTTTTACGCTCTGAACATCAATTTTCGGAAGAACGGTAACAACGCACTGGGCAGTGAAGCCGCCGTCAACCGAGGTTGCCGTAATTATAGCCGTTCCGGTCTTTACGGCGGTAACAATTCCGCCGTCGCTTACCGTTGCCGTTGTCTGGTCGCTTGTTGACCATCTGATTCTTCTGTCCGAAGCGGTAACCGGAAGAACAGAGGCGTTGAGCAAAGCGGACTGGGTGGCATAAAGCTGAACTGCGTTCTTTTCAAGTGTGATTCCCTCTGCCTTCTGGGTAACAGTCAGCTCACAGTCAGAAGAAAGAAGCGAGGAATCCGATGTGCAGGTAATAACTGCCTTGCCGCCGGCAACAGCGGTGACGATACCGTTTTTGTCAACGGTTGCAACCGCCTCGTTGCTGCTCTTCCACGAGACAGATTTGTCCGTTGCGTTTGAGGGAACAATAGTGAAGAGGAACTGCTTCTTCTCCCCGGCTTCAAGGACGGCAATGTCCGGAGCAATGCTGATTCCGGTAACCGGAATGATAACCGAAACCTTGCAGGTTGCAACAAACTTACCGTCGGCTGTTGTGCAGGTAACGTCAGCCGTTCCGACGCCTACGCCCGTGAGCGTTCCGTCAGATGATACGCTGACGATGTCGGTATTGCTTGAACGCCATGTAACCGCCTTATTCGTTGCATAGGAGGGAGTGATGGTTGCCTGAATTTTAAGTGTTTTGCCAACGTCAACAGAAACGCTCTGAGGAACCGACAGCGATTTAACGTCTGCGGTAACGGTAACGGTGCAAAGCTCATATCTTTCGGTTCCGTCAAGCGTTTCCGCCTTGATGGTCACGGTTCCGGGATATACACCGGTTACAACGCCGTTCTGGTCAACGGTCGCCTTTTTGGGGTCTGAGCTTGTCCAATTAACCTCCCCGTATGTGTCGCCCTTGACAGTTCTGACAGTGGCTTTGAGCTTTTCGGTTTCGCCAACTTTTACGCCCGTTTTGGTTTTATCAAGCGAAACGGAAGCGGCCGTATCCGCAACGCGGACAAAAACGCGGCTCCTGATTGCGGTTCCGTCTGTTGTTTCAGCAGTAATATAACAGGTTCCCAGACTCTTGGGTGAAAGAAGGCCCTTATAGTCAACGGCACAGACGAGGTCATTATCTGACGACCAGTTGATTACCTGGTTGCCTGCGTCCTCCGGAACAACGCTTGCGGTTAGCTTCTGCGTCTTTCCGGGATTGAGAACAACGACCTGCGGCTTAACGGAAAGCAGCGAAACCTGCGGCTTGACTTCAACATAGAAATATCCGCTCAGATCGCTTCCGTCAGCAGAGGAATAAGTAATCTTTGTTTTACCGACCGATTTTGCAGTAATTTCAGCAGAGGAAACTGAATCGGTAACACCCGTTGATTCAACAACGGCAACTTCCGGCTTTGTGCTGGTCCATTTAAGCTCCTTGATGCTTGCGTCGGAGGGAGAAACCCTGACCTTTGCGGTCTTTTTCTGTCCCACAACGGCAGTAACGGTTGAGCCGTAATCAGCAGATTGAAGCGAAAGACCGGTAATAGCAGTGAGGCGTCCGACTTTGACAACGCACTCTGCGGTTCTTTCAATCTGTCCGGACCTTACTGTGACGGAAATTGTTGCAGTTCCGGCGCTGTATGCCTCAACGATGCCGTCAGAGGTAACCCCGGCAATGCCCGGCGCGGACGAGCGCCAGTCAACATAGTCGATCGAACCGGTTATTTTGGCGTCCCTGTCAGCACCGTATGCCTTATATGAAAGGGCGAAGGTCTGTCCGTTAAACGAAGAAACACTGTTTTGAGAAAGAACAACGCTGTCAAGCGGATTTTGGAGCTTGAAGACACAGGAATCCGAATATCCGTTTGAAATTGCAGAAATCGTAACCCCGTCTGCACTGTACTTCTTAAAGGTGACGGTTCCGTCGGAAGAAACGGTGGCAATCTCATCGTTGCCGGAAATCCACTCCACCTTGTCCGCCGCGTTAGCGGGAGAAAGAACGGCTCTCAGGCAGACAACCGAACCCACGTCGGCCGTATCCGTCTTCCGGTTGAGTTCAAGACCCAGAGTATGATACTTTACCGAAGAAAGCGCGGTGCTGAGCATTTTTGCTGCAAGGTCAATGTAGCTTTGAGAAGGTCCCTCCGGAGAACCGGCAAGCAGCAGCACTTCCTTTGCATTGTCATAGGCTGCTTTGAGATCGGAGTAGTCAATATAAATCCTGTCCCACTCCGACTCGTCCGGAATGCTGTCAATGAGCTCCTCGAGGGCACTCGTGTTCGCCGCAGACGCAACTATTGCGCTTCCAAAATCAAACGGCGCAGATGTGAGAACACCGAACAGCATTAAAAGGCAGAGTGAGAATGAAATAAACTTCTTCATAGCGATAAGGACTCCTTCTCGTAATAATTATAGGACATCCGTTTTCATAAACGGGGCAGGTTCAGAGTTGAATCTCATGTATAAAAGGGCATAATAAACAATTATAGATAGTATGTATTATACAAAACCCGACCGCCGGTGTCAATAATATCCGGATTGTTGTTGAAAAAGTTTACAAATTATACTATAATGTGACTGCTTTAAACACTACCGGAAGGAGCGGTCCGAATGAAAAAATTCGTTTCGTGGAATGTCAACGGCCTTCGCGCCTGCGTTCAAAAAGGCTTTGAGGAGGTTTTCAAAACCCTTGACGCAGATATATTCTGCGTTCAGGAAACAAAGCTCCAGCAAGGGCAGATAAACCTTCTGCTTGAAGGCTACCATCAATACTGGAACTACGCCGAAAAAAAAGGTTATTCCGGAACGGCAGTTTTCACAAAGGAAGAGCCGATTGCCGTTTTCAACGGAATGGATATTGCCGAGCATGACACAGAGGGCAGGCTCATTACCCTTGAATTTGAAAAATACTATTTCATTACATGTTATACGCCAAATGCCCAAGACGGACTTAAAAGACTTGAATACAGAATGAAGTGGGAAGACGACTTGCGCGGATATATGCTTTCGCTGAACAAAACAAAGCCCGTCATCATCTGCGGCGACCTGAACGTTGCCCACAACGAAATTGACCTGAAAAACCCGAAAACGAACCGCGGCAATCCCGGCTTTTCGGACGAGGAAAGGGGCAAATTTTCCCTTTTGCTTGAAAGCGGTTTTACCGATTCCTTCCGTTTTCTCTATCCCGACCTGACCGATGCATATTCATGGTGGAGCTACCGCTTCAAGGCACGCGAAAAGAACGTCGGCTGGCGCATTGACTATTTTGTTGTTTCAAACAGCCTGAACGACAGAATAGCCGACGCAAAAATCCATCCGGAAGTTTTCGGCTCGGACCACTGCCCCGTTGAGCTTCTGATTGACCTTTAAAACGGGAAAAAGAATCTTTTCAATCTTTTTGAAAAAAGTTGAAAAAAAGGCTTGACAAACTGACCCGGAACGCATATAATAGCAATCACTGAAACGCAGTGCGAATAACACGGCGCAGTCGGTGTCTTTAGCGATGAGGGTCCACCCGTTCCCATCCCGAACACGGCAG
>JAEDIL010000108.1 GCA_016292455.1 Clostridiaceae bacterium
CACCGACGGTGCCGTCGCCGCCGAGACCCCAGAACTTGCACTCGATGGTGCCTTCTGCGGCGGTGTTGGGAGCTTCCTTCTCCTCAAGAGAAAGGTTGGTAACATCATCGTTGATACCGATGGTGAACTGAGCCTTGGGAGCGTCCTTTGCAAGCTCGTCATAAACAGCGAATACGCTTGCGGGAGGAGTATCCTTTGAGCCGAGACCGTAGCGACCGCCGATTACCTGAATGCCTGTTCTGCCTGTTGCGGCAAGAGCGGCAACAACATCAAGATAAAGAGGCTCGCCGAGTGAGCCGGGCTCCTTTGTTCTGTCAAGAACGGCAATCTTCTTAGCGGTTGCGGGGATAGCTTCAACAAGCTTCTCAGCCGAGAACGGTCTGTAAAGACGAACCTTAACAAGACCGACCTTTTCGCCCTTGGCGGTGAGATAGTCGATAACTTCCTCGGCAACGTCGCAGATTGAGCCCATTGCAACAATGACTCTTTCAGCGTCGGGAGCGCCGTAGTAGTTGAAGAGGTGATAGTTTGTGCCGAGCTTTTCGTTGACCTTGCCCATGTATTCTTCAACGATTTCGGGCATTGCGTCGTAATACTTGTTGCAGGCTTCTCTGTGCTGGAAGAAGATGTCTCCGTTTTCGTGGGAGCCGCGCATTACGGGACGCTCGGGATTGAGGGCGCGCTTGCGGAACGCTTCAACTGCGTCCATGTCGCACATTTCTTTAAGATCCTCATAGTCCCAGACCTTGATTTTCTGAATTTCGTGAGAGGTGCGGAATCCGTCAAAGAAGTTGATGAACGGAACTCTGCCCTTGATTGCTGCAAGGTGAGCAACTGCACCGAGGTCCATAACTTCCTGGGTGTTGGTTTCAGCGAGCATTGCAAAACCGGTCTGACGGCAGGCGTAAACGTCTGAATGGTCACCGAAGATGTTCAGAGCGTGCGAAGCAACGCAACGGGCTGAAACGTGAAAAACAGAGGGAAGAAGCTCACCGGCGATCTTATACATGTTCGGGATCATAAGAAGAAGACCCTGAGAAGCGGTATAGGTCGTTGTGAGAGCACCTGCTGCAAGTGAACCGTGAACGGTACCTGCTGCGCCGGCTTCGGACTGCATTTCAGCAACCTTTACGGTGGTTCCGAAGATGTTTTTCATTCCCTGTGCCGACCACTGGTCAACATAGTCCGCCATGGGGCTCGACGGGGTGATAGGATAAATACCCGCAACCTCGGTGAACGCATAGGAAACATATGCGGCAGCATTGTTTCCGTCCATGGTCTTTGATTTTCTTGCCATTGGCTTGTCCTCCTTAAAATGGAAATTCCTTTTGCCGAACAGCCGCAAAACGGCTATTTTAATTGATATAAATCAACATCGAATATTTTAACACCAAATGATTTATAAGTAAATATACAAACAGTTGAAATATCGAAATATTTCAAAAAAAATCTTGGTAAAAATATAAAACATATAAGTTTATTTCCAATACGGATTCAGTTTCTGCCAAACGGATACACAAGCTGAACACCGTATTCTTTAAGCAACAGCTCTGACTTTTCAAAAAGCTCCTTTTTCTTTATATATGACTCCGGGTTGTGTGCGTCAAGACCGATTACTGCCGGAGCGCCGAGTGAGCCGGCAATTTTCCAGAAGTCGTCGCGCGGGTAACCTTCCTTTGCTCCGTCCGCCGCCGTGTTTTCAAAGCCGAGGAGATTATATTCAATCGGAGTGCCCGTTTCAATCGCCTTTTCAATTATCTGCCTTGAAGCTTCGGCACAGTAAGAATCAAATTCGCCGTAGGAGCGCATGAAGATGTCCGGGTGGGCAAGATACAGAAAAAGTCCGCTGTCCAACGCGCGCAGAACGTGGTTTTTGTAGCTTTCAAGCTGCTGAGGAGTTTTTATTCTGCCGTTATAAATTCCGTTTTCTTCGTCAGGCGTAAAGTGGTTGCCGAGCAGGAGATATTCAATGCCGTATTTTTCGCAGCAGGCGCAAAGCCACGGAATATGCTGCTCAAAGTATTCACATTCAAGTCCGAGCCGGATTTTTATTTTGTTCTTATATTTTTCGCGCAGACGCATGACTGAGAGAGCGTAGCTTTCAAGCTCCTGAACTCCCATTCTCATCGGAGAAACGTAGCCGTTTCCGAACGGCCAGGGAGAATGGTCGGAAAAGCCGATTTCCTCAAACCCTGCTTCAATTGCCGCTTTGACGTAGTCCTCATCATTTCCGAAGGCGTGCATGCATCTTGCCGTGTGGCTGTGAAAATTGAAATTCACGTCAATCACCCTTTCAAGCTGTAATTCTACCACCATTGCAAAGGAAGGTAAAGAGCAGCCGGGACAAATATTCAAAAAATGTTTGTAAATTCTTCCGCTTTGTGGTATTATGTCGAAAGAAAAGGGGCGTGTTAAAAATGGAAGTAGTTCTTCTGGAAAACGCAATTGAAATTTCAAAGGCGGTTTCGTCAATAATCATTGAAAAGGTCCGGAAAAAGCCTGCGGCGGTTCTCGGCTTTGCAACCGGTGCTTCTCCGGTTGAAACCTATAAGCGTATGATTGAAGCTTATGAAAAAGGTCTTGTCAGCTTCAGGAACGTGACCACATTCAACCTTGATGAATACTGCGGACTTCCCCGCGAGGACAAAAACAGCTATTATTATTTTATGAAAGAGAATCTCTTTTCAAAGGCGGGTTTTGATTTTTCAAAGGTCAATTTTCTTTCCGGCGATCCCGAAGAGGGCGAGAGCTGCTGTGAAGAATACGGAAAAAAAATTGCCGCTGCCGGAGGAATTGATATTCAGCTTCTCGGTGTCGGAACAAACGGCCATATCGGCTTCAACGAGCCGTCAGATTCTTTTTCGGACGGTCCGTTCAAGGTCCGACTCACCGAAAGCACAATAAACTCCAACAGCAAGTATTTTACGGAAAGACCGATGCCGAACTACGCGTTCACAATGGGCGTCGGCGACATCATGAGAGCCAAAAAAATCATTCTCATTGCAACGGGTGAAAGCAAGGCGAAAGCCGTTTATTCAATGGTTAAAGGTCCGGTTACTCCGCATTGTCCCGCAAGTATTCTCCGTTATCATCCGGACGCAACAATTTTTATTGACAGGGAAAGCGCAAAGCTTTTATAAGGTAAACTTATGGCAGAAAAAGTTTTCAAAAAAAAGCCAAGAATTACTGTGGCAGATGTCAGAGATGACCGCAGCGTTGAGCTTGCGTGGAAGGGCGTTGAGGAAGCCGAGGGCTATGTTGTCGAACGCTATGACCGGGAAAAAGACAAGTTTGTCAGGCTCGCGTCGCTTCCTGCAACGGAAAAGAGCTTTTGTTCAAAGGAAAATCTCGGTGACGGCGTATATCAATACCGCGTTTCCGCTTTCAGAGCCGTTGAGGGAAAGGCAAAGCCTGCATATTCGCGCAGTGTTGTCCGCGCAGTGAACATTTCTTCCGTTCCCGCGGTCAACGTCATCGGAGTTGAAAGTCTTTCTTTCGGAAAAGTCAGGGTAACGTGGAACAGAACCGAAGACGCACAGGGTTATGTGATCAGGCGCCGCATTGAGGGCATGGATGCCGGCGTGATACGCGGTGAAACCGGAAAGGAAAGCGACAGCTTTGTTGATGATACAGCTGTTTCCGGTCAGGTGTATTACTATGAAGTCCAGAGCTACCATACCGCACAGGACGGCAGCCGTTTTTTCAGCAATACCGGCAAGGCGCAGTGCTTTGTCTGTCTTGACAGGACGAAGATTCTCAGCGTTAAACGCGGCTTTTCAAAAAAAGTTTCGTTTTCTTTCCGCATGACCGCCGGTGCCGATTGCTATGTTCTTTTCAAAAGTTCAACCGAGGACGGAGAGTATTACGAAGTCGCAAGAACAAAAGACGGGAACACTCTGAGTGTTTCGGACAAGGGTAAACACGGAGAACTCGGAGCATGGTATTCTGTATGCTGCTGCAAAACAGTGAATTCAAAGGAAGTCTTCGGAGAAAAGACGGAAAGCATTTATGTAAAATACAGATAATTTTCCATATTTTTTCGCACCGGGGAAAAATCAGCAAAACGGTCTTGACTTCACGTTTGATTGCTATTATAATGGTAGCGGAGTCCATATATTTTCAGTCAGGAGGATCAATATGAACAAAACACTAAAAAAACTCATCGCGCTTATGCTTGTTCTCGTTATGTCACTTCCGGTTTTTGCAACTGCCTTTGCTGTTTTTGCAGAAGAGGGCGCAGTTGTGGCAACAACCGTTGCTGCCGAGGAAGAAGAAGAGGAACACGCAGACACAACTTTCTTTGAAATGATCGTTAACTTCTTCGAGAGCATCTGGTCATACCTCAAATATGTTTTCTATGAAGTATTCCTCGGAAAGCCTGCTCCGCCGATTCCGGATCCACCGATTAAAATCTGAGAAAAAAATCAAAGCTGCCGCATTGCGGCAGCTCAGCCTGTCGAAAAAACCGTGTTTTGCTATCAAGCAAGACACGGTTTTCTGTCTGAATGGTTGATAAATCGGAAAAATACGGGCAAAAAGCCAAGGAAATCAAGGGATTCGTTGTTCTTGAACTTCCAGTTTGCAATTTCGCAGCGGCAAACACGCGCTCAATTGTCTGACCTCGCATGGAGTAGGTTTCTTTCTCTAACGCTTTCTTTCCATGGTCGTCTCTGTCTTCGTTGATTTCCTGATGAAGCTGTTCTTCATATGTCTTTACCGCTTTCGGTACATGTACTTTCATCTGCTTCTTTCGCGGTTTGCGTTGGGTTTGATATGCATAAACAAGTATGATAAACATGGTTTCGGGATCCAACTTTCTCCATGAACGGACATACTCTTTTTTAATCTTACTGTAATCCAGTTTCTCGCATATTTCCACCAATTTGAACACCGGATCGGTCTCCGGAATAATTTTTCAATTTCTACCGATAAAACTACTTGATTTCTGTCTCGATACATAGTGCAATTTCACTGCTTTTTATATGTTTCTTCTGAAATTAAATTATACTATGAAAGCGGCAACCGGGCAACCCTTTTTTCGGGCTGCCCGGTTGTTTTTTTGCTTCTTAGTGGGCCGCCTTAGTGCGAACAGCCCCTTTTTTGTTATTTTAAATGCTTCATTTTACTTTTTCGTTGTCACAGTCTTTGCCGTACTCCATAGAGAATAATAT
>JAEDIL010000109.1 GCA_016292455.1 Clostridiaceae bacterium
AATAAAAAGTCAATAGTAATAATCTGTATTCTGCTTACGGTCATTCTGGCTTTTGCAGGTGTTCTGACTCAGATTATGCCGAGAGGCGAATACTACTCCTATCCGGAGAACACATATAAGCTGGGCGACGGCAGCTTTGTTACGCTCGACGGAAACGAGGAGTATACCGTAGGAAAAACACAAACGATGAGCAAAAGTGAATATCTTGAACTTCTTTCCTCGGCAGGGCATGAAATCAGGGTGGCAAGCCGGCTCGAAGACATTTCTCCTGAAACGGCGGAAGATGTCAGCAAAATGATCATTGACGGAACATATCACCGGATTGATTACAGGATGCCCATTTGGAAAATTCCTGCTTCACTCGTTCTGATTTTCGGCTCTTCCAATATCACAACGGGAATTGCAATCATACTTTTCATCGTTCTGATCGGCGGAACATTCCTCATTCTTGATGAAAGGGGAATTCTGAAATATATAATGGCTGTAATAATCAGCAAATTTGAAAAAAAGAAATATCGGCTTCTGTGCGTAATGATTTTTGTTTGCATGCTTCTGAGCTCGACTGCCGGAATACTTGAAGAATCAGTTACTCTCGTTCCGATTGCGGTTGCAATTTCGCTTGCGCTGGGCTGGGATTCGCTTGTGGGTCTTTCAATCAGCCTTGTTTCAATTGCTTTCGGCTTCACGGCGGCAACGTTCAACCCTTTCAATGTCGTGACCGTTCAGAAGCTTGCCGGAATTCCTGTTTTTTCCGGTCTGTGGCTGAGACTTGTTATGTTTGCACTTGTCTATGCCGTGCTGGCGGCGTTTGTTGTGCTTTATGCAAAAAAGATTGAAAAGAATCCGCAAAAGAGCATCTGCTATGAAACAGATAAAACTCTGCGCGAAAAGTTCCGCCTTGAAGACAGCGAGGCTGTTCTTGCGGACAGACAGACGGCAAAAGCAACAAAAGCCTTTGTTCTTTGCGTCAGCGCGGTTGTTCTCTGTATTGTTCTTGATTTTGCTCTTAGTCTTTCAGGTATGCTTTCCATGCCGGGAATGGCGGTGCTTTTCACCGTCGGAGGACTTCTCGCCGGCTATCTTTCGGGACTCAGAGGAAAAAAGCTTGCGGGCGGCTTTGCCCGCGGAATCAAAACAATTGCCCCGGCAATTCCGCTCATCTTTTTCATTCTTGCAATCACATATATACTTGATGAGGGCATGATTGTACATACAATTCTCAACTATGTTTATTCGCTCATCAAAGGAATGTCGCCGTATTCGGCAATTCTTCTGCTGTTTGTTTTCATTGTTGTTCTTGAATTTTTCATCGGCTCCGGAACTGCAAAGGCGTTCCTCATCATGCCTATTGTTGCACCGCTTGCAAGGCTTGTTGGTATTTCAGGAAACAGCGTTGTTCTGACCTTCTGCATGGGCGACGGCTTTACCAATCTGCTTTATCCGACAAGCGGAATTATGATTATTGCAATCGGTCTTGTCAACGTGTCATACGGGAAGTGGCTGAAATTCAGTTGGAAGCTGTTTGCCGCCGAAGCGCTGCTCTCCGTTGCAATTATGCACTTTTCAATTTTTATTGGATACGCTTAACAAAAAGGGCTGTTTCGGTTTTGCCGGAACAGCCCCTTTAAAGTGACATGAAGCTTTTTCCGCGGACAAAGCCTATTTCAGCAGCTTTGAAAAAAAGGCGGAGCTTGAAACTCCGGAGGGGCGGTTGTATCTTCCGAGATCAAAAAGGCAGCCCTCGTCTCCCGGTGTAATTATGTTTATCCGTTCCTCGCAGACAAATGAGGCTTTGAAGCCGAGCGACCTGACAATTTCCGAAGTCTCCTTTGAATAGCTGCCGTAAGGATAAGCAACGGCGAGCGACTCGACTGAGGAGCAGTTTTTCAAAAGCTCCTGCATTCTCATCAGGTCTTCTCTGAGTGCTTTTTCATAGTCTGAAAGGCTTTCTCCGCGTTTTCTTGAAAGACCTTTTCTTTTCCCGTCGGTGCCGAGCCCATGCATATCGTAGGTATGACTGTGCACCTCAAATTCATCGCTCCCGTCAAGTTCTCTGAGGTCGTCCCAGTTGAGGTAGGCGTAATTTACGTTCCGGTCTCCGTTACGGGAATAGACCTCCGTAATACTGCCTACGGCGAAAGCCGCAGCAGACATGTGTTTTTCTGAAAGCAGCGGCCAGGCAAATTCACGAACGCTCTCAAACCCGTCGTCAAAGGTCAGAAGAACAATTTTTTCCGGAAGGTCTTTTTCTCCGTTAACATAAGCTGCAAGGTCTCTGATTGTGACGGTTACATAGCCGCTCTTTTCAATTGTTTCAAGGTCGCTTTTCAGTTCGTCAACGGTGACAACGTATTTTCCGGCGCGCGACGGCTTCTCAGTTATATGGTGATACATAACAACCGGCAATGCTCTGCCCGAAGGTGCGGCAGAGGCTATGTCGGTCTTTTTTTCGGCTTTCACGGCAAAGAAAAAGGAAATGCAGAGAAAAATGAAAACAAAAGCCAGAGAGTAAAGCTTGTTCAGCCGGATTACCAAAATTCTCGCCTCCGAAAAAACATATCACTTAATTCTATGCAATCGCGCAAAGGATTAACAATAGTTTTTCTTTTTCATAGAATGGTAGCAAAAGGGGCTGCTTTGATATGAAAAAAATTATAATTCTCGGCGGAGATGAACGTCAGCGAAAACTTTCCGAACTGCTGAAACGGAATAAAAATGAACACGATTGTGCTTTTTGCAATAAGGAGCTTTCGGCGTGCGGCGGACTTTCCGGGTATTCCGTTCTGCTTCTGCCTCTTCCCTGCACAAGGGACGGAGAAACACTTTTCAGCGCGGAAAACCTGCTTTCTCTTCCGCTTTCCTTTGTTGCAGAAGAAGTCGCAAGCGGCGCGCTCGTCATCGGAGGAAATATGCCGGAAGCATTTTGTCGCCGGCTTTCCGAACGCGGCGCGTCAACGCTCGACTATTTCAAAGAGGAAAGCTTCACCGTCTATAACGCTTTCCTCACCGCTCAGGGAGCAGTGAGGCTCCTTCTTGAAAACACCGAGGAGTTTCTTTGCGGAAAACGGATTCTTGTTGCCGGCTTCGGACGAATCGGCAGGGCGCTTTCAAAAATGCTTTCCGCCCTCGGTGCGGATATATATGCTGCCGCTCGGAGAAAAGAAACGCTCACCGAAATTGCAGCGCTGGGCTACAAGGCTGTTGACGCGGCAGAAATTGAAAGCAGTGCTTTTCTCTTTGACTTTGTTTTCAACACTGTGCCTTCCCGCATTTTTTCGGAAAAAAGTGTTTCTTTGATGAAAAGCGGCGCGGTATATTTTGAACTTGCAAGCAGTCCCTTCGGCGCAGCGAAAACAGACTTTGAAAACGCGAAGGTACGCTATGTCTCCGGCAGTGCATTGCCGGGAAGATTCTGTCCGCTTTCATGTGCCGAAGCAGTTTTCAGCCGAATTTCAGAATACATTTAAAAGAGGTGAAACTCTTGAAACAACTTACTTTCGGTTACGCCCTGACCGGCTCTTTCTGCACCTTTGAAAAATCGCTTTCTGCAATGCAGACGCTTTGCGAAGAGGGCATAAACGTAATACCGATAATGTCATTCAACGCTTTTTCAACTGATACCCGCTTCGGCACGGCGAAGGATTTTTGCAAAAGAATTGAAGAGCTTTGCAAAAACAGAATCATTTCCACAATTGCAGACGCCGAGCCGATCGGACCGAAAAAGCTCCTTGACCTTCTGATTGTTTCTCCCTGTACCGGAAACACGCTCGGAAAGCTTGCAAACGGAATTTTTGACACTCCGGCAACGCTTGCCGTCAAGTCTCATCTGCGCAATGAACGGCCGGTACTTATCGGCGTTTCGTCAAACGATTCGCTCGGCGCTTCTTCAAAAAACATCGGAACGCTGCTCGCAAGAAAGCACATCTATTTTATTCCGATGAAGCAGGATGAACCCCAGGGAAAGCCGCTTTCAATTGTCTGCGATTTTGAGCGTACCTATGAAGCGGCGATTTGTGCGCTGCTTGAAAACCAGCTTCAACCGATTCTTCTGTGAAGTGAAAGTCAAAAAACTCCGGACCTGGCGTAGCCGTTTCCGGAGTTTGATTTTTTCTGCAAGAGTCCGACGCACAAAATGAATTGCTGTATTGCTGTCTGAAATAATGGGAAACACACAGTTACTTAACGGGTCCGGACGGTGCAGGCTGTTAATGAAACTGCCTGACAGGGCAATGCTGCCGAGAACGACATCATAGCCGCCCGTTGCAGATACCGGGGAACTAGTCAGGAATATTCGCGCTTTTCAAAAGCAATGGGCATTCCGCAGCAACGTGAGCGCGTGACTGTTGACGGACTCGGCAATGTCGGGGTAGGAAAATATACTGAAACCGTTGAAAAATCCGGGAAAAGTGGTATAATGAAAACGACAAATAGAATAATGAATATAACAGTCAGTTCAATCGAAAACAGGCATACCGGCAAAGGCAATCCTAATGCTATAATAACATTTGGGGTTGAGTTTAATAATCGTCAGAAGAAGCTACTCGAACAACTCTCTGAATTTGATAGTAGAGTTGTTGTGGGTAAAAAAAGAGTAAATATGGCTGACCTTTCTGCATTAACTGCATATACCGGTGACGAATTTGCCGCATTTACCAAAGGACGGGACAGACTCATTATAAGAGGCAATTCTTCAATGGTAAATCTTGACACAGAACACGCTAGAGAGTTGGCCAAACAGGGGTATCGTTGGAGTGGGCACACTCATCCTGGTACAGATATGAATTGTTTGATGCCATCAAGCGGTGATAAAGCTGTTTTGCTGGAATTGAGTCAGAACACAAGCGTTATTTATAATTCAAAAGGTCAATTTGCAACATTTGAAAGGGAGTGAAAAGATTGTGTAAACTTTTTGATGACTGGTCTAACGAGATTCAGAATTACTGTAAAAAAAACAAGTTGAATTTTGAAAAAGCTAAGTCTCTTTCAAAGTGTTGGGGAAAAGATTTTCTTGCTTTGCAATACTACGATCCAAGTAAAGGTCAAAACGGTCTTTTGGATAAAACACCAATGCCAATAGTTCTTGTAATTAAAAAGACATCAAATGGTCTTATATTTGAACGGACGGAGAACACCTTGAAATATTTGTCCTGATA
>JAEDIL010000019.1 GCA_016292455.1 Clostridiaceae bacterium
AATACCTTCATAGTGTCCGCAGAGAATTGCAATATTATTCATTCCGGCAAGTTCGCGCACCCTGCTTTGAGTCAGAGTTTTGCCCTGCGGAGACATATATATCAGATGAACCTTTTCGCCCACCTCGTCACAGAGTGCTTTATAGCAATCATAAATCGGCTGGACAGCCATAATCATTCCCATGCCTCCGCCATAAGGAGAATCATCGACACGTCGGTGCTTATCGTTTGAATAATCCCTGATCTGATGACAGTTGATTTCAACAAGAGCATCCCGCCTTGCGCGGCCGACAATACTTTCGGAAAGAACGCTTTCACACATTTCGGGAAAAAGCGTAAGTATATCAATTCTCATCGTCAAAAATCCCCCTGAGAGGTCTGATTCTGACAACACCGGCTTCAACGTCAGTTTCAATGACGACGGACCCAATTGCCGGCAGAAGATATTCTTTTCCGTTTTTTGCCATAACATGCCAGACATCATTCGCACCCGTTTCGCTGACGTCATTCAGTTTTCCGTATATTACACCCGGATCATCGGCATCAACAACAGTGCATCCCACAAGATCCTGAATGAAATAATGACCTTCCGGCAAACGCGCGTCTTTACGGTTCATATATAAAACTCTGTTGCGCAAAGCCGACGCCTGTTCAATGCTGCTGACGCCTTCAAGCAATAAAATAACAATATTGCCATGCGGACGGCAGGAAAGAACTCTGACGCTTTTTTCTCCCTTTGAGTCAAAATACAACGTCTTGAAGCGCTTCATAAATTCCGGGCTGTCGCACCATGGGTCAACCCGAACTTCGCCCTTTATTCCGTGTGTACTGACAATTTTTCCGATTTCAAGATACTCTCTGAGCATATCACATTAACAGCAAGGCTGTTCCTTTCGTAAAATTAACGAGGCAGACTGAACAGCCTGCCCCAAAAACCATTTTTCTGCCGAATTATTCAGCATCAGCGGTCGGATCAACGATCCAATCTTCGTTTACAGTCTCGCCTATAATGTGGCAAAGAAATCTGTAAAGATAATTCCACATATCAATGAGAATAATCTCGATCTTTTTGAGTATGTCTTTCATAGTTTTTCCTCCTCAATAATCATTATTATGATTATACACCATATTCTGTGAATTTGCAACAGGTTAAAGCCATATTTTTCATATCAGACTAAACAACAGAATATCTGTATCAGCTACAAAGCAAGCCGCACGGAAGGTATTTCTTCCATGCGGCGGTTAATTCAAAAGAGCTTTCCGTGTTATTATACGGTGAGCAAGCCGGCATCTATCACAAACTGCGAACCGGTTGCATATCTCGCCTTATCGGAAGCAAGGAACAGAACCAGATCGGCAACATCCTGAGGTTCAATCCACGGAACAGGCAAAAGATTTCCGGCTGAACGTTCTGCTATTTCAATCGGCGTCATACCCTCCATTGCAGCAAGGCCGTCGTTCATGGGTGTATTTACGCCTGTCGGATGAATGCTTACAACACGGATGTTGAACGGTGCAAGTTCAATTGCCCACGCTTTGGTAAGCCCTGTAAGTCCCCATTTGGAAGCGGTATAATGTGAAAGTCTGTTGCCTCCCCGAAGTCCCATGACTGATGAATTATTGATGATCACGCCGCTTTTTGCCTTTTTCATGTGAGGAACAACACGGCGTGCAACATTGAACGGACCTTTGAGGTTTATGTCAATCATTGCGTTCCACTCATCATCGGTCATTTCGTCAACGGTTGCGTATGCACAGATTCCGGCGTTGTTGAAAAGAATGTCAATCTTTCCAAGCTCGCTGATAGCTTTTTCAACGGCTGCGGAAACGGCTGAGTCATCACGAACATCACCGACAGCAATTACTGCCTTTCTTCCGAGAGCTTCAATTTCGCTTTTAAGTGTTTCCAGCTCGTCATTTGTTCCGAAATCATAATTCGGATATTCAATCTTTTTGGCAACGTCAAAAGCAACAATATCTGCCCCTTCTTTTGCGAGTGCAAGAGCAGTTGCTCTGCCCTGTCCGTGAGCTGCGCCGGTAATGAAAGCAACCTTGTTTTCAAAATCATTCATTTTCTGTCACCCCTTATTTATCTTCCTTTTTGCGATATTTATAAAGCACCTCATCAAGAGGAACCTTTGCAATTGTGTTAAAGAGATTTGTAGCGTACATAATTCCGGCAAACGAAAGAAGCAGGACAATTTCGTCATCGGAAAAAGCTGCTTTCAATCCGTCGTAAATTTCATCTGGAATATTGTGCGGATCAGAACAGATTGACGCACCGAGGTTCATGAGAAGCTCTTCTGTTTCAGATATTTCCGGATTATCCGGATCATCGCCAGAATCAATAAGAATCTTTCTGAAGAATGTTGAGCAAACAAGGCAGTCGTTGCCGTTAGAAATTGCATAAGAATAAAGTGAAATTGCACGCTCGCCGATTACCGGGACGAGAAGATCATAGAGTGTGTACCACTCCATATACGCTTTAAAAGCAGGTACACAACGCAGCAAAGTACGCTTCATGTTTGTGATGCGTCCGTGCTTTGAAATCTGGTCGTCGTATTCTTTTCTGACCTCATCATTTGAGGTCTCATATTCAGTCATTGGAATATAGCTCATATTTTACCCTCCGTTTACTTTCGGTTTTTAAGCCTTTTGTCACATTTTGCAGCTAAATGGGTTCCTACGCTCTGGAAAACCTGAACAAGAACAACAAGGAAAATAACGGCAAACAGCATGACAAGATATTTATATCTGTGATAGCCGTAATTTATTGCAATTTTTCCAAGTCCGCCGCCGCCAAGTACGCCGCTCATTGCAGTGAATCCGAGTATTGTGGTAATTGCAATCGTGATGTTTGAAATGAGAGACGGAACACTCTCCGGCAACATGACTTTTGTGATTATCTGAAACGGCGAAGCACCCATGCTCTGCGCAGTTTCAATTATTGCCGGATTAACTTCGCGCAGGCTTCCCTCAACGAGCCTTGCAACAAAAGGAAATGCTGCAATAACCAGCGGCACAACCGATGCCATTGTTCCAACGGTGGTTCCGACAATCAGTCGTGTAAGAGGGAAAACAAGAATCATGAGGATAAGGAACGGAACGGAACGAAGGATGTTGATTATAACGTCAATAACTTTCAGAACAGTTTCCGGAATTTTAAGAATCTTACCTCCGTCGCCTGCAACAACAATAACGCCGAGCGGCAGACCAATGACAATTGCAAAAAATGTTGACAAAAGAGTTACATAAACTGTTTCCCATGTTGCAAGAGGAAACTCTGTTTTCAGAATTTCAACAGCCTCCTGAAACGCTTCCGAACGGAAAAACTCAGCCATCGGTCTTCACCTCCTCAACATAAATATCCGGCATGGCTTTAAGATATTTCATCGCCCTTTCAAGTTCATCAGCTCCACCGGGAATTCCGAGGATAATATTTCCGTATGCCTTATCTCCGATGCCCTTTGTTGAAGCTGAAAGAATGCTGGCAGTTATTCCCTCATCAACAGCCATCTGAGCAATGAGAGGTTTATTTGTTGCATTTGCACCGTTGAAAACAACTCGAATAACATTTTCACCGCCGCTGATTTCGGTTTCCTTTTCATAGCCGTCGGGAAAAACAAGGCGTTTTGCCGCAATTGACTTCGGAGCAGAGAAAACTTCGCTCACAAGACCTTCTTCGGCAACTTCCCCGTTGTCAAGAATCGCAACGTGCGAGCAAATCTGTTCAACAACACTCATCTGGTGAGTGATAACAATAACAGTTATTCCTAGTTTGTCATGGATTTCACGGATAAGTGAAAGAATAGACTGCGTTGTCTGCGGATCGAGTGCACTGGTGGCTTCATCGCAGAGGAGAATTTTCGGATGAGTTGCAAGTGCGCGAGCAATTGCAACCCTTTGCTGCTGACCGCCGGAAAGCTGAGACGGATATGCTTTAAGCTTGTCTCCGAGTCCGACAATTTCAAGAAGCTCAGTCGCACGCTTAACCGCATCGGATTTTTTTACCCCTGAAAGTTCAAGCGGAAAACACACATTCCGAAGACAGTTCTTTTGCATCAGCAAGTTGAAGCCCTGAAAAATCATCGTGATGTTTCTTCGTTCATTGCGCAGTTCGGACTGAGAAAGGGCAGCCATATCCTTTCCGTCAATTATAACCTTGCCTTCCGTCGGACGTTCAAGCATATTTATACAGCGCACAAGAGTACTTTTTCCGGCTCCGCTCATTCCGATGATTCCGTAAATGTCACCATCGTTTATGGTCAGCGAAATATTCTTCAAAGCCTCAACATTACCGTCAGCCGTGGTGAATGTTTTGGAAAGATTTTTAATTTCAATCATATAATACTCCAATTTACGCAAGAAATAACGTCGACCGCAAACGCGGACAACGCTATTTCTTAACTATTTATCAATCATTTTGAAAGAGCATCGAGCGTAGTCTGCTTTCCGCCGTAGAAGCCCATCGGCTCAACATGGATTGAAGCAACGGAAACAACTTTCGTACCGTTTTCCTTGTTGAAGTCTTCAAGATAGGGAAGGTGCTGGAAATAGTTAGCGTCAACTTCTCCGCTGTCAACAACTTTGTTCGGCTGAACGTAGTCGGTGAATTCCTTAATATCAAGAGTAACATCTTTTTCGGCAAGAATCTTCTTTGCAACAGCAAGGATTTCAGCGTGCGGTGTGGGAGAAGCGGCAACTGTGATTTTTGTTCCTGCAAGCTTGTCGTAATCTACACTTGAATCATATCCATCGCCGGGATTTTCAACAGTTGAAACAACTGAGCCGGCGTATTTTTCAGTGATAAAATCAGCAACATCATTGCTTTCAAGCGCCGCTTTAAGCGCTTTGATTTTATCACTGTTTTCGGCACCTTCTTTAACAGCGAGGATATTGCCGTATGCTGATGATGAGCCTTCAATAGCGAGTGAATCCTTAACGGGATTGAGATCAGCGGAAATTGCATAGTTTGAATTGATCACTGCGTAATCAACATCCTGAAGAATGTTCGGAATCTGAGCAGCTTCAACTTCTTTGAACTCAATGCCGAACGGATTTTCAACAATGTCTTTAATTGTTGCCTGAATGCCGGCGCCGTCTTTCAGTTTGATATAACCTTTATCCTGAAGGAGAAGAAGAGCGCGGGCTTCATTGGTGGTGTCGTTGGGAACGGCGATTGTGAGTGTTTTTTTGTCTGATGATGAGCAGGCTGCAAAAGTTGCAAGAACAAGCAAAGCAGCAAGAACCAAAGCAATAATTTTTTTCATTTTTATCAACCTTTCATTGTTAAGAATTTTTTTGAATACGCGTCATAACAAGTCAGCCGCACATTCGTTGATTTTGCTTATGAGTCATACACGTTGACCTCCTTTATTGAACGTGCATATTATAGCGCAAGCTTTTTGATTTGTCTAATACTGTATGAATATAGTGGGTTATAGATACAACCTATAACCCACCGGTTTCAGTATAACTCTTTTGCCTTTTCTTTGAGATATTTCATTATTTCTTCAATGTATTGCTTTCCGATATTGCTCAGAACAGTATTCTTTTTGGTTATGTACCCAATTTCCATTTCGCTGTTTTCGTCAACTGAATCCGCCTGGAACGGAACAGCCAGATAGTCATCACCATTCAGTTCCTCACAGATTATTCCGGAGCAAAGCGTATAACCGTTAAGTCCTATCATAAGATTAAGCATTGTTGCTCTGTCATTGGCTTTGATGATTCTGGGGTACTCACCGGTGCTGAGAATTTCCTCGGCAAAGTAAAAGGAACCCGACTCACCCTGCTCAAAGGAAAGGCACGGATAGTCCTTTAATTCATCAAAGCTTATGGATTCGTTTTTCGCAAGCGGATGCCCTGACCAGATGTAAACATAGGCGCGGCACTTGATTATATGGTGAAATTCAAGATTATTGCTCCTCAGCAGCTTGGTGACGGCAGCACGGTTAAAGTCGCTGAGAAAAAGAATTCCGATTTCACTGCGCATATTGCTGACGTCAGAGATAACGTCTCTGGTCTTTGTTTCGCGTATTGCAAATTCATACTGGGACATATCAAAATGCTTGACAAGTTCAACAAAGGCCTTGACAGCAAATGAGTAATGCTGTGTTGAGACTCCGAATTTTTTTCTTACATTGGCTGTTCCGCCATATTTTTCAGTCAATGCTTCATACTGGTTGTAAACCTGTCGTGCGTACAGAAGAAACTCAGAACCGTCCTGAGTCAGAGAAACTCCCCTGCCGCTGCGATAAAAAATAGTTATTCCAAGCTCCTTTTCAAGCTCCTGCATAGAGCTTGTCAGGGACGGCTGTGAAATGTAGAGAACCTCTGCAGCCTTGTTGAAAGAACCGGCCTCAGAAATTGTAATCGCATAATGCAGCTGTTGAATAGTCATATAGTTCACCTGCCAAAAAAACGGTGAACGGTCGAAAAAACCGTCCACCGAAAAAGTATTTGCTGTTATTTAAGCTTAACGGCGGCTCTTGCTTTTTCAGCTATATGCTTGGCATCGAGACCGAAAATTTTGAGCAGCTCAACCGCAGGACCGGACTTTCCGAAAGTATCTTCAACACCTAGGCGAAGTACCGGAACCGGACACAGCTCGGAAAGAACTTCGGTAACGGCAGAACCGAGTCCTCCGATAACGCTGTGTTCCTCAGCAGTAACAACGGCTCCGGTTTCTTTTGCTGCCTTGAAAAGTATATCTTTGTCAATGGGTTTAATGGTATGAATATTGATGACTCTTGCATCAATACCTTCAGCTTTAAGTTCCTCTGCGGCTATCAATGCCTCGTTGACCATAAGACCGGTTGCAACAATTGTAACATCTTTTCCGTCTCTAAGAGTAACACCCTTGCCGAGTTCAAATTTATAATCCTCAGCATTTACTCTGGGTACTGCAAGGCGACCGAAACGCATATAAACAGGTCCTTCAAAATCAGCGGCAGCAAGAACAGCCTGATAGGCTTCAACGTCATCTGCCGGATTGATGATAACCATATTGGGAATAGAGCGCATGAGGGCAATATCCTCACAGCACTGATGGCTCGCGCCGTCCTCACCGACAGAAATGCCGGCATGGGTAGCGCCGATTTTGACGTTAAGCTTCGGATAAGCAATTGAGTTTCTGACCTGCTCAAAGGCACGACCGGCGGAGAACATTGCGAATGAGCTGGCAAAAACAGTATATCCGACCGTTGAGAGTCCGGCAGCAACGCCCATCATGTTGCCTTCTGCAATACCGGCGTCAATGAACTTATCAGGGAATTCCTTTTTAAAGACAATCGTTTTTGTTGCCTTTGCAAGGTCAGCATCAAGAACGATAATGTCATCACGCTCACCGAGTGCTTTAAGTGCTTTTCCGTATGCGTCTCTTGTTGCACATTTAATTACGTCAGCCATAATCACACCTCCAATGCGACCAAAGCGTCGCCAAGTTCTTTCATAGCCTGTTCGTATTGTTCAGCGTTGGGTGCACTTCCGTGCCAGTCGCACTTATCTTCCATAAATGAAACGCCTTTGCCTTTTACGGTCTTTGCAACAATGCAGGTCGGCTTTCCTTTGAATTCTTTTGCCTTTTTGAAAGCTTCGTCAATTTCATTGAAGCAATGACCATTGATAACAATCACATTCCAACCGAAAGCAGCAAATTTCTCATCAATGGGACAAGGCGAGTTGACTTCATCGAGTGAGCCGTCAATCTGAAGATTGTTATAGTCAATAACGGCAACGAGATTGTCAAGCTTATGGTTTCCTGCAAACATTGCAGCCTCCCATACCTGACCTTCTTCAATTTCACCGTCGCCTAGAGCAGTGTATACACGAAAATCCTTTCCTTTGAGCTTCGCGCCGAGAGCCATACCGACTGCTGCAGAAATTCCCTGTCCAAGCGAGCCGGTGCTCATATCAACGCCCGGAGTATAACGCATGCTCGGATGTCCCTGTAAAATTGAATCCGGTTTTCTGAGGGTTTTGATAAGATCAAAGGAAAAGAATCCTTTGAGCGCAAGCGCAGAATAGAGAGCAGGCGCAGTATGACCTTTTGAAAGTACAAAACGGTCTCTGTCTTCCCACAAGGGGTTTTTCGGGTCAACTTTCATCTCTTCAAAATAGAGATAGGTAACAATATCTGCAATTGAAAGCGAGCCGCCCGGATGACCGGATTTGGCGTTGAATGTGCCTTCAATAACACCCATTCTTACCTTACAGGCGAGCTTTTTGAGCTCGGTCTTTTTGGTTGCGTCCAATGTAATTTCCTCCTTTTATAAGAGCCGAAGAGCCAACACTCCCGCGGCAATCATTTGCAGTAGTTTTTGATAATATATTCAATGAGGTCGGCAACAGCACCTTTGTTGCAATGACATGTCACCAGCTTTGCAATTTTTTTCATGCCCTGCGGCGCCTGACCGCAACACGCAGGAAGTCCGACTGCTTTGAGCATTTCATAATCGTTGAAGTAATCTCCGATTGCGGCGGTTTTCTCCTTTTCAATGCCGAGAATCTCCGCAACTTTCATAACGGCAACGCCTTTGTTTGTGCCCTCGTTAACAAGCTCAAAGGAAAACGGCGAGGTCCTCATAAGATTAGTAGTAACATCGCTGTTTTCTTTTGCAAATTTTTCAACCCTCGAAATCACAAACGGAAAGCCCGTGAATATTGCCTTGCACCAATCCCCTGTCTGAAGCTCGTCAATATTCTTGAAGTATTTAATCGGAAGCATACTTGTCTTGGCAAGAATATATGCAGAAAGCGTGGGTTTTACAATGCGCGCTTCATACGGCGTAATAATCTGTACCGTTGCAAGACAAAATTTCTTTGCTGCTTTTTTGATGATCTGTGTAACTTTTTCGTTCACCGGACTCATCCATAGAATCTTTTCGTTGCTGTAATCATATACGCCGGCACCATTGATAAAAACAGCATATCCGCTGTTAAGACCAAGCTTATTGAAGTGCTTGCGCATTGATTCAATAGACCTGCCCGACGAAAGGATAAAGTGTCCGCCGTAATCATAAACAAATTTCTGAATTGCATCAAAATTGCGTTTGGGCAGTCTTCTGTGTTTATCGTTAAGTGTTCCGTCAATATCCGAGGCAATGAGCCATCCGGAAAGCTTTTTATCTGTCATTTCGGCAATCTCCTTAGGAATGTTTGAAAATATTCGGGAAGTTCGCTTGAAATCTCAATATATTTGCCGCTTCTCGGATGCTTGAAGCCGATGAGACCGGCATGCAGGCATTGTCCATGCAGCTCAGTAATAACTTTTTTTGGTCCGTAAACCGGATCGCCGGCAACGGGGTGACCGATATAAGCCATGTGAACTCTTATCTGATGCGTTCTTCCGGTTTCAAGGCGAACTCTCAGATGTGTAAAACCACGAAAACGCAAAAGAACCTCATAATGAGTAACGGCAGGGCGCGAGTTCTTTTCAGTGACACACATCTTTTTTCTGTCAACCGAATTCCGCCCGATCGGAGCATCAATTGTCCCGTCATCATTTTTGAAACCGCCGTAAACAACAGTCTGATATTCACGCGTAAACGTATGATACTTGATTTGCTCAGCAAGGGAAATATGAGCAAAGTCATTTTTGGCAACAATCAGCAATCCGCTTGTGTCCTTATCAATTCGGTGAACGATACCGGGTCTGATAACTCCGTTTATTCCGGAAAGACTGTCCCTGCAATGATACAAAAGCGCGTTAACAAGCGTTCCGTCGTAATTTCCGGCAGCGGGATGCACAACCATTCCCTTGGGCTTGTTTACAACAAGAAGGTCATCGTCCTCATACCTAATGTCCAGCGGAATGTTCTCAGCCATTACATCAAGCTCGCGCGGCTGAGGAATGATGACGCAAATCATCTCCCCTGCCTTGACCTTATAATTCTTAGTAACGGGAAAACCGTCAACCTTAACCGAACCGCCTTCAAGCAGCTTCTGAACAGCAGAACGTGTCAGCTCGCCCGAAACGGCTGAAATCACCTTGTCTATTCTTTGACCCGCGAAATTCTCATCGACGGGAAACATCAGAGCGTCAACCATTTTGCTTTTCCTTTTTTGACTTGCTTTCCCTGATTATTTCATAAACTTCATATCCGATGATCAAAAATGCGCCGACAGTTATCAGGCAATCGGCAAAATTGAAAACATAGAACTTTACAAACAAAACATCTATGTAATCAATAACATAACCAAGCCTGAAACGGTCAATCAGGTTGCCGATTCCACCTGCAATTATCCCAACGAAGCAGCAATACAACAAGCCAAACTTAATCTTCTTAGAAAGAATGACGGCGAGCAGGACTATAAGAATTATCACAGTCGCAATCATCATTATCGAGGCTTTGCCGCCGAGCATGCCCATCATTGCGCCGTCATTCTCAACATAGGAAAGTCTCAGCACACCGGGAATAAGCACCTTTTCACCGATTGGTTTCAAATCAGCAACAACAAAATACTTTATTATCTGATCTGCGGCAGTAAGAAGCACTATGACCAGAACGGAAAGAAACTGAAGCATTTAATCACCTTATGCGTTCATTTATTCATCATCGGAAAGAATATCAATATCGTCTGTAACTGTAATTCCTGAATGTTTTGGTTCCTTCTCAGCTTCGGGTGCAGAAAAAACATCCGGTGAATCAGTATGCGGAAGAGAAATATCGCTGAAAATCTGTTTTATGTATTCTTCTGCGTCCGGAATATATGCTTTTACATCTTTATCTGAATCATCCAAAGGTTCTGATTCAGATGCATCGGAAGCTTCATCTTCCGGGGTTTCTTCAATCACATCCGCAACGCTGACCGGTTCATCTGTAACAAGCGAAGCAGCAAAGGGTTCTTCAACAGTCTGCGAAACAAAAGAATCTGCTTCCGGCAATGAAACATCTTCGCACGAAATTTCAAATTCCGGAACACTCAGCGCTTCAAGAGAGGGAATGAGACCGCGCAGCAAACCGAGAGTATCCTGCTTAAAGGCGGAAAGAACAGCATTAACCGAAGCAAATTCCTTTTTTGCCGAAGCAACGATTTCATCTTTCTTGTCCTGAGCCATTTTTGCATCGGCGTATGCGCTTGCAACGATTTTTGCCGCTTTTGCGTTGGCGTCATCTATGATCTGCTTTGCCTGTTCATTTATCTGAGCAATGTACTTTTCGGATTCTTCCTTTGTCTGAGCCATAATCCTCTCCAGGTCTTCCCTGGCTTTTTCAAAGCTTTCCTCAGCTAATCTTTTTCTTTCTTCGGCGTAACCGTCGGCTTCCTTAGTCTTTTCTTCAACAAGTCTTTTGGCTTTTTCCTCAGCTTCGAGCAAAGAAGCTTCTGCCTCTGCCTTGGCGTTTTTAACTGTTTCGTCAGCAATAGCCTGAGCTTTTACAAGCGCAGTTGCAATTGCATTCTTGCCGGCATTGTACTCCTCAATAATATCCCGAAGAGAAGCAAACTTCTTTTTGAGCTCTGCATTTTCAGAATATAATTCATTATAGTTGACATAAACACGCTGAATAAAGCTGTCAACTTCACCGGACTTATAGGTGCCTCGACCGGTAGGTGTAAAAGTCTGTGCTTTAATTTGGCTGGGAACCATCATTTTGCTTTCCTCCGTTTTATTATATATGAATACTTATCGTCAGAACAGAATCCGTTAAAAAAATTAAAAGAAAGAAGGTCTGTCAACCTGTCCGAAAAAGTCTCCTGAAAGCTCTGCCGCCTCGGGAACAATGAGATAGATTTTCTCAGCAATAACCTCAATTTTTGACTTGCAGACATACTTAACGCCATCAAGAAAATCAAGAACGCGGCGAACACTCTCGGTGGGAAGCTTGGTCATATCGGCAAGAGTAACGACTCCCTTGTCAATCATGCAGTCTGCAACATTCCTCGCATCATCCATGTCTTCAAGCACAAACAAAGTTACTTTGAGCTTCTTTGTCGGCTTGACCGAATCCATTTTATATATGTTGGAAGAGGAGCTTTTCGGCATTGAAGCACCGGTTGCGAAAGAAGTACCTGCCGGATTTTTCGGATATTCAGGAATGGCATACCCTGCACTCGAGCTCGGAACGTCATAATCATACTTTACCTTTTCTGACGGACTTTCCTTCTCATATCCGTCATCATCATATTCGTCGTCGCCATAGTTCTCATCATCGTCATAGTCCTCTTCATCAGAAAAAGTGACAACTTTTTTGATTGAATCCTTTATACTGTCAAAAAATTTCATATTAGATTTCGTCCTTTCTTTAATACAAACGCGGTCCAAAAATTGAAGAGCCGACTCTTACCATGTTCGCTCCGCATAAAATTGCTTCATTGTAATCTCCCGACATACCCATCGAAAGAAAACGCATGGTTATATTATCTATATTTTGTCTTGATATGTCAACAAACAAATCATGCATTTTTTCAAAATATTTGAGTAATTGTGCTTTTTCCTCACAAATCGGCGGAACAGCCATGAGTCCGGAGACTGTAATATGCTGCATTCTCGAAATTTCTTCAAGCAGCGGCATAACATCGTCAAAGGAAATGCCGGTTTTATTCTCCTCATCTCCGACATTAACTTCAACCAGGCAGTCTGAAACAATCCCTGCCTTTTCGCTTTGACTGTCAATTTCTTTTGCGAGTTTCAGGCTGTCAAGAGACTGAATCATTGAAACGAACGGAACAATCTGTTTGACCTTGTTCCTTTGAAGATGACCGATGAGGTGCGCTTCGCAGTTTTCAAGTTTCAGATATTCACGCTTTGAAAGAAATTCCTGAACCTTGTTTTCGCCAATCAGGTCAACACCGCATTTAATTGCATGGTTGATAAAAATCGGTTCAACTGTTTTTGTTACGGCCATCAGCCTTATATCCTCACGGGTTCTGCCGCTCTTTTGAGCAGAAAGAGCAATCTGTTCATTTATAAAGCAAAGATTGTGTTCAATATTTCTGAACCGTTCATCAACCGATAACTTTTCCGTCACTTAAATTACGCCCCTTTATAATAACTTTATCATACGCTTTGATTTCTGCGTTAGACGTTTTCAGAAGGTCAACACTTTCGCCGTCGTCATAATAATACGTAACGGGGGTTGCAATCACATAGTTTTCACCGTGATGTATTATTTCAACGGGCTTGAACAAAACGCGGTTGCCCCTGAGAATATAAACACCGGTGTCACCCTCGTCATTTGTGACAAGAGCGTCACTGTTTATTCTCAGTCCCTCATAGGTCTTGACGGTAATCTGTGCTTTTTCTTTTCTCAAAGAGGAAAGCGCCTCATTCATTGAAGTACATTTCAAAACAACACCGAGGCTGTCGCCTGCTCTGTCTGAAACGCTGTGAACAGACATATCAAGGTCATAAATTCCTTTTTCGGGGAAGCTGACCTTAACATAATAACCTGTTTTAATAACAGACGCTTCAACAAGAGGAATATTGCAAAGAAGATACCATGTGTGCTGACCGATAATTTTTCCGAAAGCACCGTCAGCTTTCTTTGCTTTACTGCTCAGCAATTTATCAATGTCAATATTGTCAATTCCGTCCTCAGAAATGCTCTTATAATCGCAGACGCTTTCAAAGCCGTCAACAGAGCTGACAAAGTAGCCTGCATACTGAGTAGTAACTGACTTTTTAGTTCCTACGGATCCGAGCAGCTTTTTTCTTTCTTTCTCATATTTTGAAATGAGCGAAGAAAAATCCAGCTTTGTTCCCGTTGCAATCTGACGTGTTGTAATTTTATAGCTGAGGTTGCGCACAGCTTCATCAAGTCCGGAATAGTTTCCGGAATCAATAAGCTTCATGTAATTCCCTACCGCCGAGGCGATTTCCGAGTTAAGGGTGACAACATTTATGTGACTCAGGTTGCCCTGATCCTGAAGCTGTTCAAGATGACTGATTCTGTCCCGGAGCTCAACGCTTTTGTTGTATGCCTGAGCTTCGTCTTCGTTTTTGAAGGAAAGCGCTATTGTTTGCCCCTTTGCAACGCTTTCGCTGTCGGAAACAGCCGGAACATAAACTCTGTTGTCGGTTTTTTTCAGAATCGAGATATTTTTGTTTGAGCTTGTTCTGTTTTCATCGCGAACAACAAAGCAGTCAACCGAAACAACCTGCTTATCTTTTGTTTCAAAGATATATTCCGTAACAACCTTTCCCGAATAGTCGAAATACAGACCTCTTGCAACATAAGCAATAACAATAACGGCTGCAACAGAAAGAAGGACTGTTACGGTTTTAAAGTCGCTGGATCTCCTCATTTGCTTCACCTTTGAATCTGTCAATTATTTCCAGACTTTTTCTGAGCAGGGAGTCCGAAGACTCCTTGTCGATATAAAGCCAGTTGATTTTTTCGTTTCTTCTGAACCATGAAAGCTGTCTTTTTGCATATCGGCGCGTTTCACGCTTCAGATTTTCCGTTGCCTCTTTGAGCGAAATCTCTCCGTTCAAAAACGGTTCGAGCTCTTTATAACCGATAGCCTGCTTTGCGGTTGAAGAATACTCCTCGGCGAAAAACCTTTCTGCCTCTTCAAGCAAGCCGTTTTCAAGCATAAGGTCAACCCGACGGTTTATTCTGTCGTACAAAAACTGGCGGTTTTCGGCGTTGAGTCCGATTATGCAGAAGTTATAGCTGCTTTCTTCAAGGTGAGAAAGCTCACGCTGACGGCTCATTGTGAGTCCGGTTGAATAGTAAAGTTCAAGAGCGCGGATTATTCTTTTCGAATCATTTATGTGAATTATTTCAGCGCTGTCCCTGTCAAGATTCAACAGCTCATTATACAACGCTTCGCAGCCCTCCGCTTCAAGCCGTTTGTGCAATCTTTCGCGGATGTCGCTTTTCTCATAATCAAGAAAGCACGTGTTGTTAATGACCGTGTCAACGTAAAAGCCAGTCCCTCCTGCAATAATCGGCAGTTTTTTCCGCCTCAAAATATCCTCAATACATTCAAGCGCCAGCTCTTTGTATCTTGCAACGCTGAAGCTTTCCCACGGCTCGACAAAATCAATCAGGTGGTGGACAATTCCGTCGGCCTCCACGGGCGTAACCTTTGCTGTTGCAATATCCATTCTTTTATAAATCTGCATTGAATCGGCAGAAATCACTTCACCGTCAAGCGCTTTTGCAATTTGCACTGCGAGCGAGCTTTTACCGCAGGCAGTAGGACCGACAACGACAACAACAAGCGGCTTCAAAATTCTCCTCCGTTCACAGATTTTATTGTATTCTTCCGAACTGTTTTTCAAGCTCATACTGACTCATTTCAACAAGAACCGGCCGTCCGTGAGGGCAATATCGTATGTCATCGTTATACAATACCCTTTCGGCAAGAGCTTTCAGCTCAGCGGTTGAGTTTTTATAACCGGCCTTTATTGCAGCCTTGCAGGCAGCAGTATGATATATTCTGTCAATTTTTTCGGACTGAATATTGGTTTTCGAGAGAGAAAGATTAGACGCAATTTCAAGAACAACGTCTTCAACATCATCGGCATCAAGAAGCATCGGACATTCACGGACGATAACAGATCCGTTACCGAAGTCCTCAACAAGAAAACCACATTCAGAAAACACCTGAATATTTTCCAATATGACTGCGTATTCTGCCTTGCTGAGCGTGATTGTTACCGGCGCAAGTAACGTCTGCGAAGCACAGTTCTTTTCCTTTTCCTTCATCCGGTTGAATATGACACGCTCATGGGCGGCGTGCTTATCAATTATGCAGACCTTTCCGTCATACTCGCAGATAATATAAGTCTTAAACGCCTCGCCAAGGAGTCTGAGCGGTCTGGGCGGCTTTTTGTCGGTGATTCTGACATTGCCGGGCAAATCATCGCTTTCCGGTCGCTTCTCCGTCGGCTCTTTCTTTTGCGGCGCAGGCATTGATGCAAAGGCAGATTTGCCGCCGTTTTTTACCGCGCCTTTCTCCGACTGAACAGAGCCTGAATCAGAAAAAGCTGCTACTCGCTCAGTCCGCTTCGCTTTATACTCATTTATCAGATCAGGCTCAGCATTTTCAGCGGCATGAGTAACACGCCCGCTCGGCGGCGAGGACAAAACATTTTGTCTGAATTTCTGAGATGGCATGGTCTGCCAGAAATCCTTTTTTGGTTCGGGTTTGGCTTCTGCCTTGCCGGATGATTTAACCGGCTTTTCCCGAGCAGTATCGTCCTCAACCATATATAACTGAGAAGCGTTTGGTATGGCTTTTTGCGCAACTTTTGCAAGGTCAATCTGAACACGGGTGTCATACTCTGCAAGCGCATTCTTTACTGCATAATAAACCGCAGAAGAAACGCGCCGCTCATCGCTGAATCTGACCTCGGTTTTTGCCGGATGAACATTTACGTCAACATTGCCCGGCGGAACCGTAATATTGAGAACACAGGAGGGAAACTTTCCGACCATTATCGAGTTTTTGTATGCATTTTCCATAGAAGCCGCGCATGAACGCGAACGGATAAAACGCCCGTTCAGGAAAAAATATTGCATTGATCGGGTTGCACGGGCGGAAGCCGGACGGCACACAAAGCCGGACACACCGATGCCGTCAAGCTCATATTCCGTTTCAAGCATACCTTCGGCAAAAACTCTGCCGAAAATTGAATATATAACCGAAATGAGTTTTCCGTCTCCCGGTGTAATCAGAGTCTGTTTGCCGTCTCTGATGAAGAGAAAACTGATTTCAGGATGAGAAAGCGCAAGCTTATCAACAACGTCGGCAACTGCATTAGCCTCGCTGACATCTTTTTTCATGAATTTCATTCGGGCGGGTGTGTTGTAAAACAAATCTCTGACAACAATTGTTGTTCCGTTGGGACAGCCGGCGGTTTCAAACCTCGTCTGTTCTCCGCCCTCAATATTATAGAGCGTTCCGTCATTTTCCTCGGCTGTTTTTGTGAACAGCTCAATTCTTGAAACAGCGGCAACACTTGAAAGCGCCTCGCCGCGAAAACCAAGCGTGAAAATACTGTTAAGATCCTGCGCGTTTTTAAGCTTGCTTGTTGCATGGCTCAGAAATGCTTTCGGAACATCATCGTGCATAATTCCGCAGCCGTTATCGGTGATGCGGATATATGTAATTCCGCCGTTGCGTATTTCAATTGTAACAGCCGTGGCACCGGCGTCAATTGAGTTTTCTGCAAGTTCTTTGACAACTGAGGCAGGTCTTTCAACAACCTCGCCGGCTGCAATCAGTTCGGCAATGTGCTTTGGCAGAACATTGATTCTTCCCATGTATTCTCACTTCCTTTTATTATTTATTCTTAGCCTTATTCACAAGCCTGTACAAGGTTGTCAGCGCTTCAAGCGGCGTCAATGTGTCTGCATCAATATTTTTGAGTTCATCAATAATTTCATCGTCTATCCCGGCTTCAAGCGACAATTGAAGCGGCTGTGTTTCATGCTCCTCGTCAGCAGAAAACTCCGGACGTTCAAACGGAACAGACTTGCGGTTGAGCCGTTCAAGCTCTTCAAGAACTTCTCTCGCACGGTTTACAACCCCTGCCGGCACTCCGGCAAGCTTCGCCACTTCAATGCCATAGCTTCCGTCAGCAGGACCGCGGACTATGCGGCGCAAAAACGTTATTGTGCTGCCGCGTTTTTTTACGGAGATATTGTAATTTTTGACGCCGTCAAGTTTTCCTTCCAGCTCGGTCAACTCATGATAGTGAGTTGAAAACAGCGTTTTTGCACCGATTTTTCGCTTGTCCGAAATGTATTCAAGCACAGCTCTCGCAATGCTCATGCCGTCAAAGGTTGAAGTTCCTCTTCCGACCTCATCAAGAATAATAAGGCTGTTTTTGCCGGCTGATTTAAGTATGGATGCAACCTCATTCATTTCAACCATGAAAGTTGACTGACCGGAGGCTAGGTCATCAGAAGCCCCGACCCTTGTATATATGCTGTCAATAATCGAAAGCTCTGCGTGCTTTGCAGGAACAAAAGAACCGATTTGTGCCATCAGGCAAATCAGTGCAACCTGGCGCATGTAAGTTGATTTGCCGGCCATGTTCGGTCCGGTAATGATTGCGCAGCGGTTTTCTCCGCAGTCAAGGTGAGTATCGTTGGGGACGAACGGCGAATCGGTCAGCATTTTTTCAACAACAGGGTGTCGCCCGTCAGTAATTTCAATTGTCGAGTTGTCGTTCATATTCGGACAGACATAATTGTTTTCAATTGCAACGGCTGCAAGTGAACAAAGAACGTCGGCAGCGGCAACGGCTGAGGCAGTCTGCTGAATACGGTTGTATTCGTTTGAAACAGCCTTTCTGACCTGACAAAAGATTTCATATTCTAGTTTTACGGAGCGCTCCTGCGCGCCGAGAACCTTGCTTTCAAGGTCTTTGAGCTCCTGTGTGATATATCTTTCACAGTTTGCCAACGTCTGTTTTCGGATATAGGTTTCCGGAACGAGAGTCTTATATGAGTTTGTAACTTCAATGTAATATCCGAAAACCCGGTTATAACCGATCCGAAGTTTGGGAATACCGGTACGTTCCTTTTCGGCGGTTTCAATGTCGGTTATGTATTTCTTTCCGTTCCGCTCAATATCACGAAGTGAATCAAGCTCTTCATTGAAGCCGTCCCTGATAATTGAACCTTCTCTCACCGTGAACGGAGCCTCGGGGTCAATTGCCGCGTCAATCAGCTCGTGCACATCTTCAAGCAGGTCAATGCATGAATACAGTTGTTTTAAGTAGCTGCTTTTCATTTTAGAAAGAGCAGTTTTCACAAGAGGAAGCTGTTCAAGCGTCTGTTTGAGCGAATTCAGTTCCCTGGCGTTCGCAGATTCGTAAACCACACGGGTGATGAGCCGCTCAATATCAAATATATTGGAAAGGGCAAATTGCATTTCCGAAAGGCTGACGCCGTTTGAAACAAGCTCTTCAACTGCATTCTGCCTTTTTGTAATCATAGCATAACTTATAAGCGGTTTTTCAAGCCATGTTCTCAGAAGCCGCTTGCCCATTGATGTCTTGGTTTTGTCAAGCACCCACAATAGTGAGCCTTTTTTTTCGCGGTTACGCATCGTTTCGATAATTTCAAGGTTACGCTTGGTTGAAAAATCGATTTTCATGTATTGATTTTCAGAGTAGAAATTGATGTCCGTAATATTTCCGACATTGTTTTTCTGAACCTCTTTCAGATACCTGATTGCCGCACCGACAGCAATCAGCGCCTCTCGGCTGCTTTTTAGCATAGAGGAGGAAAGCTTCGCCTCCTCAAAATGTCCGACACATTCATTAAGGCATGATTCATAATCAAAATACTCGTCCGGACAAACTTCGCAGGAAGCCTCAATACGCTTTGAAATAAAGGAGGAAACAGTCCTGCTTTCCGCGCAGGCGCGGTTAAGAATAATTTCGCTCGGCGAAAAGACTCCGAGTTCATTGATAAGCTTTGTCTGCGTTTCCTTTCCTTCAAATGCAGTAACATTCAGAACACCGGTTGAAACGTCCGTAAAGCAGATGCCTGCACCGTCATCGGAAAGGAAAATGCTTGTGAGATAATTGTTCTTTGAGTCATCAAGCATACTGTTTTCAATAACGCTTCCCTTGGTCACAACGCGGATAACGTCACGCCTGACAAGACCTTTTGCAAGCGCAGGATCTTCAGTTTGCTCACAGATTGCAACCTTATAGCCTTTTGAAACAAGCTTTGCAATATATGTGTCGGCGCTGTGGAACGGAACACCGCACATAGGCGCACGTTCTTCAAGACCGCAGTTTTTTCCGGTCAGAGTCAGTTCAAGTTCGCGCGAAGCTGTTTTTGCATCGTCAAAGAACATTTCATAAAAATCACCGAGTCGGAAGAACAAAATGGTGTCAGGATACTCCCGCTTGATTTCAAGATATTGCTTCATCATAGGCGTCATTTCTGCCATTTTGTTCATTCCTCCTCTTACGGTTCATTTATCAAACATGCCGTACTCAGTGATGATTGCAATCAGATGAGCAGCTGCTGCAATCACAGCCGCAACCGTGCTCCTCTTCGGGCTCGCAGGTTGCCGGATCCGCTCCGTTGACGCAAAGACCGAGAATCTGCATAATGTAGTTCATCATGGAATCAATTTCGTGTCTTGCAGCTTCATAAGCCTTCATTTTGTCGTTGCCCATGAACTTGTCATAGACTTCATTGAACTGACGCTCATACTCAGCCATCTTTTCCGAGTCCGGGTTTTCCAGAGCAGCTTCGCGCTGATAGTTCATCTGAACAAGCTGAATCTGACCCATGAGTTCAAGAAGCTCCGAATCCTTTTCGTTCTCTTCTCTTGCCTTGGCGAACTTCAAATATCTTTCATCCTGCTGAATTGCAGCACCGAGTTCGCGAGTAAGTTTGATTACGTCCATGTAAATACTCCTTAATGATGATATATTGATATACGCAAAATGCGTTTTATCCAAGAGAAATCAGTTTGCCTTTCAGCACCCATGTTTTAGGCTCAGTCACTTCAAGCATTGCAAACTGTCCTATAAGTTCATCGTTCCCTTCAAATTCAATAATAACATTGCCTTCCGTTCTTGCGCTCAGAAAACCCGAGTTTTCATTGCGTTCTTCAACAAGAACACGGTATACTTTACCCTTCATTGCAGCAGTACGCTTTGAAGCAATTTGTTCCTGAAGAGAGGTAAGCTCCCGGAACCAGCGCGACTTTTCCTTTTTTGTCACTTCGTCCGGCATGGAAGCAGCTTTTGTTCCGGGACGCGGCGAAAAAATAAAGGTAAACAAAGAGGTATATTGCACCTCTTCAATAAGCGAAAGAGTGTCGCGGAATTCGTCATAGGTTTCCCCGGGAAAACCTACAATTATGTCGCTCGTTATTGAAAGGTCGGGCATCAGTTCATAGGCATAACTGATAAGTCCGAGATACTTTTCCCTGTCATAATGGCGGTTCATCTCTTTGAGAACGCGGTCGTTGCCTGACTGAACGGGCAGATGCAAATGCTTTGCAACCTTTTTGCAGTCTGCCATCGTTTCAAGCAGCGCTTTTGTGCAGTCGCGTGGGTGGGAAGTCATAAAACGAATGATGAAGTCTCCGTCAATATCATTTATCGCCCTGAGAAGCGCAGGAAAGCGGTATTCTTCGGATAAGTCTTTGTTATAGGAATTGACATTCTGACCAAGCAGAGTTATTTCTTTATATCCGGCTTCAACCAGCTGTTTTGCTTCGCTGACAATCAGATCAAAGTCGCGGCTGCGTTCGCGTCCCCTTACATAGGGAACAACGCAGTATGAGCAGAAATTGTTGCACCCGTACATTATCGGGACCCATGCCTTGAACGCGCCGTCTCGGCTGACAGGAAGTCCTTCAACAATATTTCCGTCGCCGCCGGAAAGGTCAAAAATCCTCTTTCCGCAGCAAAGACAGTTATATATGAATTCGGGAAGCTTATGAATTACATGGGTTCCG
>JAEDIL010000110.1 GCA_016292455.1 Clostridiaceae bacterium
GTTCAGAACTTAATCTTCATTTTTTGCAGCTTCATTTTCTGAATTTTCTGATTTTTCAGAGGCTTTTTTCCTCTTTGTCCAGATATATCCGCCGAGGAAGCCGAAAGCAAGTATTCCCGTTGGTGCAGCGGCAATTTCCGGGTTCTCTCTGATTGTTGAAACAGTTTTCTGAACAAAGGACTGATTGCTCTGAGGAACAGCCGCTTCTGTTGAGGGTTCAATTTCAGCAATTGCCCTTGAAGCCGCTTCGTCACTCAGATAGGTTTCGTTCATAAGCTTTTCAAGGTAGTCAAAATCAACGCCGTCATAGCTCCTTGCCGGCTCTCCCTTGTAGCCATTTTCAGCGGTCGGCGCAGCAGTTTCGCCGTTCTGCGGACTTTCATCACCGCCGGAAGCGTAGGTTGTAAGCAGATTGCGATCAACCTGAGTCGGCATCTGAGCGAGCACGTCGTCAAACTTCTGAGCAACCGTGTCAACAATTACGCTGACTTTCTCGTTGTCCGTCGGAATTGCGCTGTCAATTGCGTTCTGAACCTCGGCAACAAGGCTGTTCTGCTTGTCATTGCCTGCGGATGACGGCGCCTTCCTCTTGACGTTGAATCTGTAAACCGCGGTTTCCGGCTCAGACAAGCCGTCATCATAATTAACTTCAAGAACAATTGAATCATTCTTGCCGGAAAGCTCATATCCGACCGTGCTGTTCGGCTTCACCTCTTCTCCGGCAAGAGAAATACTGACATTTTTATCGTCACCGCCGACCTGACCGGCAAGTGCAAACGGAGTGAACCAGATTTTTTCACAGTTCTCCTCAACATAGAGATCATAGAGAAAAACATCGCTGTAAAACTCTTCGTCAAGATTGAACCAACCTGCTTTGCAGGCGTCTGCAAAAAGTTCTTCGTTTGTTGCCTCTTCCGCGTAGTCAACGCCGGACTGAGTGAGCATTGATTGAAGAAGAAGTCTGGGAACAGCATATTTATTTGCCGTCTTGTCTGCAACAGCAAGACGCACGGGATTGACATCTACACTATAAATTGTTTTGAAAATAGTTGCAAAATAGGCATAGTCAACATATTCTTTCTGAGCATCTGTTGCCTCGTCATAAGCCGTAAGCGGAACCTCGTAATCGTTGGCAGCGGCAGTGATGACCTTTGCCCAATGGAAAATTTCGCTTTCATCTGCGTTAGCGCTGACGGGGAGAATGTCAAACCGGTCAACATAAGTTTTAAGGCTGCTGACCGCGAACCCGGTTATTGTGTCAACTCCGGAGGGAAGAAAAGTATCAGTAAGCTCGGCAAGAATCACGCAGATTGCATTGTCAACCGTAATTCCTTTCGGCAGAGTAACCTTCTTGTTGTATATCGTGTATATCGCATCATACTTCAATGCAGCATACAGAACGGCAACCCTGATTTCATCCTCGGCGTTCATCTTATCCGGAAGCGTTATGTTCTGTTTCTTGACGTACTTTTTCATAGCGTCGCTGTCTGCCGTCATACCGAGTGCGGTAACCATATAGTAAAGAACGTTTACAATGCCGTTGTACGCGCCGCCGACGGATTCTTCGTTGAGAAGTTCAAGAACCGAATAAGTTGCAACATCACGGGCAAATTCCTCAAATGTATGACTATACGGATACTCCGGCGTAGGGACAAGTCGCGCGGTAAGAACGGCGCTGGCGCTGTCTCTTATTATCAGTTTATCAAGCCACGCTTTGCTGTATTCCGGATCGGAAGTGCGGGGGTTGCCCGGAATGATCTTGACCATACCTGTTCTGTCAGTAACCAATGACGAAGCAAAGCAGGGAGTGCAGACAAGGCTCACAGTAATGAGCAAAGCAAGCAAAAACGCAAGAGGCTTTTTAATTTTCAAGATCATTACCTTCTTTCCTAAGCTTCCCACTGCCGGGTCTGCTTTCCTTATATTTTTAAACACAGTTGTATACAATAAATCATGTTATATAATACAACCTTTTTCGTGCGAAGTCAACCTAAGAAAAATAAATTTAAGTATTTTTACACTTTCTTCAATTGTCTGCGCCAAAGGAGACTAAGCTGTCGCAGACACATACAGAAAGCGTTTTCTTTATCCTCTTAGATGCACAGATGTGCTGCGGGCCGCGAAAATTCAAAGCTATTTGTATTTCAACAAGAAAGACTATATGCCGAGCACTGATAAGGAAGTATTTGTTTCTCGTGCAAAAATTCTCCGTATTATTGCCAAAAGCCTCACAAGGCGACAGCCTTGTTCCGTTTTGTGGCTTCAATACAGAAAATTTTTGCACTTACGAAACTGCGAAGCACTTTAAAATATAAATTTTGGATGCAAGAAAAGGCAAATCCCCGCGATAATGCTGACGCATATCGTGGGGATTTAAAGCATTATTGCACCAAAAGTTCGAAATACTGCCTTATCAGTACTCGGCATACTTCACACAAGCTTTCTCTTCGTGCTTAGTGTGAAATATAGTCTTTTATGTTTTATTTTACTCTTTGTTCTGCGCTGAATGCAACAGTGGCGAATCGCTTATCAATAGCTTTCTTTAAGACCCTCTTCGTCAAAAACAAAGAGAGTTTGAAGGCAGATGTCAAGTCCCTTTTCAATAGTCTTGGGAACCAGAATGTCAGCTTTGTCGTCTCTGGTGTGGTAATACTTCGGCGGGCCGGGATTCATTGCTGCAAGGGTTGCGGCAGGAACGCCGAGCTTTGTAACAGCGGCGGCATCCGAAGCGCCCAGATATACCGAAGCATACGGAAGATCAAGACCGGCAAGCTCTGCACCCTTCTTTATGAGAGCGCAAACGCGCGGATCGGTTTTTACCGTGCCGGTCATGTCGCGGCTGTAAATTGCCATATCTTCATAGTCGCGAAGCGTATCCATTCCGAAATAAACGGTTTCAATTTCCTGAAGCTCCTTGATGTGGCGCTTGGTGAAAGCTCTTGCACCGCGAAGACCGGCTTCCTCAGAGCCTGTTGATACTGCAACAACCTCAGTATTTTCAAATCTGACGTCATTGTCTTCAAGATATTTGAGAACAGCGACAGCGGTTGCACAGCCCGTAAGGTTGTCATTGGCGCCTTCAACGGGAAGCTTAAAGTTTGTGAAAAACAAAACAGCAATGAATGCGGGAATGAATGCAAGCTGAACATATTGAAGAACCTTTACAAAACCTACAATCTCGGCGTTTACCGCTCCGCCCTTTATAACGGAGATGACTGATACTCCGAAAACAAAGAACATTCCGACAACAGCGTAAATTCCTACCGTGAAAAGCATAGCTTTTCCGCCGAGATGTGTATATGTCCACTCGTATGAGGAATCAACGTGACCGGCAAAAATGATTCTTCTTTTAATTTCACCTGTCGGCTTTCTTCTTCCTATTACATTGGAGGAGGTTGCCTTCGGGAAAAGCGGATCAAGGAATTCCCAATACATAAGGAACTCTGCAAAAACGCAGACAAGGGCAATAATTGAAAGAACGAGCGAAACAACAGGCATATTAAGGAACGAGAACAAAAGTGCGAGAAGCATTGATACACCGTCAATAACAACCCAGCTCATGAATGCATACTTATGCATTGTGAATTCTTCAAGCTGAACGTCATCGGCACAAGTTTCCATTTCCGCCTTGAAATGTTCCTGAGCTTTGAGCTCACTCTCAGTTCCGGAAGGACGTGGACCGATTTCCTTGCAGACTTTTTTAATCTCTCTGACAGCATAATTCGTGTACATTCTCAGAGAAGAAGGATAATTCTTTACACTTTCGGCAGCTTTCAAAGCTACACCCCTTTTCTATAATCTCTTGCAGCCGCAAAAACACTGCTGTTTGCGGCAGCCGCAACAATGTCGCGCTCAGAAAAAGCACCGTTTCCCGCTCGGCGCAATTTTCTGAAACTTACAACTGTCTACAATTTTAACAAACTAAGTTTCAAAAGTCGATAGCATTTACGAAAGTTAAAAGAATATTAAAAAATCGGAAAGCTCATCATCTGATTTTGTTCTGAATTTCAATAATATGTCCCTGAAATAGACAAAAACACGCGGTTTGTACAGCCGGGTCAACACACAAATGAGTCATCGCTCACCGTAACACACGCAAAAAAAGAGCCATTGCCGAAGCAACAGCTCTCTGAATAAGAATCAATTATTCGTTGATCTTGGTAACAACGCCTGAACCAACGGTACGGCCGCCTTCACGGATAGCGAAACGAAGACCTTCTTCGATGGCGATCTCGGTGATGAGCTCAACGTCCATTTCAACGTTGTCGCCCGGCATGCACATTTCAGTGCCTTCGGGAAGGGAGATAACGCCGGTAACGTCAGTGGTTCTGAAATAGAACTGCGGACGATAGTTGTTGAAGAACGGAGTGTGACGGCCGCCTTCATCCTTGGTAAGGACGTAAACCTGACCCTTGAACTTGGTGTGCGGATGGATTGAACCGGGCTTTGAAAGAACCTGACCGCGTTCAACCTCGTTTCTCTGGATACCACGAAGCAGGCAGCCGATGTTGTCGCCGGCCTCAGCATAGTCGAGGATCTTACGGAACATTTCGATACCGGTGCAAACGGTCTTTCTCTTTTCGTCGCTAAGACCAACGATTTCAACTTCTTCGCCGGTCTTGAGCTGTCCACGCTCAACTCTACCGGTAGCAACGGTGCCACGACCGGTGATGGTGAATACGTCTTCAACAGGCATAAGGAACGGGAGGTCAGCCTTACGATCCGGAGTCGGAATGTAGTTGTCTACTGCGTCCATGAGTTCCCAGATGCAAGCGATTTCCGGAGCGTTGATGTCGCCGCCGTTATATTCAAGAGCTTTAAGAGCTGAACCCTTGATGATCGGGCAGTTCTCATCGAATTCATACTCAGCAAGAGTTTCACGGATTTCCATTTCAACGAGTTCGAGAAGCTCTTCGTCGTCAACCTGGTCAACCTTGTTCATGAAAACGATGATTGCGGGAACGCCAA
>JAEDIL010000020.1 GCA_016292455.1 Clostridiaceae bacterium
AACTTGACTTAATAAAGCGGATTTGATATTATAATTGTACAAATTTGACTTGTTATTATGGAGGCTCTATGAAGATTTCAAATTATAATGATGAAAAATCAATATTGGTGGAATTGGGAAGCCGTATTCAGCAGTACAGAGTTTCTTTGAATATCACACAATCGGAGCTTGCACAAAGATGCGGACTTTCTCTTAAAACTATTGCCCGTACAGAAATGGGATATGATACCAAGCTTTCAAATCTGATTAAGATTTTGAATGAAATCGGACTTTCAGAAAATTTGGAAATTTTAATACCTGAACCCCAACCCGATTACAAAGCATTATTTGAAGAAAAAACAATAAGAAAACGTGCAAGACCCGATAAAAAGAAAACAGATAATGCTTGGGTTTGGGGAGAAGATAAGGAGGATGAATAAAGTTGAAAAATGTAAATACAGTTCGTGTTAAGATGTGGGGCACAACTGTCGGTTATCTTCATCAGGATGATAACGGAATGGTAGGCTTTCAGTATGACGAAGAATTTTTAAAAAGTAATATTGAAATTTCACCTGTCAAAATGCCGCTATCAACGGCTACCTATTCATTCCCTGCTTTGAGAGAAGAAACTTTTCACGGCTTGCCGGGTATGGTTGCTGATTCTCTGCCTGATAAATTCGGTAATATCGTGATAAACAGATACTTGGAAAGTCAGGGAAGAACCGCAGACAGCTTATCTGTTATAGAAAAGCTTTGTTACACAGGTAAGCGAGGTATGGGTGCATTGGAATATGAACCGTCAAAAGAGCTTACATCTATGAATGAAACGGTTGACCTTGATGCTTTAACAAAATTAGCTTCTGAAATACTTTCTGAAAAAGAGCAGATACACATCGAGAAAAACGACAATCTTATGGCACAGTTAATGGAATGCGGATCTTCTGTCGGCGGTGCAAGAGCGAAAACTCTCATTGCTTGGAATCCTGAAACAAACGATATCCGTTCAGGTCAGATAAACGCAGGAAAAGGTTACGAATACTGGCTTTTGAAATTTGATAACATAAAAAACAACAAAGACAAGGATTCAAGACCTGATGACGGCGAATACACAAAGGTTGAATACGCATACTACCTTATGGCTCTTGATGCAGGAATTGAAATGAGCGAGTGCAGACTTTACAAGGAAAACGGCAGTGCTCACTTTATGACAAAGCGTTTTGACAGAAAAGGAGTAAAAGGTGAAAAGCTTCATATGCAATCCCTTTGTGCTTTGGCTCACATGGATTTCAATTCGCCGAGGGTGTATTCCTATGAAGAAGCTTTTGCTGTAATGAAACAGCTTAAATTACCATACAGTGATTTTGCTCAGCTGTTCAGAAGAATGGTGTTTAACGAGTATGCCAAAAACTATGATGACCATACAAAAAACATATCATTTCTTATGGATAAAAAGGGCGTATGGTCTTTGTCGCCGGCATACGATATTACTTTCTCGTACAGAAAAGACAGTATTTGGGTAAGTGCTCATCAGATGCTTATTAACGGAAAATCAGACAACATAACAAAAGAAGATATGTTAAAGGTTGCAGAAAAAGCAGGCATCAAAAAATCAGATGCAGTGAAAAGCATTGAGCAAGTAATCAATTCTGTTTCTAAATGGGAAGCCTTTGCTGAAAAGACAGGTATGTCTGAATATAACATAAAACGGATAAAAGACTTTTTAAATGTATGATTACAACAGCGTGCGGAGTGAAATCTGCACGCTGTTGGTGTTATATTCTCTTATACGCTTTTATCGGCAATTTTGTTTCCGATTCGGTCTTTTCAAAAACATTGACAACCGTTACTTCTTTTTCTTCGCCGTTTGCAGACAATGTTATGTTGTCACCGACTTTTATGCTTGTGTCATCGCATAAATAGTCATAGCTTTTTCCTCCCGGTGTAAATTGTACGGAAACAAAACGGTGTTTTTGACTGTCGTTTTTCGGCTTTTTTATTTCAAATAGGCAGTCTTCACAGAAGAGCATGGGAAAGCCGTCAAAAGAAAAGACATTCCCTTCAATACTGTCAACGGTAAACATCTTGTCCGGACAAAAGATTTCATTTTCTCCGCAAGGTATCACTGTTACGGTAATACTGTTGTAAAGACCGCACATATCAAGCTCGGGAATCGTAATAAATAATCGTTTCGGATAACGCTCCTGCCATTTTTTATGAGGCTGAATTGTCAGTTTGCATTTGCCGCTTGACAGCATTTTCGCTTTTACATCCAATGCGTTGCCTTTTGATAAATAATCGTAAAGAATTGAAGAAATGCTCAACCGTCTGACTTTATCTGAATGTTTAAAATTCATTATTTCCTTTGTGTCTCTCAATGCGGTTTCAATGGCATCTGCGACTTTTCGGTCACCGTAATAATCGGACTCAAGCATCCGCATACGAATGGCGAAAGAAGCCTGATAATAATACATCAGCATTGTGTCAATATCGGGGTTATACAAGTTTTCGCGAACCTTACAAAGATTCCCCATGCGAAAAGCTATGTCGGCAAACTTACAGTCAAACTGTCCGTTCTGAATATATTCAAGATTTTCGTTGTATAGTCTGCTGATAATACTTCTTGCGGTTTCCGTGCTTTTAGGTACGCTATAGCCGTGCTGATACATATCGGCTATTTTGTATTCTGCTTCATAAACTCTGTTAAAAGCGGCAAAGGAAAAGTAATGATACGCTTTTTCGTATTCGGGAATGCCGTTGTTACATCTGCCGTAATAATAGATATATCCGAGTGTGTTAGCGTATAATGCTTTGTCCGGCATATCGTCAACCGTTTCGATGAGTTTTAGCATACATTCTTCGGACTTTTTCCAGTCACAGGCAAAAACTCGGTTTCCGCCATAGGAACCGTACCCGACCGCCAATAAGCCCCGTTCATTTCCGGATTCACAAAGCTCCAGTGCAAATTTTTTATACAAGGCTACTTCTTCTTCGCTTGCACAGTTTAAAGAATTTTCATTTTCGAGTTGCAAAAGTAAGTTGATTTTTGCATATCGCGGATATCTGCGATTTATCAGGGGTTTTCTTTCATCTTCAAAAAAGTGCTGTAATTCAGTATATTCTTTATCGAAGCCGAAATCAAAGTCAAAAAATGCATAATCCATCAGTGCTTGTAAAACTTCGCCTAACAATATGTTTCTGTTGTAGAATGAATTATCGACTCCGCGATACTCCGTGTTTACAAGAACATCATAAAAATAGCAGAACCATTCGTTAATAAATCTTTCTTTATCGTGCACTTCCCTGATAAGCTTTTTAATAACACAAAAAATGTCTTCAAGTGTTATGACGTAGTTGTCTTTGTTGACGATACGCTCAACAACATTATCCTTGATAATATCTTGAACGGTTATTTCATATTGCGCAAATTTTTTATAAGTTTCTTCATCGAGAAGAACCGGCTCAAGACGTGTTGCCTTTTCTTTACTTAGTACATGTGTTTCATAATCTTCAAGGTCAGACACCGTCAGTTTTGTCGGTGTCACTTTTTCAACTTTCCCGTAATATTCCTGGTCTTTGACAGTAAATTTTACAATATCATTTGTTTTGAAATCAAGCATCTGAATACCTCCGATTCTGCTTTTTTATTTATTATAGCATATTTTATCATATCATGTGTACGGTTTTACGGACTTTTTTGGTACTGTTGTAAAATAGGCGCTTTCGGGATTTTGAAAAAATTTATGGTTTTCCCTTGACATTTACCCCCGCCGCAAAGAAAACCATATCCGACTTTTTGCGGGACACAGGCACCGTCCCCGGAGACTATGACCTGATTCTCACAGGCGACCTCGGTCAAGTTGGAAGCGACCTTTTAAAAGAGCTTATGCTCAAAGAAGACGGCATTGACATTTCGTCTGTACACAACGATTGCGGACTTCTGATTTTTGACCGCAGAGCGCAGGACGTCCACGCCGGCGGCTCCGGCTGCGGCTGCAGCGCAAGTGTGCTTTGCTCGTATATCCTCAACAGGATAAAGAGCGGTTTATTCAAAAATGTTCTCTTTGTTGCAACGGGTGCGCTGATGTCTCCCACCTCCTCGCTGCAAGGCGAGAGCATTCCCGGAATTGCTCACGCCGTTCAGATAACCGGTCAGAAATGAAAAGCTGTGTTCTGTCCGACCGCGCAGAACAGCAACTTCAAAACTGCGGTCTGAAAGGTTACGGTATAAAAATGAAAGCTTTTTCCTGCGTGAAATTTGTCATGTGTCTTTTGAAATTCAACAAGGTTCTTTGCTTTGCGCGCAAAGCGGTGGCAATCATGCTTACCGCCGCGGCAGCAATGGCAACGCTCTGCCTTTTGACAGACAACAAAAAGAGCGTTAAAAAGTGCATTTCAAAATGCACCTCAAAGCTCAGGGCGGTGATGTAAACATGGAGTTGTTTCTCTTGCTTTTGAAAGCTTTTCTTGTCGGCGGTCTGATTTGCACCGTCGGTCAGCTGCTGGTTGACCTGACAAAGCTCACGCCGGCAAAAATCCTTGTTCTTTTTGTTGTTGTCGGCGTATTCCTCGGAGCTGTCGGTCTTTACGAACCGCTCGTAAAATGGGCAGGCTCCGGCGCCACGCTCCCGCTGACCGGCTTTGGCTATTCGCTGGCAAAGGGAACAAAAGAGGCTGTGGGTGAAAAAGGACTGCTCGGTGTTCTTGAAGGTCCGCTTTCCTCCGCTAGCGTAGGCATAACGGCGGCGGTAGTTTTCGGCCTTGTTGTTTCGCTCTTTGCAAGACCAAAAGAAAAATGAATTCCAAAAGGGGTCTGTCGCATTTAGCACAGAACAAAAAGAAAAATGCTGAGATATAAAAACAAACGGTTGTTTTTCTTTTTTAACCGTTTTTTCACCCACTCACGGAATCTATATACAGCTTCGGGGTGAAGAAAACGGTTTCTGAATCTAAATGCGACAGTCCACTTTTCCGGGAACATCGCAACGCCGCACCCTTCAAAAAAAGCCTGTCATAAGTGATAATAATTACAAAGCAGTAATCAAATATTGGGTTTACAATTTATTCACAACTGTTTGTTATAATAACTCAAAATTGGCATTTTATGCTTTCATTCAGTTGACCGCAGCTTTTTATTGCAAAGCATTGTGTCCCATTGCGGTTGTTTCGGCACATTCAGGGAGGTGCGCCTTTTGAAAAAGGTACTTAAATATTTGAAGCCGATACGCGGCGCCGCCGTCCTTTCGATGGTATTGGTTCTTCTTGCGCAGGGAATGACTCTCGCTCTTCCTATGCTCATGTCTCAGATAATAAATGTCGGAATTCAGAACGCTGACGTTGGCTACATAAAGCGTGTCGGGGTTGTTATGGTCGGTGTTTCCGCCCTCGGTCTCGTGATTTCTGCGCTCAGCAGCTTTTTCACCGCAAAAGCCTCTGCCGGATACGGCAGGATTCTGCGCGAAAAAATCTTTCTCAAAGTTGAGTCACTCGCCCAGAGCGACATTGACAGAATCGGCACGCCGTCGCTCATAACACGCTGCACAAGTGACGTTCAGGTTATGCAGGACTTTCTTCTTCAAAGCATTCAGATAATCATTGCTTCGCCGGTTATGCTCGTTGGCGGAACATTCATGGCGTTCTTCCTCAACGCAAAGCTCGCAATGATAATTTTTGCAATTATTCCCGTAATTGCACTCATTGCTTATGTCGTTGTAAAACTCGTTATGCCCCTTTTCAAGGAAAGGCAGAAAATGACCGATGAGGTCAACCGCTTTCTTCGTGAAAAGCTCAGCGGAATGCGCGTTATCCGCGCCTTCAACAGAACCTCTTTTGAGGACGAACGCTTTTCGGAAAAGAACCTGCGCCTTTCCGCTCTGATTATGAAATTTGCACGGATAATGTCCGTCCTCCTTCCAGTCTGCATTGTTCTCATCATCGCCGCGCTTGATCTTCTCATTTTTGCGGCAACAAAAAGCATTGACGCCATGACAGACGCTGTGAAAATCCAGAACTCCGTCGGCGACCTTCAGGCCTTTGTAATCTACATGATAATGATTGTTTTCTCAGTTTCTATGACGGCGGCTATGTTCGTCATTGTTCCGAGAGCCAATATATCGGCAAAAAGAATCTGTGAAATTCTTGACCTTGAAGCAAAAATCAAAGACCCCGAAAATCCCCTTTCAACCAGGGAAGCACAAAAAGGTACGGTGGAATTCAGGAACGTCTGCTTCGGCTATGAGGACACGGAAAACAACATTCTTTCCGATGTTTCGTTCACCGCCGAAAGCGGAAAAACAACCGCTGTCATCGGCTCAACCGGAAGCGGAAAAAGTACGCTTGTCAATCTCCTGCTGCGCTTTTATGACGTGACGGACGGCGCCGTTCTCGTTGACGGAACCGATGTCCGTTCACTTTCTCAGAGCGAGCTTCATTCAAAAATCGGTCTCGTTCCGCAAAAGCCCTGTCTTTTCAGCGGCAGCATCAGGGACAACCTCCTTTTCGGCAACGAAAATGCAGACGAGGAAAGAATCAGGCTTGCGCTTGACGTTGCACAGTGCGGCGACTTCGTGTATTCTCTTCCTCAGGGAATTGACAGCCCGGTCAGCCAGAGTGCAACCAATTTTTCAGGCGGACAAAAGCAGCGCCTTTCAATCGCGCGTGCCCTTGTCCGCGACGCTGAAATCTTTGTTTTTGACGACAGCTTTTCCGCCCTTGACTATATAACCGACGCCACATTGCGCCGCGCCCTGCGCGAAAAGCTTTCGGCAACGGTGATTATCGTCGCTCAGAGAGTGGGCACAATCATTGACGCAGACAAAATCATTGTTCTTGACGAGGGAAAGGTTGTCGGCGAAGGTACTCACAAAGAGCTTGTTTCATCCTGCCCCGTTTACCGCGAAATCGTCAGGTCTCAGCTCAGTGAGGAGGCGCTCGTATGAAAAAAGAAAAACAGATTGAACTAAGCGCACCGAAAACCGGCGAAAAATATGCAGCATACCGCGACGCGGAAAACAGCCAGGACAGAAAGCCGCAGAATTTTCTGAAAACAGCAAAAAAGCTCCTTTCTCTTTTAAAAGGCAACAGACTGAAAGTCCTTTTCGTCATTCTCCTTTCCGCCGCCTCGGCAGGTCTCGGAGTAATCGGCCCGCAATATCTCAAAAGCATAATCGACATCATCAGCGAGCAGGTGAAGAACAAGCTCCAAACGGGCAGCATGGACTTTTCCCCCGTGACGGGCGTATTGAAAAACATTGCAGTCATTTTCGGTCTTTATGCGCTTTGCTGCTTTGCCGTCAATTATGTTATGGCAAAGGTTTCGCAGGACGTTATTACCGAACTGCGCGACAGAGTGAACAGAAAAATGTCGCGTCTGCCTCTGAGCTTTTTTGACTCCCACAGCAAGGGCGACCTGCTTTCAAGAGTTACCAACGACATTGACAATATCAACAACAGCTTTCAGAACAACTTCATTCAGATTGTGACCTCTCTTGTCACTTTCTTCGGTGTTCTCGCCGTTATGCTCAAAGAAAGTCCGATCATGACGGCGGCAACTATTGTTCCGCTCCCATTGGGCGGCATTGCGGCAATGGTTATTCTGAAATTTTCAAAGAAGTATTTCCGCGAACAATGGAAGCGCACCGGAGACATCAACGGTCACATTGAAGAAATGTTCACCGGACACAAAATTGTCAAAGCCTTCGTTCACGAGGAAGCGGCAATTGAAGAGTTCAGAGCAATCAACGAAGAGCTTACCTTTGCAAGCAGACGCGCTCAGTTTTTCTCCGGCTTTATCGGTCCGGTCATCAGCTTTGTCAAAAACATCGGATATGTGTTTATTTGCGTCATTGCAGGTTATCTTATTATTGAAAACAAAATGTCTCTCGGCGCAATCACGGCTTTCATGGTGTATTCAAACATGTTCATGCAGCCGCTCGTTGACGTCAGCAGAATAGTCAACACTCTCCAATCCTCCCTTGCCTCGGCGGAACGCGTTTTTGAAATTACCGACAGCGCGGAAGAAGTTCCGGACACTCCGAAAACCGAAATCAAAAAAGCAGCGGGATTTGTTGACTTTGAAAACGTCGATTTTTCATACAGCGATGACAAGCCCATTTATGAAAAATTCAGCCTTTCCGTAAAACCCGGAGAGCTTGTTGCAATTGTCGGACCGACCGGTGCCGGAAAAACCACCCTCGTCAACCTGCTTATGCGTTTTTATGAAGTGGACGGCGGCAGCATCAGAATTGACGGAACCGACATCCGTGACATTTCAAGAGAAAACCTGCGCAGCATTTTTTCAATGGTGCTTCAGGACACGTGGCTGTTTTCCGCAACTATCCGCGAAAACATCATGTACGGCAGGCAGAATGCAACCGAGGAAGAATTCATGAACGCCGTCCGCGCCGCAAGGGTTGACCGCTTTGTCAACACTCTCCCCGACGGCTTTGAAACCGTCCTTGACGAGGAAGGCTCAAACCTTTCGGTCGGTCAGAAGCAGCTGATTACAATTGCAAGGGCAATTCTTGCCGATCCGCAGATTCTTATTCTTGACGAAGCAACCAGCTCCGTTGACACAAGAACAGAGCTTCAAATTCAGTCCGCAATGAACAATCTTATGCGCGGCAGAACGAACTTTGTCATTGCCCACCGCCTTTCAACAATCCGCGAAGCGGACAAAATTATCGTTATCGACAACGGCAGAGTTGTTGAACACGGAAAGCATGCCGAGCTTCTCGCAAAAAACGGCTTTTATTCAAAGCTTTACAACTCGCAGTTTTCGTTTTCCTGAGGAGAACAGACAGATGGAAATTATTACGCTTGAAAACGGACTCCGGATTCTTCTTGAACCGCGTCAGGAGCTGCGCTCGGCAACTGTCGGCGTATGGGTAGCCTCGGGTTCAAGGGAGGAGAACGGGGAAAACAACGGAATTTCTCATTTCATTGAGCACATTGTTTTCAAAGGCTCGAAGAAGCGCAATGCCTTTGAAATTGCCGAGGGAATGGATTCAATCGGAGCTTCGGTCAATGCTTACACAACAAAAGAATACACTTTCTTTTACACCCGTGCGCTCGATTACCACATTGAGGAAGCGGCAGATATTCTTTTTGATATGATTACCCGTCCGCGCCTTGACGAAAAGGATATTGAAACCGAAAAAGGAGTTATTCTTGAAGAAATTGCAATGTGCGAAGACGACCCGTCAGATGTCTGCTACGAAAAAAACGAAAGCGCCGTTTTTGCCGGCTCTTCTCTCGCGCTTGAAATTCTCGGAACAGCAAAAAGTGTTTCGGAAATGAAACGGTCCGACTTCGTTTCCCACCTTGAACGGTTTTATGTTCCGGAGCGCATGGTTATAGGAATCTGCGGAAAATTTGACAAGGAAAAGCTCCTCGGAAAAGTCAGCGAATATTTTTCACCGTTCAGGAACACCGGCAACACCCTAACGGAAAAAGCCGCCGCTTTCAATCAGACCATGACGCTTGTGAAACGCAAATTTGAACAGACTCACCTCATGCTCTCCTTCCCGGGAATACCGATAGGTCACAGCGACCTTTATCCCTTGCAGCTTTGCACATTCATTCTCGGAACAGGCAGCTCTTCAAGACTCAACCAGCGCCTGCGCGAGCAGCTCGGTCTGGTTTACAACGTTGACACATGGCTTTGTCGATACCTTGGCTCAGGTTATATAGGCTGTTCAATGGGGCTTTCCGCAGGGAATCAGAAGCGGGCGCTTGAAGAAATGTGCGGCGAAATCCGCCGCTTTCCGGAAAGTGTGACCGAGCGCGAGCTTTCCGTTGCAAAGGAACGGCTCGTTTCAAGCCTGCTCATGAGCCGCGAACAACCCGGACTTTCTCCGTCCGGCTGCAATTTGCTCCTTCTTTCAAAAACAGTTGACGACGACGAAATTATTTCAAAAATAAGAGCTGTAACTCTTGACGGACTGGGAGCAGCCGGAGTAAAATACTTCAATCTTGAAAAAGCCGCTTTTACCGCGGTGGGTAGGATTGAAAAAAGAGAAGTCTATGAAAGCATTATCAGCGGCGCGTAAACTGCCGTGAAGAAAACGGAAAAGAGGATAAGCAATGACGCTCAAAGGGATTAAAAAACTTGTTGTCAAGGTGGGCACCTCCACCCTTACATACGAAACGGGAAAAACCAATATCAGAAGAATGATCAAGCTCTGCTCGGTTCTTTCCGACCTGCATAACTCCGGAATGGACGTTGTTCTCGTCACCTCCGGCGCAATCGGCGTCGGCGTGGGCAAGCTCGGTCTTTCAAAAAAGCCGGGCGACATTCCCGGAAGGCAGGCCTCAGCCTGCGTCGGTCAATGCGAGCTTATGTTCATGTATGACAAGTTTTTCAGCGAATACGGTCAGAAAGTCGGTCAGCTCCTCGTCACAAAGGACGACTTTGAAAACTCCACCCGCTGCAAAAACCTTGAAAATGCATTTCAAAAGCTGTTTGAATACGGAGCAATTCCCATCGTCAATGAGAACGACAGCGTTGCAACCGAGGAAATTGTTTTCGGCGACAACGACAGCCTTTCCGCAACCGTTGCGCGGCTCATCGGCGCAGACGCACTTGTCATCCTTTCGGACATTGACGGACTTTTCGACGCAAATCCGAATGAAAATCCGGACGCGAAGCTGATTCCTGTTGTTGAAAAAATTGACGAAAGCATTTTTGCAATCTGCGGCAGCGCAGGCACTTCAAGAGGTACAGGCGGAATGGTCACAAAGGTTCATGCCGCTCAGATTGCCTGCTCGGCAGGTATTCCGACCGTCGTTATGAACGGCAGCACGCCGCAGGATCTTTATAAGCTCATTGACGGAAGGCAGATTGGAACAATGTTCCTGCCCGAAAAAAAGTAATAATCATTCTCATCAATACAGAAAGGGGCTGTGCTCCATGCTCACAGAACTCGGAAAACGGGCAAAAATAGCGGAAAAGGTTCTTATGATCTCTTCCACCGCGCAAAAGAACGCCGCGCTTGAAAACATTGCCGCCGCACTTGAAAGCGCAGTCGGTGAAATTCTCACCGCCAACGAAATCGACATCAAAAACGCGCGTGAAAACGGCATGACGGAAGCGCTGATTGACCGCCTTTCGCTCAGCGAAAAGCGTGTTCTTTCAATCGCTTCGGCAACCCGCGAGGTTATTGCTCTTCCGGACCCTGTCGGAAGAACTCTCTCAGGTTCAACAAGACCCAACGGTCTTGTGATTGAAAAAGTTACGGTGCCGCTCGGCGTTGTTGCCGTCATTTTTGAAGCGCGCCCGAACGTCACCGCCGACGCGGCAGCTCTCTGCCTCAAAAGCGGAAACTCAGTTATTCTCCGCGGCGGAAAAGAGGCTTTCTATTCAAACAAAGCAATCACATCGGTTATGCGCCGCGCAGTTGAAAAGGCAGGTCTTCCGGCTGACTGCATTCAGCTTGTTGAAGACACATCAAGGGAAAGCGCAACCGCTCTCATGCGCATGAATGATTACGTTGACGTTCTCATTCCGCGCGGCGGAGCAGGTCTTATCGGAGCCTGCGTCCAAAATTCAACAGTGCCTGTTATTGAGACCGGCACCGGCAACTGCCACGTCTTTGTTGACGAATCTGCCGACCTGAAAATGGCGGCTGAAATTGTGTATAACGCCAAGGTTTCACGCCCGTCCGTCTGCAACGCCTGCGAAAGTCTTCTCGTTCACCGCGCCGTTGCAAAAAAGTTTTTGCCGCTCGTCAAGGAAAAGCTCGACACGGCGTCTGTTACCGTTCACGGCGACGAGGAAACGGCAAAAATCATCAGAGACATCATTCCCGCAACTCAGGAGGACTACGGCAGGGAATATCTCGGTTATGAAATCAGCGTAAAGGTCGTCGGCGGAATCGACGAGGCAATTGCCCATATTGCAAAGTTCGGCACCGGTCACAGCGAATGCATCGTTACCGAAAGCTATAAAAACAGTCGGAAGTTCACAAGCGAGGTGGATTGCGCGGCGGTTTATGTCAACGCTTCAACGCGCTTCACCGACGGAAACGAATTCGGCTTTGGCGCAGAAATAGGAATTTCCACCCAGAAGCTCCACGCAAGAGGTCCTCTCGGTCTTCAGGAGCTTACAAGCTTCAAATACATTGTCCGCGGAAACGGACAGGTAAGAACCTGAAAAAAGCGGGGTCTGAGTCCAAAAATTCAGACCCTGTTCGTTTTTCTGCCGCCTGCTTTCCGGCAGGAAATCCGTTCTGCTTGACAAAGGCAGAGACTTATTTTATCATTGTGAAAGCTATCAGTATGTAACACGGAGGATACTCACACATGAAAAACTTCGACTTCGTTCTCTGGGACTGGAACGGAACATTGCTCAATGACCTTGAAATGAACCTTGAAATTGTTGATGCTCTCCTTTCGGACCACGGTCTGAAAGGTCCGGTTTCAAAAGAATTCTACCTTGAAAACTTCGGCTTTCCGGTATCCAAGTTCTACATAAAAATGGGATTTGACCTTTCAAAAGAGGACTTTCTTCTCCTTGCCGATGAATATGACAGGGAGTATCTGAAAAGACTTCCGCAAACCTTTCTTTTTGAAGATGCCGAAAGCGCCCTTGCCTCGCTTTCAGAAAGCGGAGTTCATCAGGCAGTGATTTCCGCAACAAAGCATGAACGCCTTGTTCCTCAGGTCAGAGATTATAATGTTGAAAAATACTTTGACGCCGTTCTCGGAACGGAAAACAACCTCGGAAACGGCAAGACCGCTGTTGCGGCGCAGTGGCTCAGGAACAGCGGCGCCAACCCGGAAAGAACGGTTTTCATCGGCGACACACTCCATGACCTTGAATGTGCAAAAAAAATCGGCTGCACCTGCTTTTTCATCGCAAGGGGGCATAATTCAAAAGAAAAACTGCTCGCAACCGGCTGCGAGGTCTTTGACGATATTTCGCAGGCAGCTGCAAGAATTTTAGGGAGCACAAACTGAAATTTAGCAACAATCACTTGATTTTTTCGGCGTTATAGCTTAATATTATCAGGAAACAAGTTACAAGGAGATGTATATAAATGGCTGAAATCAAAACATTGAAATACTTCGCAAACGGCGAATGGATTGAGTCGAAAAGCGGAAAGTATATGGAAATCCACAATCCCAGCACCGGCGAAGTAATTGCCCGCACCCCCTGCTGCACCGTTGAAGAGGTTGAAGAAGCCGTTCAGAGTGCAAAAGAGGCTTTCAAAACATGGTCGCAGACTCCCGTTATGAAAAGAACTCAGGTTCTCTATAAATTCCGTGAGCTTCTCATTGAGCACATGGACGAGCTTGCGACGCTCTGTGCGGTTGAACACGGAAAGGTATACAACGAAGCAAAGGGTGATATTCTTAAAGTCAAAGAGCCGGTTGAGCTCGCCCTCAGCGCCCCCTCGCTCACAATGGGCGACAGCATGCGCGACACTTCGAGCGGCTATGACACCACACTTTACTATGAACCGGTCGGCGTTTTTGCCGGAATTGTTCCGTTCAACTTCCCGGGAATGATTCCGATGGGCTGGATGGTTCCCTGCTGCATTGCCGCCGGCAACACCATCGTTCTCAAACTCAATTCACAGACTCCGATGACCGCCATGAGACTTTGCGACCTGCTTATGGAAGCAGGACTTCCCAAGGGCGTTGTCAACCTTGTCACCTGCACCCGCGTTGAAGCCGACATGCTTCTGACTCACCCGGACATCAAGGGAATCACCTTTGTCGGAACAACCGGCGTTGGTCAGCACGTTTATGCAACCGCCGCTTCAACCGGAAAGCGCGTTCAGTGCCTCTGCGAAGCAAAGAACCACGCTCTTGTTCTTGAAGACGCGGCTCTTGAACGCAGCGCAAGAGGAATCATCAACTCCGCTTTCGGCTGTGCAGGTGAACGCTGTATGGCTCTGCCCGTTGTTGTTGCTCAGGAATCCATCGCAGACGAGCTTGTTGCTTTGCTCAAACAGTACGCTTCTGAGCTTAAACTCGGCGCGGCTTATGACAAGACCTCAACTCTCGGTCCCGTTATTTCCGCCGCACACAAGGAACGCGTTATCGGCTGGATCAACAAGGGCATTGAAGAGGGCGCAACCCTCGTTCTTGACGGCCGCAACGTAACGGTTCCCGGTCTTGAAGGCGGCTATTTCGTCGGCCCGACAATTCTTGACCACGTCACAGAAGAAATGACAGTCGGCACACAGGAAATTTTCGGTCCGGTACTTTGCATCAAGAGAGTCAAGAGCTTTGAAGAAGGTCTTGCCCTCATGAACCGCAACCCGTTTGCAAACGGCTCGGTAATCTTCACCCAGAGCGGATATTATGCCAGAGAATTTGCAAAGCACACTGACGGCGGCATGGTCGGCGTCAACGTCGGAATCCCCGTTCCGGTCGGTGTTTTCCCTTTCACCGGTCACAAGAAGTCCTTCTTCGGCGACCTCCATTGCCTCGGCAAAGACGCTTTCCGCTTCTTCACCGAAACCAAGGCTGTTACTACCCGTTGGTTTGACGAGGAAGAGAAAAAGGCCACTCATGTTGACACATGGGACGGCTCAGTAGGCGGCTGATACATAAAACAATCGCGCTGCACTCCGAAGAACGAAGTGCAGCGCTTTTTTTATTCAGATGTCAGTTGCTTCTGCTTTTGATTTTTCAAAAGCTCTTTGAGCTTTTTTTCAATCGGCTCGGTGACCGCAATGCATACCATTCCGAAAACAAGACTCAGAACAACGAACACGGCGGTGAGCACCGGAGGACCGGGTTCACTTTTTCTGAAATTCAGCAAGGTCTCGCTGTTTTCAACGGCAAGGTTAATCCATCTTGTCAGTGAAATATGAGTGAGGTACACCGCCATGCTCAGCTTTCCGAGCTTAACGCAGAATTTATTCTGGAAAACGGCATTTATACTTGCCGTTCTGCTTGCAATTATCACAACAGCTATATAAAACAGCAGAACAACGGTGCCCTGATATACTCCCCTGATTTCAAAATACATGAGAGCCGCCGTGCACAGCATACAGCCGGTGCTGACAAAAGAGAGCAAAAGCGGAACACCCTTATACATAAACTGTCTTCTGAGCCAGCGCGAAACGGCAAAGGCGGAACAGCCGAGCGATATTCCGGCAATACCGCGGAAAAAGCCCTTGCAAAAAACTCCGTACCATTCCATGAAACCGACAACATATCCGTCACGGTTGATCATAAAGGCATAAGCGGCAATTGCAATAAGAGGAGCGGCAATTTTTATGAAAATGTCGTTCCAGCGGCGCAGTATCGGATAGAGCACAGCCATTGCCATAAACATGGCGGAAAGATACCAGTCAGTTCCGACAACGTCCTGCATAGGTATTCCGCTGACGTGCAGAAGCGTCAGAGAAAACGGAACTCTCAGCAAATGGTCTGCTGTGAAAACCTTATCCGCTCCGAAATAAGCAATGTCTGAAATGAGCATTGTAATCCAGCCGAAAATATAATACGGGAGCAATCTTTTCAGTTTTCCCAGAATTACTCCCACCGTTTCCGTTCCAAGCTTTTCAACGTCGCACCGGGGCTTTTTTGACGCGGAAAGCGCCATTAAAAACCCGGAGATGATGAAAAAGAATTCAACATAAATTGATCCGTGCGGAAAAAACAATCTCTTTTTTTCAAAGAGATTATATGAGTGATGAATAACGATGATTATCATTGCAAAGAACTTCCAGAAATCAAGCTCTGCATTCCTTGCCGTCGGTATTCTTTGAGATTTTTTCAATTATATCTGTCCCTTACGCTGATATTATGGAATTATTCATTTTCGCCGCTTTTTTCAAAGCTGCTTTCTTTTTTTGCAAAAATCATGAACTTGCTGAGAACATAGTTGATTACAACAACAACGACACCGATGATAAGCTTTGCGGTAATTTTTCCGGAAAGCTTCACGATGAGAAAGTCAAAGACCTTTTCATCAAAACTGAGAATATCAACAAAGAACCACAAGCCTGCCTGTTCAATGAAATATGAGGCGATTCTTGCACTGAGAAAGGAGGGAATCTCTTTTTTAACAATGTCAGGCTTCCAGCTTTTGCTTTCAAAAACGAAGAGCTTGTTTGTCACATAGGCAAAGGCAACGGCAACAATCCACGCAATTGAATTTGAAACAAGGTAGTGCTCTCCCCTGAAAAGAACGTCAGCGCCCTTGAAAACAACAAGGTTAACGAGCGTTGTCAGAACGCCGAAGATGACATAGGTAACAGTTTCCCTGTTGACCAGCTTTTTAAAAAGTGCTTTGATTTTTTCCATTGTTTACCTCATGCGGCTTTTGCCGCCTTTTTCTTTTTGAACTCTTCAAATTTCGCTTCAATCTTCGGCATAACGATCGGATATACCTTGTTTACAATGAGAACGCCGACGAGTGCATAGATGATTCCGACGAGTGTACCGAAAAGAACGTCTGTGCAATAGTGAACCTCAACATAAATCCTTGTAAAGCCCATAACCGCGGCAAAAATCGTGAGCGGTATTCCGAACTTTTTGTTGTACCAAAGCAGCGCTATACCCGCAGCAAAGGCAGAAGAGGTGTGTCCCGAGGGGAAAGAGTAGCTTGTCGGTCTTTTGACAAGCTCCGGGAACTTATAGATTTCATGCCACCACGCGTACTGTGTGACGTCAAGATTGAACGGACGCGGACGGGCAAAAAGCGTTTTCAGAATAAGGTTGTTTCCGACTTCCATAACAAGCAGAGCAACAAGAATTGCAACGCCTGCCTTGCGGTACTTTTTTGTGCAGAGCAGCGCAAGTCCGACAGCAATGAAGACTATTCCTCCCTCGCCGAGAGTGGTGATGATAACCATCAGCCGGTCAAGAAAGCCGCCCTGAATCGTCTGTACCCATTCAAAAACCGAAAGATCAAAATGTAAAAAACTATCAAACAACGCCTGCATAATCGTTCTCTTCCTTTCTTATTTCCCTATGTTTTATATTTCAAACAGCTGTTTCAGCTTTTTTGCGCTCTTGCCGATGGAAAGAGCCGTAATTTCGTCTCCTGCCATGAGAACCGTGTTGCCTCGCGGAATCATGAGCACTCCGGCACGAATGACGTAAATCAGAACGCAGTCTGACGGAACTTCAATTTCCATAACCTTTTTTCCGGAAAGGCTCCAGCTATCCGGTATCCGGTATTCGCTTATCATTGCATTACTGTTGCTTATATCGGCAACAAGCTTGACGTTTGCGCCGTCAATTTCCTGCTCAATAAGTCCGGTGATAATCTGAGTTGTGTCAAGAACAATATCAACGCCGAGCCGTTTCATGAGGGAAATGTTTTTATGGTTGTTGCTTTTTGAAACTGTCCGCTTGACCGAAAACCGGCGTTTTGCAATTTCGCAGGCAACAAGGTTGTCCTCATCGCGGTCAGTTACGGCAATGAATGCGTCGCTTTTTCCGACATTTGCCGCAGCAAGCGTTTCAATACGGGTTCCGTCGCCGCAAAAGACCGTAACGTCAAGCGCACTTGAAATTTTTTCACAACGAGCCTTGTCGCTGTCGATAACTTTGACATTGTGCTTTTCTTCAAGAAGACTTTTTGCGAGGAAATAGCCGAGCTGTCCTGCACCGACAATTGTAATTTTCATTCTTTCTCCTCCTTAAATGCCGGCATAAACGAGCATATCGCCCTCATCAATCTGAAAAGCTTCGTCAGAGCAGAGAACAAGTGCGCCGGTCCTTTTCTTTTTAACGGCAAAGAGCATTTCGCCTTCGCGGTGAATAATTTCGTCTGCCGTTTTTCCAATCTGACGCCGTTCAGCCTTTTTCATTGTGAATCTGACGCTGTTTCCGCCGATTGTTACGGAATCTATTTCTTCCGAATCCTGAGTTGCAAGGTTAAAGAGAATATCGCTTTCAAGCCTTGTGGGGCAAACCGTTCGCAGACCGAAGCGTCTGAAAACCGATTCCCTTGAAGGGTCAAGGACACGAAGATATACGTCCGAAAGGCTGAACTCAACGTCAAGAGTCTGAGCAACCATAACATTCACGTTGTCCTTTTCCGTAACGGCAAAGGCAATGTCGGCATTGTCGCAGCCTGCATTGCGCAGAACGTCAATATCCGTTTCAACACCGCAGACGGTTATACCCGAAAAATCCTCTCCGAGCATTTCAAGCTTTTCCTCATCGTTGTCAACAACAGCAACGTCATAGCCTCTTTCGTCAAGTGCAAGCGCAAGGCGGCGTCCTGTTTTTCCGCTTCCGATAATAATTACATTCATTCTTTCACCCCTCAGGCAAAAATATTTTTAAACTCAACATCAACCGCACCCTTTTCAAGCGTGAGAACAGCATAGCTTCCGCTGCAAATTGCTCCGGGATTTATGGCGTACACCCCGAAAGAAGCGTCATAACAGCAGTTTGAAATATGCGTGTGACCGTAAAGCGCAACATTGGCGCGGACGCTTTCAGCCTTTTCAATCAGCTCAATCAGGCTCCGCCTGACGCCGACAGTATGGCCGTGGCAGGCAACAACAGTGTTGCCTTCGGCATATTTATAAGCAAAATCGTCAAGGGTGCTGAAAAAATCATTGTTTCCCCTGACAGCAACAAATTTTCTCTCCTTATACCGCGGCATAACTCTTTCAAGGTCCTCCTCCCCGTCTCCAAGGAAGAAAACAAGAGAACATTCCTTTTCACGTTCAAGGGCAACCGTAATATTATCCGCGCGTCCGTGACTGTCAGACAAAACAAGAGCCTTCATTCATAACCTCCCGCGGTCAAGCATAAATATCATTGTGATTATACCACTTTACGGGAGGTTTTTCAATGGATAAAGAAACAAATATGAACCCGCAGAAAATCAGCGAGCTCTTTGAGAAGGCAAAGGAAAAGGAAAAAAGCGGCGTTCTTGATGTCGGCGCTTTCATTGACGAGAATCTTTCCCCCGCTGACGCCCGGAAGCTGAAAAACGCAATGAAGGACCCCGGGCTTATCAGAAGTATTCTTTCCTCGCCGCAGGCACAAAAATTCTTTGAAAGGTTTTCAAAAGGAAAAGAAGGAAATGACTGATGAACATTGAAGACATCAACATGGAGGAAATCTCGCAAATTCTTTCGTCTCTTTCCGACGAGGATGTTGAACAGCTGAAAGGAGTTGCCGCCTCTTTTTTCCCCGGACAGGGAACAGGGCAGACAAAGAAAAAGGACGAAAAAGTACCGCCGAAAGACGGCGGCGAACAGCCGGACTTTGAGAGCATAAAAAAAATTATGGACATTATGAAACTTCTGAAAACCGATGTTCGCGACCCGAGGTGCGACCTTCTTTATGCGCTGAAACCGATGCTGAAAAAAGAGCGTCAGGAGCGCGTTGACCAGGCGGCAAAAATGCTTCAGCTGCTTTCGGTTCTGCCGCGCCTTCGGGAGCTTGGAATCTGAAAACGGGAGTGGTAAAAAATGCAAAGCTATTCACCGCAGGAACTTGAAAGAATGCAGAAGCAGGCGATTGACCGCGTGCACGAAATGCAAAGGCAGGCAAAAATGGGTTCGGCGGAAAACCGACAGAACACCTCCGGAACAAAACAGCAGCACTACACTCAAAGCGTAGACAATTCCACCCGGAAAACGCCCGTTCAGCCGAACGCGCCGCCTCCGGCAGAAAGTGCCGCTCACGAGACCAACGCAGCGCATAAAAAGCGGAAAGAGCAAGAGCCGCCGAAACCGCCGACGATAACCCGTGTTCACAAAACAAGCCAGGCGCTTCCGTTTCTCAGTATGGACAGCGACACCGCACTTATTCTGCCGCTCATTCTCCTGCTTCAACGCGACGGCGCCGATGAAATGCTGATTCTTGCGCTCCTGTATATCATGTCATAGCAAAACGGACAGCTCAGAGCTGCCCGTTTTGCTTTCCGGTCTTACGGTTTATAGTCAATTCCTGCCGCTCTCGCCTGACGGCAAAGGTCCTTCACCTGAAGCTTATATTGCTTTCCGTCCTTGACAAAATGTGTTCCGCATTGTCTGAATTCAAACCGAACGCCTTTCCTGACACATTGCTCACGAATATCAAGCACCCATGAATAGTCAAGAATTCTTGCGTTCACGTCCGACTCGCCGCCGACAACAACAAGTTCAATTTCATCAAGATACCTTTCAATGTCAATTCTTTCAAGAAGAGGCTGAGCAGTAATGCATTTATGCTTTGCCGGAACAGAGGAAAAAACAGAGAGCTTTTTGTCGGCATTCTTCTGGTTTTCAACGGTACAGCACACAACCACATTGTCATATCCCTCGCCCCAGTCCTCAGGGATACACTGCATAAACCTTTCAATGCGCTTTGTGAGAAAAAGGAAGGTGCAGTCACTGCGCTCACGGATCATTTTCCAGCATTCTGCGCGCCACACGTCTGCTTCTTCAATCAGAAAATCTGTTGAAAAACAAAGATAAACCATTCCGGATTTCATTTTGTAGCTGCCGTTTTTCAGTTTTTCAGCAGGTTTGAAAAAGTCCTTTGTTTTTACAATATCATTAGTGTTTATGTTCCGCTTTGCATCGCCCTTATGTATATAGCAGTGCAGACAACCGTCGCTGCATTTTCTGCACCCTCTCCACGGATTCCACATTGACATAGATAACACCGCCTTTTTTCATTCTATCACGATATACGGCTGCGGTCAATTATTCTTTATTCACCGGATAAGCGGCTTTAAATATTCAATTATTCAGTGGTACGGGTATTCAAAGCGCGGGAGAAAAGCAGAAAAAAGAACCTCAACTACGCGAACTGCGTGTCGAGGTTCTCGACTGGTCGAGGCGACAGGATTCGAACCTGCGGCCCTCTGCTCCCAAAGCAGATGCGC
>JAEDIL010000111.1 GCA_016292455.1 Clostridiaceae bacterium
GATACTCTTCAAGACCTAAAACATCAATTACCCAATCAACCTTTTTCTTGATAATGTCCTTGGGAACCTTCATATTTTTCAGTCCGTAGGAAATATTCTTTTCCACTGTCATGTGCGGATAAAGTGCATAGTTCTGGAACACCATGGATATGCCCCTGTCTCTGGGCGCAACCTCATTCATTTTTACACCGTCGATATACAGCTCGCCCTCGGTGATTTCTTCAAAGCCCGCTATCATGCGAAGCGTCGTTGATTTTCCGCAGCCGGACGGTCCTACAAAAGCGATAAATTCTTTTTCATCGATTTCAAGATTAAAATCCGTTACGGCATTTTTGTCTGTATTGGCATATTTTTTCCCGATGTGTTTTAATTCGATAAAGCTCATAATGATTCCCTTTCTTTTTAAACTCAGCCCTCTTTTGAGCCTGTTGAAACAACTCCCTCCACAATCTGCTTGGAGAAGAACGAGTAAATAATGATAACCGGGATCGTGATCAGCGTAATGACGGCGAGCGTCTGACCCATGGTTGTGTTTTCGTTTGAGGTGATGGCGTTGAGTCCTATTTGCGCTGTGAGCAGGTCGCTCGAAGTAAACACAAGCGACGGCCAAAGGTAGTCGTTCCACACATTCAGAAAAGTGAACACGCTGACAGTAGCAACAACGCTCTTGGACATGGGAAGAACCATGGTAAAGAAGTATTTGACGGGACTGCAATAGTCCAGCTGCGCCGCTTCATAAATATCGTCGGGTAAGCTGATAAACACCTGTCTGAACAAAAAGATGTTGAACGGGTTGACAATCATCGGAAGAATATAGCCGATAACGGTGTTCAACAGTCCGAGCTTTGCCACGAACAAAAAGTGGATCGTGATAATCGTTTCCATCGGAACAATCATCAGAAGCATGATAATCAGAAGCCAGCGTTCACGGAACGGAAATTTGATTTTTGCAAGCGCATAGCCGGCAAGACCGTTTACGATTACGCCAAGAACAATCAGCACTGCCGCATAAAACAGGGTGTTGAGCATATATCGCAAAAAGCTTGTGTTGGTAAGAATTGAAATATAGTTATCAAAAAAGCTGCCGGTTAATGCAGGCGGGATAAAAGCCGCCGCCGAATTCATATCGGTTGTAATCTGTGCGTCGGTCTTAAAAGAATTTGCAAGCATCCAAATTACGGGAAACAGGAAAAATAACGACAGCACAATTAAAACGCCAACGAGTATCCAATTACCTGCCTTTTTTCTTTTTGTCAGCATGCTTATTCCCCCTTTCCTTTGTTACAACAGTCTGAATGACCGTCAGTATCATGACAAAGAACGCAAATACGATGGACATTGTTGAAGCAAGGCCGATTTCCCAATTAACCGTACCCGTTTCATAGATATCATAGACCATCGTGTAGGTTGAGTGGGACGGTCCGCCGCCCGTCATAATCATCGGCTGAACGAGCATACGGAATGCGCCGATTGTTATGGTGATAAATACGAAGATGCAAAGCGGCTTCAGCTCCGACAAAGTAATGTCCTTAAACTTTTTCCAGCCGCTTGCGTGATCCATCTCTGCCGCCTCATAAAGCGCGGGATTGATTGCCTGCAAGCCGCCGAGGAAAATAATCATCTGATAACCCATGCCCTGCCAGGAACTCATAACGGCAATGGACGGAAGAGCCTGCGATGCGCTGTTAATAAACGGCTGAGGGTCAATTCCGAAATTGCCGAGAATGGAGTTTAAAATACCCTCGGGGCTGAAAATCTGAATCCACAAGGTCGAAACAACGGCAAGCGACATGACAACGGGAACAAAAAACGCTACCTTGAAGTACTTTTTGCAGTGTGTTACCTTGTTAATTAAAAGTGCAAGACCCAAAGCGCCCAGACCCTGAAGCGGTACAATAATCAGAACAAATTTAACCGTGTTTCCGAACGCCTGTCTGAAGTCTTCGTCACGAAAAATCTGAAAATAGTTTTCAAGCCCGACAAAGTGAGTGATTTCGGGATTGAGCGCAAAAAAGTCCGTGAAGCTGAATATCAGCGTCAGAATCATCGGAATGAACAGAAATACCGTCAACAGTACAAGCGCAGGACCGAAGAACGTCATTCCCAGAAGAGATTCCGACCTCTTTTTCTTTTTAACAGTTAGCTCTTTATTCATTGTCGTATGTGTAACGCTTCAGCTTTGCGTTAATCCTTTCTACAGATTTATTCAGCTCCGACTGAATATCGAGTCCCGAAAGGACGCAGTTTTCAAGCGTTTGCTGAAAAGAGGTGCTGACCTGCGGATAAACAGGTGTTTTCGGTCTCGGATGACCGTATTTGCTAAGCTGATTGTAAAGCGCCTTGTAGTTTTCGTCCGTCCGGAAAATATCGTTTTCCTCAAAAGCTTTATAGGTTGACGGCAGGCTATTTGTTTTTTGGCAAAGCAGGGAGCCGCTCTCGGCACCGCTCATCCACTTGACAAGCTCGGTTGCCCCTTCAATATTTTCTGTTTTAGTGGTCGCCGCAAACGCCCATGAGCCCGTCGGTGTATAGCGTTCGCCGTTCCAGTCATCGCCTACGATATAGGGTGCAACACCGAGGTCAATATCCGGATAGCTTGTGTAAATCGTATTGACCTCCCATGCGCCGTCAAATTTAAAAGCAGCTCTTCCACTTTCAAACAGCTTATCAACCGGAACCGCCGACATATATCCCTTATCAAGAAGCGTTCTGAAGTATTCAACGGTTTGCCTGTTTTTTTCCGAATTAAACACTCCGTCAGCAACGAGTCCCGTTTCATCAATCATATCGCCTGCGTTTGACCAGAAGAACGGCGCATAATAATAGATTGTCGCCTCACCGACGGGAAAGGTCATATCAAGCGCATACCCGTTTTTCTCCGCAACAACAGGTCTGACTTTTTCAAGAACTTCCAAAAACTCGGTGAAGGTCCAGGGATCGTCAGCCTCGGGAACGGTTACGCCCGCACTTTTCAGGATATCCTTGTTATAATAAAGTCCGACGCTTGATTCCATTGCACCGAGAGCATAAAGCTTCCCGTTATATGTGCCCTGATCAAGAATGGACTCCAGATATTCACTGCGTTCCTGTTCGGAAAGCGGTGCAAGCGGCTGAATGATGTTGTTCACCGCATACGCCGCAATGTTCGGACCGTCGACTGTGATAACGTCTGGTAAGCCGCCCGACATAACCGAAGCATTGATTTTGTCGGAATAGCCGCCTCCGCTGTCGTTTCTCGGAATAAACTCAATATCGGCAAAGTATTTTCCGTTGTATGCTTCATTGAATTTGTGAACCGATTCCTTGTAGCACCGTCCCTCGTCAGTATCCTCAATGGTGTGAACCCAAATTGACAGATACTCTTCGCCGTTGTCATAGCCTTCTATATCACCGGGAGACGGGACAAAGGTCTGACATCCGGTTAAAAAACAGGCGGAAAACAGAATCAAAGTTATGACGGCTGATAGTTTTCTTCTCATCAAAAAGCTCCTTTCAAGTAAATTTCAGTTTGCGTAACCGATTAAGTAACCGGTTACTTTACAATCTAATAATACTCCCGGGATTGAAGCTTGTCAATAGGTTTTTGTAAAAAAAATAACCGATTCCGTAACCGGTTATTTTTTGCTTGATTTTTAGGTTAAAAGTTGCTATACTTAAATCCATACAGAACGTGGGGGCGTAAGAGTTGAAACAGAAAAAGGTCACCTTTGACGACATAGCGAAATACACAGGCTTTTCAAAGACAACAGTTTCGAGATATTTTAATACTCCCGATTCACTCACTCTTGAGAATCAGGAAAAAATAGCAGCGGCGCTGACGGCGCTTAACTACCATGAAAACAAGCTGGCTAAGGTTCTTGCAAACGGCAAAAGTGAGTTCGTGGGAATTATTGTACCGAACCTTTATATGCACTACTACTCTGAAATGCTCAACCAGATTCTTTCAAGCTATGAGCGGTACGGTTATAAATTCCTTGTTTTTGTCGGCGCCGACCGCAAAGAAGAGGAGAGAAAATATTTACAGGAGCTTCTGGCGTATAACATTGAGGGAATGATTATATTGAGTCATACCATACCCTCAAAGGAGCTGGCGTCTTATAACATACCGATTGTAACGATTGAGCGCGAGGATCAATATGTATCAAGCGTAAATACCGACAACTATATGGGTGCGGTTCAGGCGACAAGCCTGCTTATCAAAAACAAATGCGATATCCTTATCCATATTAACTCAGAGTTTCCGTCCGATATACCGGCATACGGGAGAATAAAAGGATTCCTTGACATTTGCGAAAAAGAAAATATCAGGCATGAGCTGATTTTAACGGATCTCGGCAACACCTACAAGGAAAACTATGATAACATTTTTTCGCTTCTTAAGGATATCAAAAAGAAGTATCCGAACATGAAAAAAGGACTTTTTATGTCTAACGATACCCACGCAAATGTTCTGTTGAACATCATCGTCAGAGAGTACGGAACTCTGCCTGACGAATTCCGGATTGTGGGCTTTGACAACTCGCCGATTGCAAGCGAAGCCATCATACCAATAAGCACAGTCGGACAGCAGATTGAAAAAATAGCCGCTGAAGCGGTTGAACTGCTCGTTGACCGGATGAGCGAACGGAAAAAGAGAAGACCCTCACCTCAAAATGAGATTGTACATAAAAAAGTAACGCCGATACTAATTCGCCGGGACACGACGGACTGATATCAGCAAAGGCGACAGCATTATGTTTATGAGCCTAAATTCCGCTATCAAGAATATCACCGTTATCGTAATAACCGCTTTCGATTAGCAGTTCAAGCCAATATTCACTTTCACAGCACTCTTTCAGAGCAATCTGAAGCTTTGCTGTAAAATCCGCCTTGACGTGGAAATAAAAGGAGCTGTCGCAAATCGGTAAAACGAAGAGCGACAGCTCCTTTTTTAAGACTTAGTCCGGAAAAAGAAAAACCG
>JAEDIL010000112.1 GCA_016292455.1 Clostridiaceae bacterium
TACCTCATCAGGAGAAAAAACAACGAAAGAATCCCTATCAATAAGCCTGCTTTCAGAATCGGAAAAGAAAAGAGTTATGTTGATTACTTTATCGGCGATAACAGCGCAATCAGTCGCAGCCATGCAAATATTCTTACTCGTGACGGAAGGTACTATGTTGTGGACACTAACTCTACAAATCACACATATCTTGACGGAAGCATTCTTAAATCTAACAGCGAATATGAAATTGTTCACGGCTCAAAGCTGCGCTTCGCAAACGAAGACTTTGAATTTTTACTGTTTTGATTTTTCTGTTTTTTAGCTTATGTTTCTTGAACCGTGCTGCTTTCGGCAGCAATAAAAACAGAGGGAGCACCATATGAACTATATTGTCGCCGCCGATACGGATATCGGCAACGTTAAGAAAACAAATCAGGACAGTTATTATGCTGCTGTCTATTCAACAAAAATGGGCAAGATGGCCTTTGCGGCTTTATGTGACGGTATGGGAGGCCTTGCCAAGGGTGAGGTTGCTTCTGCAACTGTGATTGCCGCATTTAAGAATTGGGCAATTGAAAGGCTTCCTGGGCTCAGCGAGACAGAACTTGCCGACTCGGTAATACGTTCCGACTGGACAAACATAGTCACCGAATACAACGAAAAAATCAAGGTATACGGAAAGAGTCAGGGAATCAATCTCGGAACAACAATAACGGCCGCTTTGTTTACGGAAAGCCGATATTACATTCTCAATGTCGGAGACACAAGGTGTTATGAGCTTTCAAGTGAACTTAAAATTTTGACAAGGGACCAAAGTGTTGTTGCACGAGAGGTTGAACTTGGAATTATCACAGAGGAGCAGGCGAAAGTCGACCCAAGAAGAAGCGTTTTGCTTCAATGCATCGGTGCATTGGACAACGTATATCCTGAGATGTTCTTTGGTGAAACAAAGAACAATGCGGTATATATGCTTTGCTCAGACGGCTTTCATCATGAGATAAGCCGAGAAGAACTGTTTTCCGGTCTTGAGCCGGGTGTAATGCTGAACGCCGAACAGATGACGGCTAATATTCGGAATTTGATTGAAATTGATAAGCAAAGACACGAACGCGACAACATAACGGTTGTCGCTATCAGGACGTTCTGAGAGGAGACTGTAAATGCTGCAAATTGGTTCGGTTATTGACGGAAAATATAAAATACTCAGCAAAGTCGGTCAGGGCGGAATGAGCGTCGTATATATGGCCATAAACGAGAAGGCCAACAAGACATGGGCTGTTAAGGAAGTCCGTAAGGACGGTGTTCTTGATTTTGAAGCTGTTAAGCAGGGTTTGGTAGCAGAGACAGACATCCTAAAAAAGCTTAATCATCCGAATCTTCCGAGCATTATTGACGTTATTGATACCGATGATTCTTTCATCATAATAATGGACTATATCGAGGGAAACTCTTTGAACAAGGCCCTTGAAGAATATGGCGCCCAACCTCAGGAATATGTAATTGAATGGGCAAAGCAGCTTTGTGATGTTCTGGGATACCTGCATACAAGAGAGCGGCCGATTATTTATCGTGATATGAAGCCGGCAAACATTATGCTGAAGCCTGACGGAAACGTTACCTTGATAGACTTTGGAACGGCGAGAGAATTCAAGGAAAAGAATCTTGCGGATACAACCTGTCTCGGAACAGTGGGCTATGCTGCTCCGGAGCAGTTCGGCGGAATGGGTCAGACAGATGCAAGAACCGACATCTATTGCCTCGGTGCAACGATGTATCATCTCGTCACCGGCTGCAGTCCGAGTGAGCCGCCATATGAGATAAAACCTATCAGGCAGGTCAATCCTACATTATCATCCGGACTTGAGCGTATAATTGAAAAATGTACGCAAAGGAATCCAGAAGACAGATATCAGTCTGCTGCGGAGCTGATGTACGCTCTTGACCATTATGAAGAAATTGATGATTTATACCGCAAGAAGCAGAAGACAAAGCTAAATGTCTTCATAACGGTGTGTGTGCTTTACGTTGTGTTTGCAGTTCTTGGCGTTACTTTCAATGCTGTTGCTTCAACAAAGGCATCTGACACATATGCATCAAAGCTTGAACAGGCAAATGGAAACACTCAGATTCTTGAAGAAGCAATCAATATTCCCGATCAGGGGGGCAGAAAAGAGGCATACCTTAAGCTTATTGAATCTTATGATTTTGATAATGTATTTACGGATGACGAGTTCAATCAGATCGATACACTTATAAGCAAGAACAAAAATGCGCTTATTAAACAGGATAAAGTCGGGTATTCCCAAATTTGTTTTGAACTTGGTTGCCTTTATTGGTTCTCGTATAAAGACCTCACCGAGATGGGTGGTCCCAAGAAGGCGATTGCCTGGTTTAAACGTGCACTGGAAAACAGTGACGAGAATTTCGATAACAGAGGCACTTGTGAAGCGTATATCAGTATCGGTGAATTTTACCGCGATGTCAGATCGAACGTGGACAAGGGCAAGGACAAGGGTATGTATAAGCCCCTGTTCGAGAACATTTCAGCGCTTATAGGGAATGTTGCCATGAATTCTAATGAATCCGAAAGAGTAAGACTTGAAGTTCTTGATCTTGCCCGGAGCGTAATTCATCAGTACACAACAAACCTGAAGCGCGACGGAGTTGAAGAAAGTGCTCTCAGAACAATGCTCTCCGACATAGATTTCTGCCTGAGTGGCATTCCGGACACTACGGAAAAGATTTCAGAATTGAAGAGCAGGATTGAAAAGCTCATTCCGGATACAGAAAAAGCAGTTGAGGTTGCTTATAATACATATAGTGGAGGTAGCAAATAATGTCAATTGAATTGTTGCAAACATTATCAAAAGTGTTTTTTGCCATCTCCGGAGTTCTTCTTGCCACGTCTGTTGCGTTGTTCTTTCTTCTTGAAATTAAAAAAGTTGTCGGTGATGTGACCGGCTCAACAGCAAGAAAGGCAATTGAAAACATTCGCCAGCAAAACGAGCAAACGGGTAATAAGGCATATAAGCCGAGTCCCGTTAACAAGAGCCGCGGAAAGGTTACTGACAAAATTTCAAAATCAGGTCATTTGATCAGGAATACCGTCAAATCCGACATTTCTGTCGGAACATCCGACCTTGGAGAGCCCCCGCAGTCTCCGGCTGCCTCAGAAACAACCGTGCTTGCGGAAAATATGCCCGGTGTTGTGAATGATACGACTGTTCTGAATCAGCCAGTGTCGGTTGTGTTTTCGATTGATTTTGAAATCGGTTTCTGCGGCAGCGCAGAAATCATAGTTTGATTCCGGAGGTGAGGTTTTGTTGAAAAAACTGAAATTATTTTTTGGAATGTCGGTCGGTTCCTTTTGCCTTTCGGCTGTCTGGCTGGTATTTCTACCGCTTGCAGACTTTTATTCGGGTGAAGAAGAAAAGCGTCTTGCCTACATTATTGCTGCTGCATTCTGGCTAAACATAGTTTTTGGGGTAGCTTTTTTATTAAAAACAAACTCAGTCAGAAAGAAAATTTACAAAAAGCTAAAAAAATCTAAATATTCTGACGGAAAAATCGGAATATTTTCCTTTTTCAAAAATACTGAAGCGAAGATTTGTGATATAATGACAATCTTGCTGATCGCGATTGTTATTGTTTTCACTTTCATGGAATCACATAATGAATGGGTTTCTTCAATTATAATTGCCGCTTTGTTTGTTTTGGTAATTCTCAGGTCATTTTTCAACGGTAAAAATTATTGTTGTATCAAGGCGCATAAGCATCACATAAACAAAAAGGAGGGAATGAATCATGAATAATTCATCATTCAAAAAAATTAACCGTGGTTTGTCGGTTTTACTCGTTCTCCTGCTTCTTATCGGATCAGTTCCGGTAACTGTTTTTGCAGCGAACGGTGCAAAACTCAGCACTGACATCGGAGAGAAAAGCTTAAAGGTCGGCGTTCCGACTGAATTTACTCTTTCAACCGTTGCCAATGATGATGCAGACACAAACGTTGTAGGCTCTGTGAGCTTCAGCGATGCCGATGCCGTGGAAAAGTTTGAACTTCTCGGAGAAAACAACGAGTGGAACGACTTCAACGGCAGCCTTGGATCAGAAGAAGGCTTTTTGCTGTCCGATTCAACAAAAAGTTTTCGTGTAACCTTTAAAAAGGACGGAAGTTATAGTTTTAATGCCTCCGTCATTTCCGTCGAAAGCAAAGAAACACTTGCTTCTGTCAGTGCATCTTTTGATGTTGCCGGCAAGTCAAAAAGTGAGCTGTCCTCTGATATCAGCGAACAGGAGTTCGTCATCGGAGAAAAGACGGAGTTCTCTCTTTCAGTTGCTGCTAACGATTATGCCGGAACAAATGTTATTCTTTCGCTTGGTTTTGCAGCTGCGGGAACGATTGAACGCTTTGACAGTGAAACCGAAAAGTGGACTGCGTTCGAAGAGAAAAGCTTTTCACTTTCAGATAAAACAATTAAATTACGCGCAAGCTTTGAAACAGCCGGAAATAACTCTCTGTCTGCTTCTCTGAAATACGCAGACGGAGAAAAATCCGGCGAAACCCTTTGCACTACGGGAAGTGTCGGATTCAGCGTTTTAGACAAGTATTCGGTTGCTCTTCCGACGGATATCACCGGCGGAAAGGTAACTCTTGACCGTGAAGGCAACGAGTTTGTTGAGGGAACCAAGCTAAGGCTTACTGTTACTCCGGATGAAAACTACTATATTTCAAGAATCAGCTTTAACGGCAGTGACGAACAATTTGAAAAAACAGGTGACACCAAGGATTTTGTTGTTGAGAGCGATACAGTGATTGATGTTACTTTCGTTGAAGTTTTCACTGTTGAAGTTCAGGTTGACGGAAACGGAAACGTTGAAACAGTTCCCGCCCAGACCGAAGGCGGAACGGTGAAAATCATAACCGGAAATGGTTTAACGTACACTGCAACACCGAACACGAACTATAG
>JAEDIL010000021.1 GCA_016292455.1 Clostridiaceae bacterium
TTTTTTCGTTCCCTTTCTTACCTTTTGTACACTTCCCCGGGTGTGTTTGTGTGCCAACCTCTTTTGTGCACTAGATATTGGGGACTATATTGTTTCAACTATTCTTTGACTAAATATGCCGTCCGTTCAAAGCTTAATCGGGCGGCATATTTTAAATCATACCATTTTTGTGACAGCACCGTACAAAGTTTACCATGAAAGTAACCTTGTCCGCATACAGAATCAGCGGGTCTTTTTTTCGCTTTATTTCATTTCGTTGTACTTGCTTTCAATCCATGCCTTGATAACAGGCAGACTGTTTTCGTCTGCTTCAAAGGTTTCAATTTCGTATTCGTCTTCGCTGCGGCAATTCAGGCTTTTTGTTCCTTTATACACCGCCGCCTTGATATACTCGGTATCCTCTTCATCATCTTCTTCGGCTTCTGTTTTTTCAATAAACACTGCATAATTAAACAAGTCCGGCGAAAAGCAGCCACCTTGCGGGTTCGTTCCGCAAGAGCCAAAATATTTGTTATATGTTCCGCCTATCCTTGAACCTCCTATCAGCCAGTCAAGTCGAGGTACAGTAATCTCATTATCCATTATCTCTCTGCTCCGTTTCGTCACCTATATTTTCATCAATACGTTTTCTGCCCTTGCCATAGCCGTAACCATAGCCATAGCCCGAACCGTAGCCATAGCCGTGACCGTAACCATAACCATGGCCTTTTCCGTATCCCTTGCTGCCATATCTCTTGCCGTAATAACCCCTTGAATAGTAGCCGCCATAGTAATAACCGCCCTTGTATCCGGTGAAGCCGGCCTTGACGCCGTTGAATACAACACCTGCAACTGTTCCTCCGAGGTCATATATATATCCGAGTGCGCTTTTAAGCTTCCTGACAGAAGTGTAGTCCTGACGGATTACAAAAAGTGTTTCGTCTGCAAGTGAAATAACCTGAGCTGTATCGGAAACAACAAGGCAGGGAGCGGCGTCCATGATTATATAGTCATAATTGTCGCGCAGATAGTCAACAAGTCGTGTGAAAGCTTCGCGCGAATAACCCTTGGATTTTTTTGTTCCGCCGAAGTAAATATGAAAATTGTCAAGCTCGGTTTTTGAAGCAGCCTGCGCCGCTGTGCAGTCACCGCAAAGGTAATCGGTAATTCCGCGGCCGAGAAGCGTTACTCCGAGATAGGACTGAATACTCATTTTTGCAAAGTCGGTGTCAAGAAGCGCAACCTTTTTTCTGCTGTTTGCAAGCGCAAGCGCAAGGTTATACGAAACCGTTGTCTTTCCCTCATTGGGATATGCACTTGTAACCGCCAGAACCTTACTGCCTTTTTTGTCAAGCTGCTTTGAAACCCTGCGCTTTAAATAGCGGAATGATTCCGAAAAATCGGCATGGCGCTGAGAAATTGTTACGAATTTCTTTTTCATCTTTGCCCGTTTTTTAATTTCAACCCACGGAACCTGAACAAGGCATTTCTGATTAAGCCGTTTTTCAATGTCCTCTTTCTTGCGCAGCGTGCTTTTCATCAGCGCGTTCAGAACAAGAAATGCAGCCGAAAGCAATACACCGAGAGCCGCCGCAACTGCAACCTTGCGTTTATATGAAAGCCGGTTGGAGGGTTCGGTCGGAAGCTGAGCTGGAGAATAAATTGAGATTGCCGTCTCACCCAGAACATACTGCGCAAGTCGAGGATAGTTTTCGATTACCGCGTTCAGAATATCATAGGCATCCTGAGGAGATGTGCTTGTTACGCTTATTGTAAAAAGCGGAGTATTGGTAACATCATTCCAGGCAGCAATCGAGCCGTTTAGTCCTTTTACCCCAAGCTCGTTCATCAGAATCTCTCTCATTGTGGGACTGCTTATGACAATTCCGAAGGTTTTTGAAAGCTGCTCGGCAACGGAAGAATTGTAATACGAAGCATAAGAACCTGCTCCGTTAGTTCCGGCGCTTTTATTTACCGTATATATTGAAAATGAAGCCTTTGACGTATACACGGGAACATAGCTTTTTTTGCAGTTGTTGAACGCAATCGCCGAAAGCCCCAGAACGAGAAGCAGGCAGAGCCACCAGAATTTTTTAAAGGCTTTCCAAATATCAACAAAAAGAACGTCAAGCTTGATCAGATCTCCAAAATAAAGTCCGTCCTCAGAGGACATCTGTTGCGTGGCTTCTTTTTCTTCCATTCAGTGTCACCTCACTTGTTATAGTAATAAGAGGAATACGCTGTGCCAGATTCAAGAATTTTTCCCTTTGAAAACGATGAGAAAAAGTCTCTGTAATCGTTAAGAATGCAGCCTGCAAAATAGGCTTCTGTTTCCATAAGGGAATCAATTGTATCATTGATTTGTGCAACCGGTGTTCTGTCCATTCGGGCAACAAGGAGAAGAACGTCCGCAACGTCGGCAATGCTCTCCGCGTCTGCTGTCATTGATGTCGGCGGAGTGTCAATGATGATGTAGTCATACTTATCATACAAGCCTTTTATAAGATCCCTGTATCGCATTGAGCCAAGAAGCTCAAAAGCAAAACGATAGCTGTTTTTTCCGTTAATGATGTCAAGCGAGGATTGCTCGTCATGCTTGATTATGTCATCAACAGAAACCTTTCCCAAAAGATAGTCGCCAAACTCAGTGTAACTTCCGTTCATTTCCTCCGGGAAAAACCGGAACACCGAAGGTCTTCTCAGGTCAGAATCAACGAGAAGCACTTTATAATCTTTTGAAGCGAGAGTGAGAGCAATGTTGACCGCAACGGTGGTTTTGCCCTCATTTTCGTCAACGCTTGTAACAACAAATGTTTTTGCGTTCCTTGAATTTTTCAGATACTCAACCTTTGAGCTGATACGCCGAATGCTCTCCGTGAAAGCATAGTCCATGGACGGGTCAAGAACGCTGAAATTGAGCAAAGACTTTTCCTTCCTGACCTTTTTCTTCATTTGACGCGTCATATGCTGGTGGTACACAAGACCGAAGAACGGCGCATCAAGTTTGGTTTCTGCATTAGTCTGGTTTTTGACAGTCGGACGCAGAATTGAAAGAATAACAAAGACCGCCGCACACAATGCAGCAAGAAGCGTTCCGGCAGCAAGGGCATATTTTCTTCCGCCGATTGCATTGAACGGCGCGGACGGAACACTCGCCGGAGTGACAACATTGATATAAACATCGGCAAAAACATTTCCGGCAAAAACGCGCTCGTAGTTTTCATAAACGGCTTTTAAGGTTTTAAAGGTATCAACCGCGTCCGGTCCGACGGCATTTATTCTCAGCAGATTAGTCTGGTCAACAGCCTCCGCCGAAATCTGAGCCATGTTTTCAGCTCCGACCTCTTTGAGAACAATTTCCTTCATAACATTGCTCTGGAAAATATTCTGAAAGATTCCGGAAACCTCAATTGCCTTGGAAATGTTGCGTGAAACATTGGACTCGCTGACATTGACGGCAACGGTCATGCTGCTTTTGTATTCCGGAACAAAAATATAATCAAAATATGTTGTTACCCCGACAAAACCTGTTATGAACGCAAGAATCACTACCCAGAAATCATAGGAAAGATCTCTGAATATTACATAAAGGTTTATTCCTGAAAGCTTTGTATTGTTCATTTATTCTTTTCCTCTGTTTTGTTTTCCTCACAGACAACTATCAGTCTTTCAACTGACATAAGCTTGCGATTCTTCTTGCTTCCGGGCGAATAAAGATAGAACCAGACGTCGTAGGTGCCGCTTTTGTTCATGTTGAGTTTACCCTCGTCAACAACGAGCACACCCTCGTCATAGTCAATTCCCGAGACGGTAATTCTGCTCACAAGTTTTTTGAAATCCGGCTTCTCATCACCGCAGGAAACAAAAAGGCTGTTTTCTTTCAGGCTGATTTTATTGCTGATACTGAGCTTATTGGAGGCATCACGCAGAATTTTGAATTTCCATTCATAGGTATACCCTTTGCTGTTTGTCACCTTGAAAAGCACTTCGCTGCCGTCCTCGGCTTCGTCCCCGGAAACAAGGGTGTAAAGCCGATTGGTTATATCGCCGTCAAAGCTGTCCGTGACTGTTGCCGCTCCTGAAAGGTTCACGGTGTCTCCCGTTGCAAAAACAAGGTCATCGTGCAAAACCAGCTTCGGCTTTTCATAGTCGGTGTAGTTGAGTCTGAGAGACTTTTTTGAAACGTTTCCGTCCGAGTCGCCGACGCAGAAAGTCACAACTGAAACACCTTCCTCTATGAAAGGAGAGATGCTTTCAATGAATACCTCACCGGTCAGATCCCCGTCCTTTGAATCGCTTGCCGAAACATAATTCAGCAGCTCTTTTTCGGTAACGGCGCAGGGAGCATCTATTTGAGAAACCGAACAGCTGATTGAAGGACCGGCAGTATCCGGCTTGACAGTCAGATGAAAATGCAGCGTTGCCGCACAAACTAAAACAAACAGAACAATAATCGCTGAACGTATCAGCCGCATAAATCAAATCTCCCTTCCGCAGCCGACAGCCGGCTGAACAGTGTCCGGTGATGTGAAAAACACTTCACATTCTCACCGACTTTCATTTTATATTGTAATGGTCTCATTACTGAGAAGCCGCATTCCGTTATCGTTAAAAATGCGGTTGACATACTGAGAGCCGAGCCGATATGTAAGCATCTCATGAGCTGCGCTCATATCGGGCGTGCGCTGATACGGTGAATGGCAGTCGCTGCCGACAAGCTGAACCAGATGGTTTTCCAGAAGCCAAAGCGAAAGCTCCCTTGAACGCAGACCGTATCTTCCGAGCGGACTGCCCTTGTTGATTTGAAGAAGGCAGCCGTTTTCAAGCAGCGTAAACGCTCCGGAAGGCTCATTCTGGAGGAAAACATATCTTTCCGGATGTGCAATTACCGGAACAAAGCCGCTGTTTTTCAGTGCAGAGGAAACAAAGCTGACGCGCCGGAGGTCATCCTCAAAATCAAACTCAACCAAAACATAGCGGGAACCTGCAAGCGGAATAATCTCACCGCGTTCAATATATGTTCCGATGTCCGTAACGCCGAAATGCTCCGCGCCGAGGTAAAGCTCAATTTTAAGTCCTGACTCATCCTTAGCTGCGGCAAGCTCCTCAAAGGCTCTTTCAACGTCGGACTTTTTCAGTTCAAAGCGACATTGGGAGCGGTTCAGAAAATGGGGAGTAACCACAAGCTGCGCGGTCCCGCTTTCATAAGCGCTTTCCAGCATGAGCAGCGATTCTTCAATTGAATCTGCGCCGTCATCAAGCTCAGGAGCAACGTGGGCGTGAATATCAACCAAACCTTCTCCCCTCCTTCTTTTGAAAATTGCAGACAGTGCCTTGAACAGTTATAATATCAGATTATTTTCATCCAGTCAATTGCTGATTATTGCCATTCGTTATTATTTCAGACCTCATAAAGCTCATCACAAAGCGAAAGCAGTGTTTCTCTGTGGGTAGTGACAATAATGGTCCGCTTTTTTTTCAGCGAAAGCAGATTCCGGGCAAGCTGCTTTTCGGTCTCCATGTCAAGGGCGGCGGTCGCTTCGTCGAGCAGAAGCACCGGACTGCCCTTCAAAACAGCTCTTGCAACGGCAATTCGCTGAGCCTGACCTTCCGAAAGGCCGCCTGTGTCTTCGCCGATAACCGAATCAAGTCCGTTGGGCATTTTCAAAACAAAATCAAGCGCGCAGGCAATCCGGAGAGACTCTCTGAGCTCTTCATCATCGGCGTCCGGCTTCACAAGAAGCAGGTTTTCTCTGACAGTGCCGGCAAAAAGCGAGTGCCCCTGAGGAACAAAGGAAAAAGCCGAACGCGTTTTTGCGGAAACCGGAATTCTTTCTCCTTCTGAGTTTTCAAGGAAGAATCCTCCCTCGCCCTCAACAAGGGCAAGAAGCAGTCTGAAAACAGTTGTCTTGCCGGAACCCGAGGGACCTTTGAGCGCAACGAGTTGTCCGGGCGAAGCGGAAAAGCTGAAGCTTCTGAGAACCGGCTTTTCGTTTTCATACGAATAGCTTCCGCTTTCAACGCGAACCGTCAGACCGCTCTCGTGAGCATTTTCAATGAATTTTCTTTCAAGCTCTGCGTTTTCCGTCTGCTCCTTTTCAATTGAGGAGAGCTCCATAAGTCTGCGTGCAGATACAGTTGAGGAAACTGCACCCGGAACAAGCGAAACAAGACCGCTGAACGCTGAGGAAACATACGCTGCGAGCTGAAGGAACATTGCCATTGTTCCGAAGTCAATTTTTCCGAGCCAGAGGCGATATACACTCCAACCGAAGCAGGAATAGGAAACCAGAAGACCGAGGAGCGAAACAACCGTTCCGGAAAAAACCGAAAAGCGGTTCTGCCGAAGCAGGCTTTCGCTCAGAACCTTCTGTGTGCAGTCAAACCGCGCTTTAAAATCCGAAACAAAATCAAAAGCTTTGATATTTTTCAGCTCACTGAGGCTTTCGGAAAGGAACGAAACGAGAGAGCTTGACGCGTTGCGTGTTTCCTTTGAGTTTTTTCTCATTTTGCCGAGGAAAAAGGAGGAAACGATAACCGTCACCGGCGAACCGGCAAGAGCAATGAACGCCATTGCTCTGTCATAATGAAAAATCAGAACGAAAGCGCAGACAAACTGAAACAGCTTGGTAATTAAGGTCGGAATCCATGTCAACACCGCTCCTGCAACCGTTGTGGTATCGTTGTTGATTCGATTCAGAATGTCTCCGCTGCGAAGTGAGGAAACCGCCTGCCATTTCGAAGAAAGCACACCGTAATAAACGTCTTCCCTTATGCTTTGAGTGACCATTGTGTTTGAAAAAACAGAAATTCTGCTCATTACCGCCGAAAGAAAGACATTTCCGACGCCGAATATAACATACAAAACAACAAGCATTGTTATTGAAGAGGGATCACGTCCGGTTACGGCGTTTATCAGTTTTTTTGAAAGTACAGAACCGGCGAGCGCAAGCGCGCTTGAAAGAAAGCCGAGCAAAACGTAACCCGCCACATGTCCCTTATATTTTTTTGATATATCTGACAATCCATTTCAGTCTTCAACAACCATTGAAAAACAAAAGTGTCTTCTTCGTTCAGCCCCAGTAAATCAGGTTGAGAACATCGCTGGCATAAAATCCGCCCCACGCAATTTTCATCTGGAACCAGAACCATGCGGTGTAAAACAAGGCAAACGCAAGAATTGCCAGTGTTCTTTCTGTGCCCTCCCTGAAACACCGTTTAAACAGAAACGGATAAACCAGAAGAAGATAGTATGAATAATATGCTGCCAGACGCGCCATGAGATTGCCGCCTACAATTGAGGCGGCAATAAGGAAAGCAAGATTCAGCATTGCCATGTTGAATGCAAGCCTGTACTCACGGCTCGATTGAAGAGCTTTGTTGTTTCTGAAAACAAAACCGATTGCGCAGGGAACTCCGGCAACAATCGCCCTCAGACAGTTAACTCCCTCGAGCTCGGCAAGGTGGTTCAGCCGGCTGATATATTCTGTGTCTTCAAGAAAGCTCTGCAACTGCGAAAGAATCGGTTCAAGAAATACCATTGCGACCATAAAAGCACAGATAGAAACAATGGCAACCCTGCTCCATGGTTTTATGAAAGAGACAATCAAACCAACCAGCATAATATAAGCCGCTCCGTGGAACTGCGCTGCCAGAACAATGAGAAGTATATACCAGAAATACTTCTTTTTTACAAGCAGGTCGAACCCCCAAAAGAGAAGCATTATCGAAACAAACTGACGTGTGCCGTTGCACATATAGGAAAAGCCGGTTGAAGCGACGAAAAAGAATAAGCTGACTCCGGGCATCTCAGAATACTTCCGGACCGTTATACAAAGGCAAAGCACCTGAAAAACGGCTATCATAACAAACCAGACATATACGTTGTCTGAAATAACAGCCTTTATCACTGCCGCAATCTGATAAAAGAGCTTGTCTCTGTAATCAATGTTCAGTATTCCTGAAAGGTCAGTCGGCAGGTCTTTGAATGTTGAAACATACACCGGCGTATCCATCATGGAGCCGCGAAGCCCCATGAAAATAACAAGCGGCAAAAAAGCGAACAGATAGGAAATCAGAAGCGGCTTTGCTTCCGCCCTTCCTCCGACGGTGGAAACTCTGACAAGGAACCACTTTTTATATGTGAGGGCAACGAAACATGACCACGCAAGAAGCGACCAATATACGGGCAACTGCCCTCACCTGCCTTTCAGATAGTTTTCTTTTTTAAGCTGAATACTCAGGAACCGGTTGCCGCTCGCTTTTCGCTTTCCCTTTCAAAGCTGTATTCTGCAACAAGCGAATGAAGCTGTTCTCTCAATTGCTGCGGCGTCATGTTCTGAGCGTCCTTCAAAACTTCCAGATGCTCCATAATCTGCTTTTCGTCAATCGTTGCGGGATGACCGATGAAAATCAGGTCATTCGCCGTTTTTTCAATTCCCTCGGTGTCCAGCAAAAGCTCTTCATAAAGCTTTTCACCGGGTCTGAGGCCGGTATATTTGATTTTCATGTCTATATCCGGTTCGAGCCCCGAAAGGCGGATCATGTTCCGGGCGAGGTCGTCAATTCTGACCGGCTCGCCCATGTCAAGAACAAAAATTTCTCCGTCCTTTGCGTATGCGCCTGCCTGTAAAACAAGGGAGACCGCCTCCGGAATTGTCATGAAGTAGCGGGTTATGTCCTTATGGGTAACAGTTATCGGACCGCCGTTTTCAATCTGCTTTCTGAAAAGAGGAATAACACTGCCGTTGCTGCCGATAACATTTCCGAAACGGACAGCGGCATAAATTGTCTTTGACTTTCTGCTGAACATTTCAATAATCAGCTCGCATGTGCGCTTTGAAGCTCCCATGACGTTTGTCGGGTTAACCGCCTTATCGGTGGAAATGAGCACCATTTTTTCAGCATTGAAGTAATCTGCCGCAAATGCGACATTATATGTTCCGAAAATGTTGTTTTTGACCGCCTCTGCCGGAGAATCCTCCATCAAAGGAACATGCTTGTGTGCTGCCGCATGGAAAACTATGTTCGGGCGGTAATGTTCAAAAATATCCATAATGCGCTTTTTATCCCTGACCGAACCTATCAGAACCTCCATTTCAAGCAACGGACAGTTGCGCAAAAGCTCCATCTGAATTGAATAAGCATTGTTTTCATAAATATCAAGAAGAACAAGCTTTTTCGGTTCAAGCCTTGCAATCTGCCGGCAGAGCTCACTGCCTATTGAACCGCCCGCTCCCGTTACAAGAACCGTTTTTCCTAAGATATAGCTGCTTATCTCTCCAAGGTCGATTTTTATTGCATCGCGTCCGAGCAGGTCGAGAACATCGACTCTGCGGATTTTTTCAATGCGGACCTCTCCGCTCGCAAGCTGATGGATTGCCGGAAGAGTGAGAAGTTCACAGCCCGTTTTCTGACAGACCTTTACAATTTCCCGCCTTTCCTTTGCGGCCACTGAGGGCACTGCAATAATTATTTCTTCAACGCGGTATCTTTCAACAACAGAAAGAATGTCGTCTCTTGTTCCGACAATTTTCACGCCGTTTAGCCGTCTTCCCAGCTTGCGTCTGTCATCGTCAATTATGCAGACAATGCGGTTTTTTGAACGCGGATTATTCTTCATTTCGCGAAGCACAATATCTCCGCTTCTGCCTGCGCCGAAAAGAAGAGTTCTCTTTTTTCCGTTGCCTTTTGAAAAAGTGAATATATCCTTTGAAATTCTCCCCAAAAACCTTAGGCAGCTTATCATTGCAATGAACAAAATGGCGCGCATAAGAGGATATGAACGCGGAAAAGCACAGTTTGTAATCTTTGAATAGAAAAAATCAAAGGTTGTTGAAACAAGGGCTGCACAAACAATTCTGACAAGCTCGTCCATTCCTGCATAGTCCCACACGATTGAATAGAGACGGAACAGAGCGAGCGAACCGAGCGCCGCAATTGTGCTTGCCAAAGAAACTTTTACAAATGAATCAAAAAAGCCCGATGCAAGAAGCTCATTAAAGTCAAACTCAAAGCGCAGAAACAGCGCAAAAAGACCGGCGGAATTTACAAAAACAATATCCGCCAGAATCAGTCCGAGAGTTGCAAGCAATCCACCCTGCATTATCCTTTTTTTATTTTTGAGCTCCATTCATTTCTTTTCCTTCCGGCATTTCTTCCATATCTGAAAGTCTGCTAAACTCAAACAGGAATCTTTCGTTCTGTTTTAAAAAACCTCCGTTTATATCTGAGCCACAGCAAACTGTTTTTTGAATACTCCTTTTTTCCCCGTACCACTCCGGAACAGACCGCAAGAAGCTGCCTTTTTCCGACAGGGCCCTCCACTCTCCTTTGTGCGTCGCCTGAAAACCAGAAGAAATCCTTTTTTCTTTTCACAACGCGGTGGAGAACATATTCGCCGTTTTTTCTGCAATAGAGCACTATATCTCCGCGCTTAGGCGGTTTTTTGATTTTTTCAAGAATTACGCTGTCGCGTCCCTCTTCGAGAAACGGAAGCATGCTTTTTCCCGTAACAGCCAGCTGAACCGTTTCTCCCGCGGCAAGCTTATACATGATTATCTTCGCAAAACCGCTGTCGCCGATTCTGCTCCTGACAGCTTCAAGCTCTGTTTCTTTCAAGTCTTTTCCTCCTTTGAACTGCCTGACGGCGGAACAATTCCCAGCTGTTCCATGAGTTCCGGTCTTTCCCGGGCAATTACCGAGCTTTGAGACGGCGTTCCTACAATTTCTTTTTTCCCCCGACTGAGCAAAGGTATTTCATTATGCGCGAAGCCGCATAGCAGGGATAAAGCACGGGAAAGCGTTCAAGAGCAGGATGATTTGCGGCAAGAGTCTCCCTTTTCGGAAAAACGGCGCGAAAAGCTGAAAGTCTGTTGCTTTGATTTTCAACAGCAGAAAGAGTCAGCGAAGCGCTGTGGGCTCAGGAAGGCTCTCCGAAGCCGTATACACCGCCCCTGAGAATATCGTCAAGAAGTCCTTCCCTGTTCATAACACCCCGACCGGCAAAAGGAAGAAGGCTTTCAAAGCCAAGGTCGTTTGCGGCAATATCCAAAAGTGTTTCAAAAAAAGATGCCGCGCCGAACAGAGACAAATCTCTGCGAAGCCGGGGCAGATCTGTTTCGTCAATATGACTTTCCAGAAAAACGGCAATATCGCATACCTGCCGGACTCCGAAGCCGCTGTGAATGAAGTGTTTGTACGCGTGGCAGACAAGGTAAAGCAAATTCTGCTGCGGTGAAAGAGTAAGTATTTCTCTGCCATAAACACTGCACGACACAGCGTTATCAAACGGCGAAGCAAAAAGCGAATTGAGCACCTCGCCGGGCTTTCCGCCGACAGAAAAAGGAGTGGTTCCGGCTTCAACAATGAGAGAAGTAGCCTTATCAACAAAAGATGCTTCGGTTTCGGTACGCTTTCTCCGGACAAAGCCCTGCTTTTCCATGAAAGCGCAAAACGAATCAAGCTGTCCGTCTTCAAGAAGGAGGTCTTCGTCCGTTGAAACGCGGCATTCGCCGTTATTATAAAGGGAACGCAAAACTACTCCTTTTACACAGATTGCTCTGATGTTCTGCTCTGAAAGCTCATGATATAAGGAAAGAAAACGCTCTGTTCTGACGCTCTGAGATGAAAACTGACGAAGTGCAAAGCCCTTAACACTCTTCACCGCATCGCTTCCGGAATAAGAAGCATAAAGAGCGGAATAAACAAGCGGCAGAATATTATGAAGTCTTGAAAGCTCAAGAACGTCCATGAGTGTTTTTTCGTCAAGCTCCGGAAGCGTTTTTTCTTCGTTAAAGCAGCATGAAACGACCTGCAAAAATGCTTTTTCCGTCTGTTTCATGCTTCACTACCCCCATGATATTGAGTCATTCGGATTATAACATACAAAATATGTCGATGTAAATCGTGAAAAACACTAAAATGAATCCGACTAAAAGCCGGAATAAACAGCAAAATAACCGCCGAATCGGCATTTTTTATACCGATACAGCGGTCAGTCTGTTACGGCAACAGCTCTTGCTGTTCCGCGTTTAAAAACAACAGTCCGAATGCAAAGCTGTTTTTCAAGGTACGGCGGCGATGCAAAGCGTACGGAAGAGAAAAAACAAAAACGCAAAGCAGGCTATACATAAAAAGCTCTCGCCGGAGTTTCCGGTATCGGCTGAGATTTGAAGCCATTGTTTCGGCACTCGTTCTTATGCAGCCTGCAATATTCTTCTGCGGACACAGAAGGTATACATATCCGCTGAGGAAGAGAAGTGCGGAAACTCTCCGGAAAAACAAAACGCCGGGCAGCAGTAAAAGAGCGGCAAAAGCCAAAAGACACAAGGTCGCTTTAAGCGGCAGACTGCCTGCAAGGCGAAAAAAAGCAAATATTAAAATTGCCGCAGGAGAAATGAAAAACAAAAGCGCCGCCGCTTTGAGCAAAAAAACAATAAGACCGAGAACCGCTGAACCGGAAAGCTGAGAACAAGGCAAGGAAACACCCTTTTCTCTGCAAACATTCATAAAAAAGCGCCGCTCATTTGCCGACTTGAAAAAGCACAGCGAAAATAATCCGAAAAAAGCAAACGGAACGCCGAAAACAGCATTGAAAACAAAGAGAGCTTCGTTCCTCAGCACGTTTCTGATAACATACGGCAGGAGATTAAGCAGAATCACAGCCGCCGTCTCACCGACAACAGCAAAAAACCAGGGCACAGCTTTGTTTGATTTCTTTTGTGGGCTCTTCATTCACATCACCGCTATTGTTTTAGGCAAGCCGGCTTTGATTTATTCTTCTTTTATCAGTCTGAACGCTTCGCTTCTTCTTCATCATCACGCGGCTGAAAGCGGATACAGCACAAAAATGAAACACTTTTGCGTTACAGATTATTCTGTTGTTCAAATCAAAAGACAAAGACAGCCGAAACGGTCTGATCCGAAAACTATCAGTCCGACCACTCCGGCTGTCAGAAAAACAAAAAAATCAAAGACTTACCCTGCCCTCGATTCCGAAACGCGCGAGCGACCTTGCACATTCATTGACAGGCAGTCCCATAACTGTGAAGTAGTCCCCGTCAAGCTTTCTGACAAGTACGCTTCCGAGTCCCTGGATTCCGTAGGCTCCCGCCTTATCCATCGGCTCGTTTGTATTTATATACGTCCTTACGGTTTCATCTGAAAGAGGATAAAACTCAACCTTTGTGCAGGAAACAAAGCTTTCCTCACGCTCTGAGTCGGCAATGCAGACGCCTGTGTAAACCTCATGCGTTCTGCCCGAAAGGGAGCGCAGCATTTCTTCTGCTTCCTCGTAATTTTTCGGCTTTCCGAGAATCTTTCCGTCAAGGGCAACAACAGTGTCACAGCCGAGAACGACCGCGTCGGTTTCGTATTTCAGAACGGAACGTGCTTTTCTTTTTGCAAGTTCATTCACCGCGTCGGAAGCGGAAATTTCCGGCGGCAGCGTCTCGTCCGCATCGGAGGGAATAACCTCAAAGCGGTAGCCTGCGTTCAGAAGCAGCTCGCGCCGTCTCGGAGAAGCCGAAGCAACAACAAAGCGTTTCATATTTTCCCCTCCTCAACAAGTCTTGCCGTTTTCAGAACAAGAGCAACCGTTTTGCTGTCGGCAATTTCTCCGTTCATTACAAGCTCAACGGCTTTTGAAAGCTCAATTTCCTCAACCGAAAGAAATTCGCCTTCATCAAGGTGCTGACAGGTTTTTTTCAGTCCGAGCGCAAGGTAAAGGTGAATTATCTCCGTACAGTAGGCAACGGTCGGATAAACCTCACCCATCGGAATCACTTTTTCGGCAACAACGCCACATTCCTCTTCAAGCTCGCGAAGTCCGGCAAAAAGCGGTTCTTCTCCTTTTTCAAGCTTTCCGGCAGGAAGTTCAAGCAATACTCTGCCGTAAGGATAGCGGAACTGACGAACAAAAAGCAATGTGTTCCTCTCCGTCAGCGCGGCAACACAAACGCCGCCGTGGTGTTCAACAACCTCACGGGTAGAGTGCTTTCCGTCCGGCAAAACAACTGTGTCGTTATACACATTGATAATTCTGCCTTCAAAAACAGTCTTTCTTTCAATCATTTTTTCGGTCATGTCCATATTTTTCCCTCAATTCCGGCATATAGTTGAGTTTCTGATGAATATATATTGGTTAAAGGATGTGTTTTTATGAATCTGATTACTGAATGTACAAGCAAAACGGTGCTTGACTATGAAAAAAGCAAGAGCCTTGTTGAAGAACTCGCACGGCGGTATCCCTTTCTTTCCGCAGACGTAATCGGTCGCAGCGGCACCGGCAGGGCAATTTTTGCGCTCTCGCTCGGAAACAAAAAGAACCGCGTTCTGCTCGCGGGAACTTTCCACGGCTGTGAATGGCTGACAGCCCTTGTTCTCTTTCGTTTTTGCGAAAGGCTTTGCCGGAGCCTTGACCAAAGAAGCGAGCTTTGCTCAGTCAACATTTCAAGAGCGTTTTCTCAGCTCGGTGTAATGATTGTTCCCTGCGTAAATCCCGACGGCGTTGAAATTGCCGTTCACGGCGCAGACGGCGCAGGCTCGGCAAAAAGGTTTGTTGAATCGCTCGGCTGCGGGGATTATTCAAGGTGGAACGCAAACGCGGCAGGCGTTGACATCAATCACAATTTCAATGCAGGCTGGGAAACGCTGAGAAAAATGGAGGAAGAAAGCGGAATAACCGGGCCGGCGCCGCGCCGCTTCGGCGGTTACAGAGCCGAAAGCGAAGCGGAAACAAAAACAATAACGCGCCTTTGCCGTATGCTGCCGTTCCGCCAGGCAATGGCTCTGCACTCTCAGGGCGAAGAGCTTTTCTGGTGCTACGGAGACGACACGCCGGCACAGGCGCACATGATGGCAAAAATTCTTGCGGACTCCTGTTCATACCGCCTCGTTGAAAACGATGGACTTGCGTCGCACGGCGGTTTCAAGGATTGGTTTATCAGCGAGTTTTTCCGCCCCGCATTCACAATGGAAATCGGCAAAGGAGAAAACCCGTTGCCGATTGCTCAGTTTGAGAATATCTACAACCGCATTGAAGAAGCGCTCACAATTTTCACTCTGATGTAATTTTAAAGCAATTTGTCCTTTTCAACGGCAGCCTGAACAGCCCGGGCAACGGCAGCTTCAAAACCGTTTTCGCGCAGTGAAAGCACACCCTCAATTGTTGTTCCGCCCGGTGAGCAGACCTTGTCGGCAAGCTCCATCGGGTGTTCTTTTGATTCAAGAATCATCTTTGCCGAGCCGAGAACAGCCTGGGCGCAGATTTCAAGCGCCTGTTTTTTCGACATGCCGTTTTTGACAGCCGCTCTTGCAAGCGAATCAATGAACATATATGCAAACGCAGGCGACGAACCGCCTATAACACCGAAAAGCGGAAAATGCTTTTCGGGCAGAGATACCGCCGTTCCGAAGCTTTTGCACATTTTTTCAGCAAAAGCAAGGTCTTTTTCGGTTGCGTTTTTGTTGCCGCAAAAGGCGCTGACAGCCTCGCCAACCGCCGCATTGATGTTCGGCATCACGCGGACAAGCCTGACCGCACCGGAAAGGTACTCTTCAAAAAATGAAAGCGGCTTTCCGGCAGCAATTGAAACAACAAGCGGCCGGTATTCAAGAACAGCTTCTTTCAGCTGCGGCAGAACTTCCGGCAAAACATTCGGTTTGACCGAAAGCACAACATTTTCGCAATTTTCAGCAACTTCCACGGCGCTTGAAAGCACTCTGACGCCGAGCTTTGCGGAAAGTGCAGTGCTTTTTTCGCTGTCGGTGTCAAAAACGGCAATCTCGCCGCCGGCTAGTGTCCCTGACGAAACAAGACCGCTTATCATGGCTGTTGCCATGTTTCCGGCTCCGATAAAACCTGTCATTCTTACTCAGCTTCTTTCTCTTCGGTTTCTTCCTCTTCTTCGGGGAGCTCTGAGGTGCAATGGGGGCATCTTACAGCTTCAATGCTGATTTCGCTCCGGCAGAACGGGCACTTCTTTGTGGTCGGTGCAGCCGGTGCTTCTTCTTTCCTGCCGAGGTCTGCGAGTTTGTTGAGACCCTTGACGAGGAGGAAAATGACAAATGCCATAATCAGGAAGTTGAGAACCGCAGTGATGAACGAGCCGTAATTGAGCGTTGCAAAGCCGGCATTTTTCGCGGCCTCAACGGTCGGGAATGTTTCGTCTGTTACAGCGAGAACGATGAACTTGTCGGCAAAATTGACGCCTTTGGTTATAAGAGAAATAACCGGGGAGATAATATCGTTGACAAGCGAATTGACGATTGCCTGGAAAGCGCCGCCGATGATAACGCCGACTGCAAGATCCACAACACTGCCGCGCATGATGAATTTTTTAAACTCGGCTACAAAGCCTTTTCCTTTTTCTTTCATTTCTTTTACACTCCTTACACCTTATCGCCTTACATCATACCATATACTGCCGAAAATTTCAACAGCTGCAACACATACAAAAATCAGAAACCGCTGTCACACTCCCGTCAGATCAAAATCGGGAATAAAGCTCTTTTCAGCCGAAGAGAGCTCCTGCAAAAATACATTTTCAAAGCCGAGCTCTTCAAGATATGAAACAACCTTTTCATATTCGCGCGGCGTGATTTTCCGGTTCAGCTCCGGAAGGCTTTCGAGGTTTCCGCAGGGCGTATACTGCGCCATAAGGCTGATATAGGTTTTTGTTCCGAGGTTTTCCTTAATCCAGTCAAAAATGAGCTTTGAGCGGTTTGTGTTTTTCGGAAGAACAAGGTGGCGGATGATAAGTCCCTTTTTCATCAGTCCGCCTTCAAAAACATCGTCCGGCTGCTGACGGCGCATTTCGAGAATTGCCGCAGAAGCGTTTTCAAAGTAATCCGGCGCGAGAGAATACCTGCCGGCTCTTTCGCTGCATATATATTTCAGATCGGGCAGATATACATCAACGAGACCTTCAAGCATTCTGAGGGTCTGCTTTTTTTCATAGCCGCCGCAGTTATACACCACGGGGACGGGGGAATGGTAGCTTTCAAGCACCTGCGCAAGCTGTTCGGCATAATGTGACGGGGTGACAAGATTCAGATTGTGCGCGCCCTCCTCAATAAGGCGGTCGAAAATTTCTTTCAGCTGCTCATCGGAGATTTCTTTTCCGATTTTTGCCCGGCTTATGTCAAAATTCTGGCAGAAAGCACAGCGAAGATTGCAGCCGCAGAAAAAAACTGCGCCGGAGCCACGCGTTCCGCTGATTACCGGCTCTTCCCAGAAATGTCTGGCAGCCCTTGCAACAACGAACCTTTCACCGACACCGCAAAAGCCGTTTTTTTCACTTCTGTTCACTTTGCAGCTGCGCGGACAGGCATTGCAAACCATTTTTTCGTCTCCCCTTTCTGAAAGTCCTCTGTATTCTATCACATTAAATTGACTTTTTCCACCACCCGTAATATAATTGCAAAAAGATTTATTTTCGGAGGTGCTTTCATGCTTCTTGCAATAGACATCGGCAACACAAACATCACCCTTGGCGCATACCGGAACGATTCTCTGCTCTTTGTTTCAAGAATGTATACAGCAAGGCACAAAACAAGCGATGAATTTGCCGCAAACCTGCTTGATATTTTCAGGCTCTATGAGGTTCAGGCAAGCGATTTTTCCGGTTCGGTAATCAGCTGCGTTGTTCCGGAAATTGAAAGCAGTATAACCCGCGCGGTCAGAATGATTATCGGGAAAGAGCCGGTAATTGTCGGCGAAAAACACCACGGCAGCTTTGAGGTTGACGTTCTCCCGGTTTCGGCAATCGGAGCAGACCTCATTACCGCTGCGGTTGCCGCAAAAGCAAAGTATCCTCTCCCCTGCCTTGTTGCCGACCTGGGAACTGCAACGAAAATCATCGCCGTTGACAAAAACGGAAAATTTGTCGGCTGCACAATTTCTCCCGGCGTCAAAATTTCTATGGACGCTCTTGCCGCGCGCGCGTCGCTCCTTCCGTCAGTCAGCTTCACAACTCCCGAAAAGGCGATCGGAACAAACACGGTTGAATGCATTCAGTCCGGCGTTGTTTTCGGAACGGCGTCAATGCTTGACGGACTGACAAAGCGCATAATAAACGAGCTTTCCTTCGGAAAAACGACAATTGTTGCCACCGGCGGTTACAGCCGTGGAATTATCCCTTGCTGCGAAACGGAAATAGTGTATGACGAAAACCTGATTCTTGACGGACTGAGGGAAATATTTTTTCATAAATAAGTATCAGAATTATTGATTTTTTCTGTTAATAATGTTATCATTATTTTAATATTATGTTAATAATTCAGGGAGGAAAAAACAATGAAAAACTTCTTCAAAAAGTCGCTTTGCGTCTTTCTGACTGTACTTATGATTGCCGCAACATTTGTTCCGTTTGCCTTTGCGGGAAACGAGGAATATCCCATGGTTTATATTCGCGGCTACGGAAACTCTATTTTCGACTCAAAAGGAAATGAAATCGACGCAAAGGATGTTGACAAGGATTACATTCTGAACGCAACAAAGGACGTTCTTAAAGAAATGCCCGCCAACCCGAACGGCGATTGGAGCAGATACTGCGACGCACTCTATAACTGCTTTGCACCCCTTTATGATGATGTCCGCTTCAACAAGGACGGTGAGCCCGTTGACGGCGGCGCCACATGGAAATACCGTCAGCTCAACTGGGTAATACACAAGACATCGAATTTTGCCGCGTACGACTATTGTTTCGATTATGACTGGCGTGTTGACCCCTATGAAACGGCAAAAGAGCTTGCTCTTTACATCGACAAGGTTCTTGCCGCAACCGGCAAAAAGAAAGTCACTCTTGTCGGCCGCTGCCTCGGCACATGCATTGCGGCCGCCTATCTTGAAATGACTGAAAATGTTGAAAATAAGGTTGCGAATGTAATTTTCAATATTCCCTCCGTCGGCGGCGTTGAACTTTTCGGTGCTCTTTTCTCAGGCAACATTGTTCTTGACGATGTGGCACTTGACCGTTATCTTACCGAAAATTCAGATTCAAAACAGATTTTTGAAGACCCTGCTCTTCAGTCCCTTCTTGTTGCCGCCGTTTCACTCGCAAGATACTGCAAAATTGTCGGCGTTGCAACCGGAGCAGTGACTGAAATTTACAAGAGAGTTTACAAGGATCTTGTTCCGCGCCTTGCTCTCACAAGCTATGGCTCTTTCCCCTCCTTCTGGAGTATGGTCGGAACTGAGTATTATGAAGAGGCAAAGGCGCTCTGCTTCGGCGGTCAGGAAGAAGAATATGCAAAAATGATTGAAAAAACTGACCATTTTTACAACAATGTAACAGTAAGACTCACCGAAATCATTAAGGATCTCACTGCCAAAGGAATCAACTTCTCATACATTGCGAAGTATAACACATCCATAATTCCCGTTTGCAAGGAATGCAATCTTCAAGCTGACGGCGTGACGAGCCTTTCGGTCCTTTCCGGCGGTGCAACAAGCGCAGACATCGGCAAGGTTCTTTCTGCAAGCTATATTGAAGAAGCAAAGGCAAAAGGAACTGACAAATACATTTCAGCCGACAAAATTGTTGACGCTTCAACCTGCCTTTTCCCGGACAGAACATGGTTTGTCAAGGACCTACCCCACGCAGAAACTCCGGACTACCTTGACAGACTCACAGAACGGATTTCAAGAGGCAACGGAAATTACACCGTTTTCTCTGACAGTGCATATCCCCAGTATATGTCGAACGACCCTGAAACCGGCGCTATGACGCCGAGCGTCAGCCCGGAACCGACAAAGGCGCAAACCCCGAAAGACATTCTGAAAGCATTGTTCAACTTCCTCACTAAGCTGTTCAGGTTCCTCACTAAGCTCTCTTCAAAATCTGCCGCCAACAGCTGAAATCAGTTTTCACTTTCAGCGCAGATAACAAAAACAGAGTAAAATTTAAAGCTATAATTTGCAGACAAAAGCCTGCAGATTATAGCTTTTCTTTATGTCGGACATGATGTACTATTTGCTTTGTTTTCGTTTTCATCCACTCTTTCCGACAGCTTCGGTCTGCTTGGCTCAACGAAATTCGCTGAGGACGGGTATTTTCTGCCGCGCTAATGAGTGCCCGGCTTTTGCCGCGAAAAAAACGGGGTGTGCACCTAACATGCACATCCCGTTTTGTTATCGGAATAATTATTCAGCGCAGTTCTTTTTGAGGGTTTCAAGCTCTGCTTTAAGCTCCTTGGGAAGCTTGTCGCCGAACTTTGAGTAGAATTCTTCAATTCCCTTTGCATCCTCAGCCCAGAGAGCCTTGTCAACGTCAAGAATTGATTTGAGCGAATCAATTGTAACTTCGCCTTCAAGACCTTCAAGGTTAATGTCTTCTGCATAGGGAAGATAACCGATAGCGGTCTCTTCTGCGCCGACCTCGCCGTCGCATCTCTTGAGAATCCATTCAAGAACACGAAGGTTGTCGCCGAAGCCCGGCCACATGAAATGACCTTCGTCGTCCTTACGGAACCAGTTGACGTTGAAGATTTTCGGTGCCTTTTCAGGATCAAGGGTTGCACCGATGTCGATCCAATGCTGCCAGTAATCAGCCATATCATAGCCGCAGAACGGAAGCATTGCCATCGGGTCGCGGCGGACAACGCCTACTGCGC
>JAEDIL010000022.1 GCA_016292455.1 Clostridiaceae bacterium
GCAGGAAAAACGAAGCGTTGAGCGCTCCCCTTTCCGGCAAACCGAACGAAACATTTGATACTCCGAGAATCGTGTTGCAGCAAAGGCTTTCACGGATTGTTCTCAGTGAATTCAATGTTGTTCTTGCCGCATGAGGCTCTGCGCTGACTGCCATTGCGAGCGAATCAAAAACAATATCTTTTCTTCTGATACCGTATTCTTCGGCAACACGCAGTATTTTTTCGGCTATTCTGACCCTTTCATCAGCCGTTGGGGGAATACCGTTTTCGTCAAGAGTCAGCGCAACGACAACGCCGCCGTATTTTTTGACAAGAGGAAACACGCTTCTCATGCTTTCCTCTTTTCCGTTCACGGAGTTTATCATAGCTTTTCCGTTGTAGATTCTTAAAGCCTTTTCCATTGCCGAAACGTCTGATGTATCAAGTTGAAGCGGCAAGTCAATAACGCCCTGAAGCTCAAAGACAGCAGTTTTCAGCATTTCAGCTTCATCAATACCCGGTATTCCCACATTTACATCAAGAATATGCGCACCGGCTTGCTGCTCAGACAAACCCTCACGGAGAATATAGCCTATATCATTTTCCGAAAGAGCCTGACGAAACCGCTTTTTTCCCGTTGGGTTAATACGTTCTCCAATAAGAACCGGCTTTTTGCCGAAATATACCGCATGTGTGTACGACGAAACAACGGTCATTTCCTTTTCCTCAGGCTTTATATACGGAATGAGCTTTGTTTTTTCAATAAGCAGACGAATATAATTGTCGTCTGTTCCGCAGCAGCCGCCCAGAACACTCACTCCGAGTTTTGCAAATTCAGCCATTTCATCGGAGAACTCCTCGGCTGAAACATCAAAAACTGTTTTTCCGCAGCTGCTCTTCGGCATTCCGGCGTTCGGCTTCATAATAACCGGAACAGAAGCAGCTTTCAGCATTTCTGAGACAACAGAACGAAGCTGCTTCGGGCCGAGCGAGCAGTTTGCGCCGACTGCGTCTGCTCCCATTCCTTCAAGCATGGCAACCATCGCTTCGGGCGTTGCACCTGTCATAAGCTTTCCGTCTGCCGAATATGCGTTTGTTACAAAAACAGGGAGAGAACTGTTTTCTTTTGCTGCGAGCAAGGCTGCCTTTGTCTCGTAGGAATCGTTCATTGTTTCAATGAATATAAGGTCAGCACCGTATTTTACGCCTAATCTGACTGTTTCGGCAAAAACGGAAACAGCCTGTTCAAAATCCATATCACCGAACGGTTTAAGCAGCTTCCCGAGTGAGCCGATGTCAAGGGCAACAAACTTTTCCTGCTTCCCGTCAGACCTTTCGGCGGCAATTCTGACGTTTTCAATTGCCGCTTTTATTATTTCTTCAAGCTCGCCGCATGAATATTTCATGCAGTTTGCACCGAAAGTATTCGCACAAACAACATTACTGCCGGCGTCAAAATACTTTTTATGAACGCTCTGAACAACCTCAGGGTGAGAAATGTTCCAGCTTTCCGTGTGTTCGCCCGGCTTTAATCCCTCTTTTTGAAGAAAAGTTCCGAGGCCGCCGTCAAGATACAGCCTTCCGCGTTTTAATAATTCAAGAACTCTCATGTTTTCACCCTTTATATTCTTTGTGCAGACTCACCAAATGCCGACAATCGCCGTAACAGACTTTGAAGGCGACATCATCAGGTTTTCCCCCAAGCTGATTCCGAGCAATTTTGTGCAGTTGAGCACCGGTATTATTGACCTCTGAATTTCAAGCGACAAGTCTCCGTAGCCCGGACTGAATCTCGGTTTAAGTTTCATTCCGCCCTTTTCAAGCTCCGCCTTGATTTCCTCATTGAAAGTGTCGCAAAGGCTTTCAACTCTCTCACTTCCGAGTGCCTGAAAGCAAAGCGCCTTTGCCGGCGAAAGAAGATTCTCTTTTTTAATGAGCCGGTCAAAGCCATGCCCGACCGTTGCCGCAAAAACAACGGCTTTTTTGCAGTTTTTCAAATTTTTTGCCAAAGAATGACTTGTTGCTTTTACAAAACCAAAGTCAATTTCATCACCCTGAACAGCAATGTCAAAAACAGAATAGCAGACCTTATATGAAAGCGCGCCATCGCTTTCTTCAACACACTGCTCCAAAAGCTTTTTTGTTTTCTCATCGGGATTTTTGCACGACATGTATCTGCAAACTTCACGATAATTCACCGGAATGCTTTCATACGTTTTAAAACAGATATTATTCATATATCTTACCCAGAATGCAGGACAGGTTTGAGAAAATACCCTTTGCAACATCAGGCTTGTTCATAGAGTAAACATGGACATTGCTCACACCGTTTGCAAAAAGGTCGATTATCTGATCTGTTGCGTATGCTATTCCCGCCTGTTTCATTGCCTCGGGGTCCGATCCGAAACGGTCAACAATGCTTTTGAAACGCTGGGGAACGTGACAGCCGGAAAGCCTGATTGCTTTTTCAACCTGCGAAGCTCTCGTTATCGGCATTATTCCGGCAACAACAGGCACCGTTACTCCTGCCTCGCGCAAACGATAAAGAAAACTATACAGCAAGCTGTTGTCAAAAAACATCTGCGTAGTCAGAAACTCGCAGCCGGCATCAACCTTTTCTTTCAGATGCCTTATGTCCTCCTTGCTGTTGCTGCTTTCCGGATGCACCTCGGGATAGCAGGCAGCACCGATACAGCACTCAGGATATACATCCTTAATCTGCAAAATAAGCTCGGTTGCATGATTATAATCCCACGATTTTTTGTCGCAGTCAGCCATTTCAGCCGGAATATCGCCGCGAAGGGCAAGAATGTTTTCCACACCGTTCTCTTTGATAGCCTCAATCTGACGTAAAACAGTGTCCTTTGACGAAGAAACACAGGTCAGGTGTTCAAGCGTTTCAACACAATAGCTTTTTTTGATTGTCTTTGCAATTTCAAGCGTATACTCGCTTGTTCCTCCGCCTGCACCATAGGTAACGCTCATAAACGCAGGTTTCAAAGCTGCTATTTCTTTGACAGCCCGTTCAACGCTTTCAAGCGATGAGCGCTGTTTGGGCGGAAAGACCTCAAACGAAACCGACGGTCTTTCATCTTTCAGAATATTGGCAATTTTCATTATATCACCGCTCAGAATTATTTGATTGCACCGGTTTTATCCTTCTGAATAACGTCATGCGCTCCGCCCTCAACAATGCTTGTTTCCGAAACGAGAGTTATTTTTGCTTTTTGCTGAAGCTCCGGAATTGACAGTGCGCCGCAGTTGCACATTGTTGACTTCACCTTTGAAAGTGAAACGGCAACGTTATCTTTAAGACTTCCTGCATAAGGAACGTATGAATCGACACCTTCAACAAAGGAGAGCTTCTTCTCTCCGCCGAGGTCATAACGCTGCCAGTTTCTAGCACGGGCAGAGCCCTCACCCCAGTATTCCTTCATGTAGGTTCCGCCGATGTTGACTTTATTGGTCGGGCTTTCGTCAAAGCGTGCAAAGTATCTGCCGAGCATTACAAAATCTGCGCCCATTGCAAGCGCAAGAGTAATGTGGTGGTCATGAACTATTCCGCCGTCGGAGCAAACGGGAACATATATTCCGGTTTCCTCAAAATACTCATCTCTTGCTTTGCAGACGTCAATAAGCGCGGTAGCCTGTCCCCTGCCTATACCCTTTGTTTCACGGGTTATGCATATTGAGCCTCCGCCGATTCCGACCTTGACAAAATCGGCTCCGCAGTCCGCAAGAAAGCGGAAGCCGTCTGCGTCAACAACATTTCCCGCTCCGACCTTTACGCTCTCGCCGTAATGCTCGCGTATCCACGAAAGGGTAAGTCTCTGCCACTCGGAAAAGCCTTCTGAGGAGTCAATGCAAAGCACATCAGCACCGGCTTCAATGAGAGCCGGCACCCTCTGCGCGTAATCTCTCGTGTTGATTCCCGCTCCGACAACATAGCGCTTGTTTGAATCGAGCAGTTCATCGGGGTTCATTTTATGCGAATCATAGTCTTTTCTGAAAACAAAGGAGCAAAGTCTCTGTTCATCATCAATTATGGGCAGAGCATTGAGCTTGTTATCCCATATAATATCATTTGCTTCTTTCAGGCTCGTTCCTTCTTTTGCATAAACAAGCTTTTCAAAAGGAGTCATGAATTCACTGACCTTGGTGTCGCCGCTCATGCGGCTGATGCGGTAGTCACGGCTTGTTACAATTCCAAGGAGCTTTCCTCTTTCCGTTCCGTCGTCGGTAACCGCCATCGTTGAATGTCCGGTTTTCTCTTTAAGAGCAATAACCTCGGAAAGGGTTGAAGACGGAGAAAGATTTGAATCACTCGTAACAAAGCCTGCCTTGTGGTTCTTGGCTTTCGCGACCATCGCGGCCTCTTTTTCAATTGTCTGCGAGCCATAAATAAAAGAAACTCCGCCCTCTTTTGCAAGCGCAACAGCAAGTCTGTCGCCCGAAACCGATTGCATAATGGCGGATACCATGGGTATATTCATTGTAATTGACGCTTCTTCGCCTTTTCTGAAACGAACAAGCGGAGTTTTAAGGCTGACATTTGCAGGTATGCATTTTCCCGACGAATAGCCGGGAATAAGAAGATATTCGTTAAAAGTGTGTGACGGTTCATTGATAAAAACAGCCATAGTATACCTCGTTTGGAAAAGAATTCTTAAAGCGCCGCGCCCTGCATTCCTGCAAGACCCGGCGTTCAATTTGTAAAATTTTATCACAACAAAAACAGCTTGTCAACAAAAGAAAGCGTTTTTCGGCTGATTTACAGGTTAACAGCGACCTCATAGGCACTCTTCGTTGCGTCTGCAATTTTGCCGACCTTGTTGCAGTCACCGATTGAAACAACGCTGATTCCGGCGTTTTCAAGCTCTTCGGCAAGGCTCTTGTCCGGTCTTGAACCGAGCGACAAGACAACCCGGCTGCATTCCACCTGCTTTTTCTGCTTTGTTTTGACGTTTTCGGTAACAATGTAACCATTACCGATTTCACAAAGCTTTTCTCCTGTCATAAACTCAGTTCCTGCGCTTTCCAATTTCGGCAAAATGTCATCCTTATGCTGCATCCATGTTCCGGGTGCAAGCTCAGAAGCCATTTCAACAACCTTTACCATGCAGCCGTTTTCTGTGAGATAATGAGCCGTTTCAAGGCCGGTCATACCGGAGCCGATAACGGCAACAGAGCAGTTTTCAAACGAAACTTTTCCGGAAAGAATATCCTCAGCAGTACATACGCACTCAGCGTCATATTTGCCCGGGAAATCCGGTCTGACCGGACTGCTGCCGACAGCAGAAATGACCTTATAAGGATTGAGGCTCTTTGCAATCTCAGCAGTAAGAGGCTGACCGAAAACGAATTTAACCCCATGCTCACAGCAGCACTTATACGCGTCCTCAACAAACCATTCCATTTTACCCTTCTGCGGCGGAACAGCGGCGAGATTCACCTGTCCTCCGGGTTTGTCGCTCTTTTCGTATACAGTGACGTCAAAGCCCCTCTGAGCAAGAATATCGGAAACCAAAAGACCGGCAGGACCTGCGCCCGCAACAAGAATTCTGAGGTTACCGCCGTTTCTGACAAGCTCTTCACCCTCGTGTCCGACAAACGGATTGACGGAACATTCCCCGTGAGAGCCGATGTATGCATTATCCTGCATCGATTCAATGCAGTTTAGGCAGCAAATGCAACGCTTAACTGTTTTTCCTTCAAGAGCCTTGTTTGTCCAGTGAGGGTCGGCAATCTGAGGTCTTCCGAGGCAGACAAAGTCCTGAACACCCTCTTCAAGCTGCTGCTCAGCCTGCTCGGGAGAACGGATGAGATTGGCGGCAAGAACGGGAATTGAAACGGCATCTTTCACCGCCTTTGCCATATACTTTCTCCAACCCGGTTCAAACGAAACAGGTTCAAGCCAATAGTTGAAGGTATCATAACCTGCCGAAGAAACGTCAATTGCGTCAACGCCGGCCTGTTCAAGTCTTTTCGCAATTTCAATACCGGTTTCAAGGTCATAACCCTTTCCCGGCTGACCGATCATTGAATAGCACTCGTCAACGGTGAGTCGGACAATAACCGGGAAGTTTTTGCCGCATTCAGTCTTGATGCCGCGAATTATGTTTAGAATGAATCTCATTCTGTTTTCGAGCGATCCGCCGTACTCATCGGTACGCTGATTGGTGACAGGACTCAAAAACTGTTGGAGAAGGTAGCCGTGAGACGAATGGAGCTCAACTCCGTCGCAACCGGCTTTGAAAACACGAACGGCACCGTCAATAAACTGCTGTTCAATTTCCTTGATTTCGCTATGTTTGAGCGCTCTGACCCTTCCGCCTGCAAAATACGCCGGAGGGCACTTCGAGGGTGCAACCGAGGACGGAACAATGTCATGCTTCAAAAGGATCGGACCAACCGCCGGAGTGAGCTTATAAAGTAGCTTTCCGTATGCACCTTTTGTCAGCTGCTCAGCCTTGATTGAAAGCGGAACTGTTCCGACAAGCAAACCGACATTCTGACGTCCCGGATGATGAAGCTGAACAAAGAATTTTGCACCGTGGCGCTGAATTCTTTTTGCCATTTCGGCAAGCGGTTTGATGTGATAGTCATGGCTGACGGCAAGCTGAGCAAAAGCGCCGGCGCCGTTGACGTCATTTACGCGCGTAATTTCAGTCATGATGATGCCTGCGCCGCCCTTGGCGCGTTCCTCATAATAGTTCATCATCTTTTCAGTAGGTCTTCCGTCAAACTGACCGAAACCCATCAGCATCGGAGGAAGAACAACACGGTTTTTGATTTCGACGTTACCGATTTTCATCGGGCTTGAAAGCATTTTATAGCTCATACCTGACCTCATTTCTTCACAGCGGAAAGACGTTTGACATTCTCTTTGAACTCATTGAATTTCCTTTTTTCAAGTCCCCAATAGATATTACGGACAAACGGAGCAAACTTCATAAGCTGCTCGGCAAAGCCGAAGAGAAGGCACGGACTGACGGTTTTCTTGCCCTTTTCAATTCCCTCAACCATCTTCTTTGCAACAACAGTCGGCTGCTGAACCGGGAAAGGCTTTTTGAATTCTATTTCATTTGCAGCTTTGAAAAAGCCTGTATCGGTTGCAACGGGATAAAGACAAGTCAGCTGAACATTGTCCGGCATTTCGAGTCTGATGCCTTCCTGAAAGCCCTGCATTGCAAACTTTGAGGCTGAATAAATTGTAAAGCCGGGCATTGCCATTTTTCCGATTGCCGAAACAGTTATTGCAAAAATGCCCTTTCTTCCGTCGAGATATTTGACATACTTCTGATATGAATAAATCGGTGAGAATACATTCGTTTCAAACATTGCCGAAACTCTGTTCCAATCCGCATAATTGACCTCTTCGTAGTAGGGATAGCCGGCATTGGCATAGAAAATATCGATTGAGCCGAGTTTTTCAAGGGCGGTGTCAAAAATTTCGTCAACCGCTTCTTTTGAAGACACGTCAATCTGCATCGGAATTACCTTTTCTGCGTCAAAGCCGAGAAGTCTGTCGATATTTTTGTCAACCGCAAGAATGCGATTGTTTCCGGCAACAAGAAGTCTGAGAACTTCAAGTCCGATGCCGCTGTTGCAGCCGGTGAGAACAATATTCTTTTTGCATATCATGAAATTATCCCCCAAGTATAGTTTTTATAGCATATTAACATAAACAAAACAGTAAATCAAGCAACTTCGGCAGCCGTTTAAGACAGACTGCCGAAAAGAATTATTTTGTGAAAAATCTTACAAGCTCAACGATCATTGAGGCAAATGGCCAGACGATATTATAAATCATTTCAAACAGACTGTTAATTCCCGTTTTTTTGAGAATCACGTTGGTTTTATCGTCAAGGTGCTTGTTGAAATTGCTTGAAATGTCTGCATCAACAAACGGGTTTTCGCTGTCATACTCAGCTGCGGAACCGTTCATAATTGTAAAATTAAAAAGCCTTTCACCCATCGGCGTCGGACTGCCGACAAGAACATAATCAACAACCAAATCAAAATTTGCCTTTGAAACCGCAGGAATTTCACCCTTAAAGCCGATTTCAACGCTTTCGCCCGGTTCAAGGACCTTTGTGAAAAGCGAATCATTGAAACGGATTTCAACACCGCGGGCAGAAACGGACATTATCTTCATTTTGTATTTTTCCGAAAGATTCTTTATGACAACCGCAGTGTCTTTTGAGTCTGCATAACCCTCAGTGCTGTTGTTGAACGCAGCATGAACCGAGTGGGATTTATTTGTGGTTGCATGGAACTGAGGGTATTCGGCAGACGAATGAACGTCTTTGATTTTTTCGGTAAGAACAAGCGTTTTGAGAAGTTGCGCGGTATAAGGATCTTTATATATCATTCCATGGTAAAAATTCTCAACGAACCATGTATGTTCCGGAAGGTATGACGTTGAAGCGTCAACCGTCATTGACGGAGAAACCTGGTAAAAGCCTGTGTCAATTTTCTGCGAATAGCCGTCTGCGAAGCGCTTTCCCAAAGGCGTGGCAGTTGCCCCGGTTGAAGATGCGATTGTAATAATTCCGTCAGAGCTTTCATTGAGACCGGTGACAACCTTGTTGTCATAACCGGCAATTATATATACATCAGTTCCCGCCTTCTGAGCCCGTTTGAATCCGTTTGAGAAATCGGGCATAACTTCATAATGCATGTAATCGCTCTTTCTGATAAGCTCAGCGCTTTCAACGGGATCAAGGAGCTTTTCTTTGAGAGCTTCATAGTATTCAGTCGGACAAAAGTCCCAGATACTGCCCCAATAGCCGAGAACATCAAAAATATACGGAACCATTGCGTTGAGCACTTCATCAAGGAAACCAAGCTCATTCGCTCTGACAAGCCAGTTATAGTCGGTTTCTTCCATCATGCCATGCTCGACAAAAGTAAGCAATCCTTTTTCATCAAACTCGATATTTCCTGCAAGAATATTATATGCAAGACCTGCACCTCCGAGAGCCGGAACGGTCATAACGGCGTTGTTGACATCGCCCTTCTCGCCGTAAAGGGTCAGATATGTTCCCGTCACCTGACCGCCATGAGAAACGGCAAAAATATTGACTTTGTCTTTCCCGGTGTATTCTTTGACGGACTGAATGAACTCATCGAGCTGTTTTGCGCAGAAAGGCGCTCCCATTCTGAAATCACAGTTGAAATTGAAAATATTTTCATCACCGATGTAACCGGCATATTCGCCCATTATTTCGGTTTCGTGCTGATATATAAGGTCTCCGTCATATTTTTTGAGCATTTCAGCGCGGTTGCTTTCCTCGGCAGTTACGCAGTATCTTTGAAGCGGATAGACGCTTGAACCGTCCGGATTACACGCCATGTCATAATACAGCTTTGCAAATTCACGGCCGACAGTTTCGCCGAGCGCCTTTCCGTTGCCTGTTGCAAGTGCCCCGATATTGATTCCGACTTCAACAATGTTTTTCAGAACGGCGGAAATGATTTCATTGAAATCAACTCCCCACACATGAACCTTGTTGCCGTTTTCATCAATTCTGTACTGTGCAGAAGAGCTGTATCCGGGAACAACAATAACCGGATAGCCGTTATATTCGTTCACATCAAAACCGGCAAAAGCCACTGTGACAGATGAACAGAGCAAGAGCAGACAAAGCAAAACAGAAAGCAGTTTTTTCATATTTTTTCCTCCCCGGCGTTATGGAGCCGTTAAATCTATCAGCTAATTCTATCATCGAATGTATGTCTTTACAATGATATTCAATTAAACCGAGTTAAAAAAACAGCCGACTTTTTTGTAACAAACAACAAAAAGTCGGCAATAGTTTTATTTTTGTTGCCAATCAATTCTTCTTTTTGAGCTTCGGAAGAACAAGGCAGGCAACAATCGCAAGCACAGCCGCAGCGATAAGCGCTATCGGAACGATAGTGTCAAGGTCATTGTCTCCCGTTGACGGGGCAGCTGTAACTGTCGCGGCGTCTGACGCAAAGACCTGAACCAAAACCGCCACACCGCTGAGAAGCATGAGCGCTGCAAGAACAATGCAAATTATCTTTACCATTTTTTTGGGAAGCATAATGCAACCTTCCTTTATTTTAAGTATTTTTCCATGTCATCAGAAAGAGCGGTATATATATTTTCCGCCTCATCGGCGTCCGTTCCTCTTGCAGTAAAATAAACCTTGATTTTCGGCTCGGTTCCGCTGGGACGGATTATGACACCGTTTGCGCCTTCAAGCGAGTATGACAGGACATTGGATTTCGGAAGCCCGATGGCAGAAGCTTCACCCGTTGCAAGATTCCTGCACTCGCCCGTCTTATAGTCGGAAGCGACAAGAACCTTGTATCCGGCGATTGAAACAGGGCTGTTGTTCCTGAGCGTATCCATTATCTGAATCATTTTTTCCATTCCGCTTTCGCCCTTGAATTCAAAGCTCTGAACGCGATTCAGATAGAAGCCGTGCTCGGCATATATTTCCTGCATTTTTTCATAAAGGCTTATGCCTTTGGATTTATAGTATGCCGCCATTTCGCAGATAAGGGTAGAAGCAACAACAGCGTCCTTATCTCTTGCATGAATACCGGAAAGGTAGCCATAGCTTTCTTCCATTCCGACAACAAAGCGGTCTGCTTCACCTTTTGCTTCAAGCGCAGTGATATACTCACCGATATACTTGAATCCGGTCAGCAGTTTTGTCACCGAAGCGGCGTATTTCGATGCAACAACGTCAACGAGGTCAGTAGTTACGAAAGACTTGACAACAACGGCTTTTTCCGGAAGAATTCCGAGCTCTTTTCTTCTCGAAAGCAGATATTCCGCAAGCAGAACGCCGACTTCGTTACCTGTCATGAGCTTATATTCTCCGTCATCGAGCACGGCAATTCCGACTCTGTCGCAATCCGGATCGGTTGCAAGAAGGAGATCTGCCTTATACTGCCCGGTCATTCTGATTGCCTCTTCAAAAACCTGCTTGATTTCCGGATTCGGATACGGGCAGGTAGGAAAGTTCCCGTCCGGAAGCTCCTGTTTTTTGACAACGCTGACATTTTTAATTCCTATACGCTCAAGCATTGCGCGAACGTGCTTGTTACCGGTTCCGTTAAGCGGTGTGTATATTACACGAAGGTCGCTTTTCGCAGCAATATCTTTTGAAAGGCAGCAGCTTTCAACGCAGGCGTAAAACTTTTCAATGAGGTCATCACCGATATATTCAACAATTCCCTTTTCAACCGCGGCTTCAAAATCCATAGTCCTGATTCCGGAAAACATATCCGTTTTCTGAATAAACCCGTAGGTTCTCGCCGCCGCTTCATCAGTCATCTGATAGCCTTCCGGATCATAGCACTTGTAGCCGTTATATTCAGCAGGGTTGTGACTGGCAGTAATAATTATTCCGCCCTTGCATTTAAGCTCCCTGACTGCAAAAGAAAGCATCGGAGTCGGAACAAGTTCAGGGTAAAACCAGACCTTGATTCCGTTCGCAGCAAGAACGCCGGCGGCAAATTTGGCAAATTCGCAAGACTTGATTCTTGAATCATATGCAATGGCAACGGAAGGACTGTCATATTCATCAAGAAGATAAGAAGCAAGTCCCTGAGTCGCCTGACCGACCGTATAAACATTCATTCGGTTTGTTCCGGCACCGATAACACCGCGCAGACCGGCAGTGCCGAATTCAAGATTTCTGTAAAAGCGGTCATTGATTTCCTCGGTTTTCCCCTTAATTGACAAAAGCTCACTTTGAAGGTCAGGGTCGGCAACAGCCATTTCACACCAGCGTGTATAAAGTGCATTTATATCGTTCATATACAACCTCCGTTCGTTTTAATCATCGGTATTTTAACACCGGGCGCAACCACATGTCAATAGCGAAAACTGTCAAAAAAACGGGAACCGCTCAAACGATTCCCGTTTCATTTGAAATCAGTCGATCTCGACCATGATTTTCTGATCGTTCCTGTTGGCGGTTGCACGCATTACAGTCCGGATAGCTTTTGCAATTCTGCCTTGCTTTCCGATAACTCTGCCCATATCGTCAGCAGCAACATGAAGGTGATACACAATTACGCCTTCATCGTTGATGTCGTCAACGTCAACAGTTACCTTTTCCGGCTCGTCAACAAGTCCGGCCGCAATTGTAACGAGTAACTCTTTCAAGGCGAGTACCTCCAAACTTATTTAATGATTTCGCACTTTTTGAGCAAAGCCTTAACTGTGTCGGTCGGCTGTGCACCGTTAGCGATCCACTTCTGAGCCTTTTCAGCGTCAATTTTGAGTTCAACGGGCTCTCTCATCGGATTGTAATAGCCGATTTCTTCAATGAAACGTCCGTCACGGGGATATCTTGAATCCGCAACAACTACACGATAGAACGGTGCCTTTTTTGCGCCCATACGGCGAAGTCTGATTTTTACTGCCATTTTTGTTACCTCCAAAAATATATGAAAAATAATTTATTGAACACGCGTTATAATTGCAATTTTAAGGCGTGTTGTATACCATTGGAAATGCCCGCAAAATCACATCGGGAAGCCGGGAGTTCCGGGACCGAAGCCGTTCATTCCGGGCATATTCATCATTTTCCGGCGCATTTTTTTGCTGCTCTTGCCGTTGAACTGCTTGAACATTTTCTGCATCTGGCGATACTGTGCAAGCAGACGGTTGACATCTTCAACCTGCATTCCGCTTCCGGCGGCAATTCTGCGTTTGCGCGAGGATTTGATTATGTCGGGCTTTTTTCTTTCGGCAGGAGTCATTGAAAGAATAATTGCCTGCATCCGGTCAAACTGACGCTCATCAACTTCAACGTCATCAATTTTGCGTCCGATTCCGGGAATCATTTTGAGAAGATCCTTGATTGAACCCATTTTTCGCATCTGCTGAAGCTGGTCAAGAAGATCGTTGAGGTCAAATTTATTCCTGCGGAGCTTTTGTTCAAGCTCTCTGGCTTTCTTCTCGTCAAGCTCCTGCTCTGCTTTTTCGATGAGGGAAAGCATATCGCCCATTCCGAGAATTCTTGATGCCATTCTGTCCGGGTGGAAAACATCAAGATCGCCGAGCTTTTCGCCTGTTCCGACAAACTTGATCGGCTTGCCTGTGACAGCTCTTGCCGAAAGCGCCGCACCGCCACGGGTATCACCGTCAAGCTTGGTAAGAATCAATCCGTCGATTCCCAGCGCGTCGTTGAACGATGAAGCAACGTTAACGGCGTCCTGACCTGTCATTGAGTCAACAACAAGCAGAATCTCATGAGGTCTGACCTCGCTTTTGATGTTTTTCAACTCGGTCATGAGCTCCTCGTCAACGTGCAGACGACCGGCTGTATCAAGAAACACATAGTCATAGCCGTGGTCTTTCGCAAGCGAAACAGCGTTCTTTGCAATTTCAACCGGATTGATCTGACCCATTTCAAAAACAGGAACACCGGCTTTCTCGCCGACAACCTGAAGCTGCTTGATTGCAGCCGGACGATAGACGTCACAGGCAACAAGAAGCGGTCTGTGGCCCTGATTTTTGAGCATGAGCGCAAGCTTTGCGCTGTGAGTGGTTTTACCTGAACCCTGAAGACCGCACATCATTACAATTGTGGGCGGATGATTCGCAGTATTAAGACGGGCTTTGGTTCCGCCCATGAGGTTCGTCAATTCCTCATTAACGATTTTGATGACCATTTGAGACGGTGTAAGACTTTCCATGACCTTTGCGCCGATGGCACGCTCAGTGACTGTTTTGGTAAAGTTCTTGGCAACCTTATAGTTGACGTCTGCTTCAAGCAAAGCAAGACGAACCTCTCGCATGGCATCTTTGACATCGCTTTCAGTGAGCGAACCCTTGCTTTTCAGCCGCTTAAACGCAGCTTCAAGGCGTTCGGAAAGACCTTCAAATGCCATCATATCATTCCTTTATCAAAATTATTCAGAAAGCATTCTGACAATGACGCCGATTCTCGTTGTTGCGTCATTGATCTCGCGTGAAAGAATCGTTTTCATGTTGACTTCATTGATAATTTCAGTCATGCGGGAAACTTCTTCAAGTCCGCTTTTCAGCTCTTCAAAGCGCTTTTTAAGTCCGAGCTTTTCTTCAAACAAAAGAAGCTGAGCTTCGGCGCGCTTGATTGAGTCTCTGACGCCCTGACGGGTGATGCCCTCGTTCTGAGCAATCTCGGCAAGCGAAAGGTCATCGTCATAGTAATAAGTGATAAAATCGCGCTGCTTTTCCGTCAGCATATCGCCGTAGATGTCATAAAGCATGATAATGTCAAGATCCTTCGCCATTGCCCCACCCCTCTCGGTGCAGTCTGTAAAGACATATCACTTTACAGCGGTTGCTATTATACTTAACGCACACCAATTTGTCAAGTATTTTTTATCAATTCTTTTCGCTTGCGACGATTTTTTCCCTGTCGTGCTCAGCTTTTTCCAAAAGTGCAGAGCGTTCATTCACAGTCACGCCGTCGATGACACAGTTCAAAAGGTAGCCAAGGCTTTTTCCTACGTCACTGCCGCGAAAGCCGAGCGCAAGCATATCGTTTCCGTTCACAGCAAGCTTTTTGAGCGAAAAGCACTCGTCCTGAGCTATAATTTCGCCTGCAATTTTTTCGAGTCTGTCAAAATTATCCTGGCGAAAACGGTATTCCTCCGACTGAGCGAGATTGTCGGCACGCTGAAGCTCAACAAGGTCAAGGAACATATCTTTTCCCAGTCTGTTCAGTTTTCTCTTGACTGTTCTGTCATCGCACTCGACCGGCGAATCGTGAATACGGATAAGCTTAACCGCCTTTTCAATTGTGTCATTGTCAAAGCGCAGACGCTTCAGCTCTTCCATGGCAAGGTCAGCCCCCTTTGGTGCGTGCCCGTAAAAATGACCTGTTCCGCTCTCATCAACGGAAAAACATAACGGCTTTGCACAATCATGAAGCAAAGCTGCAAGGCGCTGATGCAAAACAGGCCGAACGTTTCCGAGGACATGAACGGAATGCTCAAACACATCAAAGCAATGATGCCTGTTGTGCTGTTCAAAACCAATCATTGAAGAAAGACAAGGCAGAACAACGGCCAGTATCCTGCCGTATTTCAAAATAACTTCATCTGCGTTTTTTCCGCATATCAGTCCGGAAAGCTCTGAACAAACACGTTCGGCAGAGATATTTTTCAGAAGCTGAGAGCAGGAAAACAATGCTTCTTCGGTATTTTTCTCAATTGAAAAGCCAAGTTGGGAGGCAAACCTCAGCGCCCTGAGAATACGCAAAGAATCCTCCCGGAAACGTTTTTCCGCCTTGCCTACACAGCGGATAATCCCGGCTTCAATATCTTTCCTGCCATTGAGGGGATCGACGATTTTCCCGTCGACATCCATTGCAACGGCATTCATTGTAAAATCCCTGCGTGACAAATCCTCCGATAAGCTCCCGGTGAACCTTACCTTATCCGGATGACGGTTATCGGAATACCCGGTTTCCGTTCTGAACGTTGTAATTTCAATCGGAACATCATCAATAATGACGGTAACTGTTCCGTGGGCAGAGCCGGTCAGTATTACGCGTAAATCGCAAAAAAGCTCACATATTCTGTCCGGCAAAGCAGAGGTCGTTATATCAATGTCATGGGTTTCGCGCCCCATCAGACTGTCTCTGACAAAGCCGCCCACAAGATAGGCTTGATTCCCATCTGTATTCAATTTTTTCAAAACCGTTGATATAACTGATTTTTCCAATGCGACAGTCCTCTCCTTTTTATGGCAGCAGTAAGATTTATTATACAATAATATCTGTTTTTTTCAAGAGTGGTTGAAATTTATACCCGAATTATGCTATTATTAGCGGGATGTGATTGATTTTTGTTTTCATAAACAGGTTTGGAGGTTGATTTTATGAGCAAAACGGAACGTCTTTTCAGAAACTCCGTTTTCGGCGGATTTAACAAAGACGATGTTATTGATTATATTGAGAATATGAAAAATGAGTTCTTTGAGTACCGCTCACAGGTTGAGAAGACAATCAAGGAACTCAACGGACAGGTTGCTGCCCTGACCGAGGAGGCTCTTGCCGCCAAGAAGGAAGCTGACGAAGCAGTCGCTTCTTCAAAAGCCGCAGTTGCCGCCGCCGAGAAAAAGGTTGCTCAGGCAGAAGAAAAATCGGCCGAAACGGAGGCGAAGACCGAACCGTGCGCCGCAGACGAAATCAACAATGCCGCCGACAAACTGCGCAAAGTTGCTGACGAGCTTTGCGACAGCCTCACGGGATTCCTTGACAGAATCGCCGGAAGCAGCGTGGCGGTCACAATCGCTCAGCCCCGGCCGGTTGAAGCTGTTGCAGCTTCGGCACCGGTATGCGACAAGCCGACAGATGATGCCGCCGGGTCTGAGGTTTTCGCTCCGTCGAAAGAAAAAGAAGAGGATATTGTTTCGTTTATCGACAGTATTCTGAACACAACGAATTCAGAAAAAGCAAAGGAGGCTCCGGCAGAAAGTGAACCGTCGCTTCTCGACTCACTTCTTCCGGACAGATTATTCAACTAGTTTTCTGCTGCAATCGGTTGCAGCATCGGCAAAAATCAAGGAGAAAAGCATGGACAGGATTAAAAGAATTTTCGCTATTATACTGCTCACGATTTTCATCGCAACGCCATATTCATTCTGCATTGCTCCGTCAGCTGCGGCAGCCGTTGACGAAAAATTTGAACGTTCGATTTCCGATTTTCCGGAAAGCTACAAGCCCAAGCTGCGCAAGCTGCATGAGCTATACCCCAAGTGGAAGTTTGTTGCTTTTGAAACCGGAATCAATTGGAGCGACGCAGTAAATCAGGAACAGGCTTATGACAGAAGTCTCTTTCCTCTTTCCTGCTCCAGCATTTACAAAAGCAAGGCAAGCGGCGATTATAATTATACCGGCGACTACTACATCCAGAAAGACGGCGGCTTCGTTACCGCAAACAAAGCGGCAGTCGCCTACTATATGGATCCGCGGAATTTTCTTGACGTCACTTCGATTTTCCAGTTTGAAAGCCTTGAATACAGTGACGAATTCAACGAAGAGGCCGTTGAGTTTGTTCTGAAAGGCAGCTTTATGGCTGACACCAAGATTTCATATTTTAATTCAGACGGCAAAATTATCAAGACAAGTAAGAAATACTCAACTGCTATCTGTGAAGCAGGAAAGAAGCATAACGTCAACCCCTGCTATCTCGCTTCAAAAATCATAAATGAGGTAGGTCTTTCCGGCAGCGGTTCCGTTTCCGGTAAAAACAAAAACTACCCCGGAATCTATAACTTTTACAATATCGGTGCCTATGACGGTGCCGGCGCAATTGAGCGCGGTCTGAAATGGGCAAGCACCGGTACAACCTATTCGAGGCCCTGGAATACACCTGCAAAGTCAATTACCGGCGGCGCAGAGTTCATTGCAGAATCATATATTGCAGAAGGTCAGTTTACCCCGTACCTTCAGAAATTCAATGTCAACCCGAATGCAGGATACCGCCTTTATGAGCACCAGTATATGACAAATGTATGCGGAGCTGTCATTCAGGCTTATTCATCCTATCTGTCATATAAGTCCTCAGACCTGCTTAGCAACAGCTTTGTTTTTTCAATTCCGGTTTTCAAAAACATGGACGACGAAAAAGGTACCGACGGAACCATTACACTTTCCGAAAGCCGGAATCAGAGCGGTGTTGTTGCCGGCTCGGGCTGCAACGTCAGAAAAGGACCGTCCACACGCAATGACAAGTACAGCTTTCAGCTCAACAAAGGCGCAAAAGTCTCTATTCTCGGACTTGTTCCTACAGACTCTGACTACTATCTTGATTATCTGAATTACCCGTATTGGTACAAAATCAAGTTCACCTATGATTCGAAGTCATACACAGGATATATGCCCCAGAGCTTCATCAGTCTGAGTACTTCCTCTTCTGTTCCCGTGGGAACCTATAACCCGAGTTTTGACTCAAAGGACGGAAAAAAGCTCCGTCTTGTTTCCTTTGACGAAAGAATTGCAACAATTCAGAACGACTATTCAATCCTCTTCAAAAAGGAAGGTAAGGTTTCAATAGCCGCATATGATTCTACGGGACGAATGTCAATAGTCCAGTATAACGTTGCAAAAGCAAAACGTCCCGACACTGTTACGGGACTTGCTCAGTCGTCAATCACGTCAACATCATATACGCTCAGCTGGAACAAATCAGCCGACGCCACCGGTTATACAGTATGCAGATACAACACCAAAACCGGACTGTTTGACCCGATTAAAACAACAACTGCCACAAAACTTGAAATCAAATCCAAAACACCCGGACAGCTTGACACCTACGTTGTCCGGTCAATAAAGAAGCTTCCCGACGACAGCGTTCTCAACGGATATGATTCAGAGCCGCTGGTTGCGGCAACAAAGCCGCAGGCTCCCTCATTTTCGTCTCAGAGCGGAAGCTCGAGCAGCGGATATACGCTCAACTGGTCCAAGAGTACCAACGCCAACGGATATAAGGTACAGATATTTGACGAAAACAGCGGAAAGTTCATCGACCTCAAATCAACTTCTGAAAACAAGCTGAAAATCACTTCACTGAAACCTGTTTCTTCAAACAAGTATCGCGTTCGTGCATATATCAGAATTGACGGAAAGAATATTTACAGCTCTTATTCCGATACCTTTGTTGCCTCAACCTCGCCAAAGCCGGTTTCCGATGTCAAGGTTTCTTCAATAACGTCAACTTCCTTCACTCTTTCGTGGAAAGCCTCTGCCGGGGCAGAAGGTTACAGAGTATATAAAAAGGATGCGGGTTCCTCTAAGTACACACTTATTGCGACAGTTGACACAAACAAGGCTGTTATTAAAGACTGCGCCCCGGGAACACGCGCAAGCTGCATCGTTCGGTCGTATATCCGTGTGGGAAATTCAGTGATAACCAGCGAATATAAGGATGTTACGGAAATCATTACAAAGCCTTCAAAAGTTTCAGCTCTGAAACAGACATCAATAACCGCTTACGGCTATACGCTCACTTGGAACGCCGTTTCCGGTGCAGACGGTTATCAGGTATACAGATATGATACCGCAGCAAAGAAATATGTGAAAGCAGGAACCGTAAGCACTAACAAATATACGGTCAAGGATCTGAAACCCGGAACAGTTACAAAATACAAAGTCCGTGCCTTTACAAGACTCAACGGCAAAGCGTATTTCGGAAGTTTCAGTTCTGTTTTGAGCGCCGCCTCCTCTCCTTTAAAGGTTGCAAACCTCAGTCTTTCCAAAGTCGGCGGCACGAAATACACTGTCAAGTGGAGCAAAACTGCCGGTGCGGACGGCTACAAATTATACAGGTATGACTCGGCAAAGAAAAAATATGTCTGCATTGCCACAACGTCAAAAACATCGGCAGCAATCACAGCTTCTGTTAAAAAAGGTACGGAAACTCTTTATGTAAAGGCTTACCGCGACACCGGCAGTTCTTTGATTTACGGCACCAGGTCACCGGTATTGAAAGTAATAATCAACACAAAATAGAAAGAGAGATGACCCGAATGGGAAAAAAGGGAAAGTTTTACATCACAACCGCAATTGCGTACACATCGAGAAAGCCTCACATCGGCAACAGCTATGAAATTGTTCTGACTGACGCCATTGCAAGGTACAAGCGTCTTTGCGGCTATGATGTATTCATGCTCACCGGTACCGACGAGCACGGCCAGAAAATTGAAGACTACGCAAAAGCCGCCGGTGTTTCGCCAAAGGAATATGTTGACAAGGTTGCAGGCGAAATCAAAGGCATTTGCGACATTCTTAACACAACCTATGATAAATTCATCAGAACAACCGATGAATACCACGAGAAATGCGTTCAGAAGATTTTTAAAAAGCTTTATGATCAGGGAGACATCTATAAAAGCGAATACGAGGGGCTCTACTGCACTCCGTGTGAGTCCTTCTGGACCGAAGCACAGCTTAAAGACGGAAAATGCCCCGACTGCGGACGGGAAGTAAAAAAAGCAAAAGAAGAAGCATATTTCCTGCGTCTTTCCAAATATCAGAAGCAGCTCGAAGAGTATATTGAGGAAAACGAGCACTTCATTTATCCCGAAAGCCGCAAAAAGGAAATGCTCAACAACTTTATCAAGCCCGGACTTCAGGATCTTTGCGTCTCCCGTACCTCTTTCAAATGGGGTATTCCCGTCACATTTGACGACAAGCACGTTATTTATGTATGGATTGACGCGCTTTCAAACTATATTACTGCGCTCGGCTACGATCCCGATGGAAGCGGTGAGCTTTACAGCAAATACTGGCCTGCCGATGTTCACATCATAGGCAAGGATATTGTCCGCTTCCACACGATTTATTGGCCGATTATGCTCATGGCTCTCGGCGAGCCGCTTCCGAAGCAGGTTTACGGTCACCCGTGGCTCCTTTTCGGAACTGACAAGATGTCAAAATCAAAAGGCAATGTAATTTACGCA
>JAEDIL010000113.1 GCA_016292455.1 Clostridiaceae bacterium
TTGAGCCGTCGTCAACAATCAGCCAGACGAAGCGCTTGTCGCTCTGCTTTTTGAGCGCTTCAAAGGCACGCGGCAGGGTGTGCGCCCGATTGTATGCGGGGGTGAAAACAGTCAGTTTTTCTGTCATTTTTTCAGGCACTCCTCAAGATAAAACTTTTCAAACCACGCGGCATTTGCCGAAACATCAAAGCCGGAAGCAACAATCTTTTCAGATTCGTTTTTTCTTTCGTGGCTTTTTGAGTTCAGTATTTCTTCAGCCCAAAGCTCACGGTTGCCGAGCGGCAAAAAGCTGCAAAGCCCTGTAATATCCGCTTCGGCTGTGATGACGTTGCTGCAAAAGCACAAAAGCGACGCCGCCTGAGCTTCAATCAGCGCTACGGGAAGTCCCTCCATGAGCGACGGCATAATATAGCAGTCCATTGCCTGAAGCAAAAGATTAACGTCAAGCCTTGTTCCGGTGAAAATCACATTGTCCGAAATGCCGTTTTCTCTTGCTTTTTCTTTCACCTTTTCTTCAAGCGGACCCGTTCCTACCCAAAGCAGGCGCGCACCCGGTTCCTTTTTCAAAACAGCCTTAAAAATCTTAATTGTTTCAAACGGATTTTTAACTTCGTTGATGCTTCCGACAACACCGACAACAAAGCTTTGTTCAATGCCGAATTCTTTCCTCACTTTATTTCTTGATTCTGCATTAAAGCTGAATTTTTCCGCATCAATACCGTTTTTGATAACGGTCACCTTGCGGTGAGGGAAAAAGAACTTTCCGCTTTGCTCAGAACAAGCAAGACAAAAATCACAATAATTTTCGGTGCTTTTATATGCCAGCCTTCTAAGTGATGCTTTAAGACCGTGTTGAAAATTTGCCGAATGGCAGTGACCAACCGTGACTCTGTCCATTTTTTTTGCAACTTTGAAATACACCTTTGATATCGTGAAAAAATGACCGTGAATCACCTTATGCTCAGGGTGAGCTTCAAGGTGGTTTTTCCACCAGTTTTCATAAGAAAAAATGTTTGAGAGCTTGAACTCCGGCGCTTCAAAAATTCTTCCGCCGAGTTCCTTTATCTCGTCCTCATAAGCACCCTTTTCGGCTGAATGCTTCACAAAATCAAATTGCACTCGGTCTTTATTAATTTTACGATAAAGATTCATACACATTGTCTCGGCTCCGCCGCAATCAAGCTTTCCGAAGACGCATAAAATTCTGACAGGTTCGCTCATTTTCTCCTCCGCTTTTTAACTTCATCAAAAACTGCCTTTGTGTTTTCTTCGAAAGCCCCTTTTCCGTGAAGCATTTGCGGAAACCAGATGCTCTGGCCTCTTATATTTGCCTCAATCAGAACAACATCTTTGTTTTCGTCAACGGCAAAATCCCATGAAATGATACCAAGATGAGGAAATCTTCCGTGCAGCCTTTTGGCTGCGGAAATGATTGATGCCATGCAAGGCAATTTATACCCCTCAAAAACTACGCCGCTGTCCGGATGCTTTTGAAAAACTGTTTTTTTATCGCCGTAATTGAGTTCAAATGCCTCTTTAAGCAGCGTTCCGTCATCGCTGACTCCGACAGACAGACCACCGGAATGAATATTGTCAACATTTTTTCCGCTTCGCCCCATTCTGAGTACAAGCGGAACATGATATACGCTTTCGCCGAGCATATAAGTGATAACCCGCACGGTATTGACTGAGGACGGGTTAAAGACAGAATACTCAAATGCCGTCTTCAGCCTCTTTTGCGCAATGAATTCATTGCCGGCATTTTTAAGCGCGCTCTTTTTTTCTTCCTGCGTAAGCAAGGAAAAGTTTTCAAAAAAAGCTATTCCGAACCCGGAGCTTCCGCCGACCGACGGTTTCAAAACAACATCGTTAGCTTCCGATAAAAGTTCGAGCGCCCTTTCCTGCGTTACCGGAAAACGATCTTTATCATAAAATCTTCCGCCGCTCAGAACACAGACTGTTTCTGGTACCTTGACTCCGCAACCACAGCAAAGCGATTCAAGAACAGCCTTATCTTCAAGCACCCGCGCATAAACGAAATCATTGAGCGCAGGCTCGATTTCAAGAGAATAGAGCTTTTCGGGAATATAGTCAGCCCTATACACGCCGTTGAACGCCTCATATAGGCGGTTCCATTTGTTCGGTATTCTCTTTCCGTAAACATAAAGCCAGTATTCGTCAAATTCGTTCTGCTGCTTTTTTGTCCATTCCACCGCTTTATAAAACGGGCGTTTATGGAAAATTGCAAAATCCTCAGCGATTCTTGTTTTTAAAAGTCTGATTCTTTCTGGACTCCGCTCGGATTTTTCTATTATTCTGCGATAGCTTTTTTTAAGCTGTTCACTGAGCATAGTTTCACCCCTGTTTTGAGTAGTTGTTTATCACCAGACGGTATTTTCCACTCGGATCTTTTGGAATATTTGAAACACGGTGAATTACAAAATCCATATCTTCACCCAACGAATATCTGAGTTTATCAATTATGATCTTGTCCATTGAATCCGCACGGTATCTTTCATCGGCGCAAATGAATATGTCCACTCTTTCCGCACTGTTCTGAACAAATTGCATTGATTTGATGCTGTTTGAAAAGTCCGCGCTGACTAACGAAAGATATATTGAAGTAAATCGCCCGTTTGACTTTGATTCGATGAAATCAATGCTGCGTCCTTCAATCCTTTCAACAAGCGGAAAAACGCTTTTGCAGGCGCATTTTTCGCCTTCATCGGCAAAAACCAGCCTGTCGCCGATTTTATATCTGATGAGCGGCGTTCCGTGAGTTTCAAAGCAGGTAACTATCATTTCTCCGTTTTCGTCGGTTTCAATAACTCCGCTGTCAAGGCAATAATGAAGTCTTCCGCATTCGCACTCAACAACAAAAGGCGCTCCCTCGCTTGAGGCGTATTGGTCAAATACTTTGCAATTAAACGCCTTTTCAATCTCTGCTTTATAATGAGGAAGAAGAGTCTCCGCCGTCGGAAAAATTGCTTTGGGCTTAAAATCAAGCTTTATACCATTATCGTTGATATATCGTGCAAGCACATAGATCGATGACGGATAGCCATCAAGCGAGTCCGGCTTATATTTATTTAGGTTTTCAACATAATACTTTGCGTTCTCCGGCTGACAGTGATAACCTGAATATATCCTTTGCTTCATTGCAAAATTATCACGCCAAAAGATTTTATTACTCTGTCCCGGTGGAACAATCTTGGAGGAATTGAACGAAGCTTTTTTCATTGAAAGATTAATAAAACCGTGACGCTCTTTGAAAACATCAAGGTATGCCATTCTTCTTTGGAAATCGCGCTTTGTATATATGAACTTCATAGACTTTCCCGTAGTTCCGCTGGTGTTAACGGCAATACCGTCATTCTCGGAAACGGTATACATTCTTTCAATGTTCTGCCTGACGGTTTCCTTTTCAAGAACCGGAAGCAGCTTCAGATCATCGACTGTTCTGATTTTTTCAAGGTCAATATCCTTATAAAAATCCTTGTAAAATTCACTGTTTTCAAACGCAAACTTAACAAATTCACGCAGAAGTTCAGCCTGCTTTTTTTCGGCTTGCTCCTTTGTTTCAAAAATTTCCGTTCGGTACTCTTCAAGCGCTTCACGGTAGTCGGAGGAATATCGCTCACGCCGGTTTTTAAAACCGATCAGAGTTGTAAAAACATTCTGAAAAAAAACAGGACTCCTGTTGTAGATCTTCATCAAATTCATACTATCACCTACAGCGGGATTATCTGCTTTGAAATTCGATAATCCTTTTATCAATAATTTTTCCGCATTCAATATTTTTGGCATCTTTCAAAATGATGTCCTCTTTTCCCTCGATAAGCAGATCAAGAAAACGGACAACCTGCTTGGATATTTCACGGGTTGCGGTTTTAAAAACGATTGTGGGTGTGTGGTCAACAACATAATGCAAAACACCGCTTTCATAATAAACGGGCTCATCAAGCGTTGTTGGAACGGAGCTTTCAACGGCGCCGTTTTTATCGCAGCTGATATCAACAATCATACTGCCTTTTTTCATCCGCAGAAGATCGGCTTTTGAAACAATATGATCTTTGCGCTTTGTGTCCCAAAGAACGGCATTAACAATCACGTCATACCGGTCAAGTTCCTGCCTGAACAGTTCTTCCTGCCTTCTGCCGTATATCGTCACATCTGCGCCGAGCAAGGTCAGTATTTTCAAGGCGCCGTTTCCGACATTTCCCCGGCCGAGCAGGGCAACTTTTGTCTCATACGGCATTTTCCCGAAAATCTGATAAGCATGAAGAACGGCAACCTCACCGGCAATTTCATTGTTACGGTAAAAAATATGACGTCCTTTTTCAAACATATCCTCCCATGCGTATGACGTGAGCGAACCGGAAACAAGCCTGTCCGTAATATCACGGTTGCGCACGGCGTGAGTCCAGCCAAAAACAGTTTGATTCTTCAGGATTTCAAGGTACTGCGCATCTCCGACTTTCGGATCGCAGATAATATCCTTTTTCAGGACTTCTTCTCTTGATACCGTTTTGCAGCCATGAGCCTCTATTTCATCATCAGAAATTCCGAAGTCATCAAAATATCCTTTTTCAAAAAACAGCATATCCTTATGCCGTATTTTTTCAATATCCTCAAGGCACAGCGCCCGCCTTTTTTCGTTTTCCTTGCGGCTTATGACAAAACCTACCGTTTTCATACATACTCCCTTCAAAGATTCTCCTTGTACCATTCAATAGCAAGCTTTATTCCGTCCTCAAAGCTGTATGACGGGTCGTAGCCGAGAAGCGCTTTTGCTTTTGAAATGTCGGCGTTTGAGTGCTTGATATCGC
>JAEDIL010000114.1 GCA_016292455.1 Clostridiaceae bacterium
TCTGGCAATATACGGAATAAATCACACAAACAGTTTTGAAATCATGTTCACCAGAACGCAGAGTAAAAAGCCGTATGCAGTAGGAACCAGAAATGCAAGTGCAGTCCATTTCAGGCTCTTTGTTTCCTTGTAAACCGTCAGAAGCGTTGTTGAACAAGGAAAGTGCATGAGTGAAAACAAAATGAAGCAAATGCCCGTCACAGCCGTCCAGCCGTTTTGCGAAAGAACCGTAAAAACAGCAGATAGGTCTGACGCGTCGAGCAGAACGCCCTGCGAGGTATAGCACATCAGAGCAACGGGCAGAACAATTTCGTTTGCCGGAAATCCGAGGAAAAACGCAAGCAGCAATACGCCGTCAAGGCCCATGAATCTGCCCGGGGCATCAAGAAAAGAGGATGCGTAGGTTATCAGCGCTTCGCCGCCGACTCTGATGTTTGCGAGAATCCAGATTACCGCTCCCATCGGCGCAGAAACGCAAACGGCTCTCGAAAGAACAAACAGTGTTCTGTCAAACACAGAGCGCACAAGCACAGAGCCCAGCTTGGGCACGCGATACGGCGGAAGTTCAAGAGTGAAAGCAGAGCTTTCTCCGCGCAGAACGGTTTTTGAAAGCAGGTGCGACGCCGAAAAAGTTACAAGAACACTAAGGATAATAACAAGGGTGAGTATTCCGGCGGCGGCAAACGGCTTAACAGCCGCCGAAAGAGAAACGGTGAAGAAAAGCGAAATTACGGTTATTATTGTCGGAAAACGTCCGTTGCAGGGCATGAATGCATTGGTCAGAACTGCAATAAGTCGTTCACGCTTTGAGTCAATTATACGGCAGCCGACTACGCCCGCCGCATTGCAGCCAAGTCCCATGCACATACACAGGCTTTGCTTTCCGCAGGCATTGCACTTTTTGAAGCACGGGTCAAGATTAAAGGCGACCCTCGGCAGATAGCCGAAATCTTCAAGAAGTGTGAACAGCGGGAAAAATATTGCCATCGGAGGAAGCATGACGGAAACAACCCACGCCATTGTTTTATACATGCCGTCGGTAATCATTGAACAAAGCCATGGCGCCGCTCCGGTCCATTCAAGGAACTGCCGGAGCTTTTCTCCGAAAGCAAAAAGCAGCCTTGAAAGCAGTTGGGACGGATAGTTTGCCGCGTATATCGTAATAAACAGAACAACGGCAAGCAGCAGGAGCATTACGGGAATTCCCGTTCGTTTTCCGGTGAACAGCCTGTCGAGTCTGCGGTCAAGGGAATCGTTGCGCGCGGAGCGGTCAACACAGCTTTCAGCCGTATTACGCGCTTTGGAAAGCAGCGAATAAGTCATACTGTCACGCAGGGAGCGCCGGTCGGGAAATACCTTTGAAAGAAGCTGACGGCTTTCTTCAAGGCTTTCGTAAAGCCTGATGTTTTCCGTCAGTCTTTTTCCTCTGTGTTTTTCGTATTCGGCAATGAAGTCTTTGCTGCCAAAAAGCAGCTGCGCCCTGATAAAGCGTTCCTTTTCCTTTTTTACGCCACTGATTGATGAAATTGCCGTTTCAACGGCGGTATCATAGGAAAAAGGCGGCATATACGGCTTTTCAGTCTCGCTCGCTTCAAATATTGCCCTTTTCAGCTCAGCGAGCCCTATACCGTTCTTTGCATCCGTCATAACAACGGGTACGCCCAGCTTTTCTTCCAGTTTTTTTGAGTCAATATGTATATTCTTTTTCTTTGCTTCGTCGGCAAGGTTGAGACAAACCACAACGTCTGACGTTGTTTCAAGCACCTGATAGACAAGTGCAAGACTTCTTTCAAGCATTGTGCAGTCGCAGACAACAACGGCAACTCTGCTTTTTTCAAAACAGAGAAAGTCCCTTGCAACAGCCTCCTCTCGGGAATGGGGAAAAAGCGAATATGTACCCGGAAGGTCAACAAGCAAAAACTCCTTTTCCCCTTCGGTGAAAAAGCCGAAAGCGGAAGTGACTGTTTTTCCGGGCCAGTTTCCCGTGTGCTGATGCAAGCCTGTCAGCGCGTTGAAAACGGTGCTTTTGCCGACATTCGGATTGCCGGCAAGAGCAACAACGGTTTTTTTGTTTCCGGAGAGGTCAAACCTCTTCTGTGCTGCGTTTTTTCCGGTTGAACTGCCGGAAAGCCCCATAGCTACACCCTCTTTTCAGCAGCCGCTGAATAAACGAAAATCAAACGTTTTCATTGTTCAGTCAGCGTCACTCAATATAATATTACTCCGTCTGCATCCTCGTCACGGATTGCAATTACGGCGTCTTTGATAAGGTATGATTTGAGACCTTTGAAGAAACTCTTCTGAAGGCAAAACACCTCCGTTCCGGGAACAAGCCCGAGTTCTTGAAAGCGCCGGCGCATTGCGCCCTGAGTCAGAACATTACTGACAGTCGCTTTTTCACCCTGAATCAGAGCGGAAAGCTTTTTCATTGGTTTTCATCCTTTCTTTTTATGCTCAGTATTATCATACGCAGAAGATGAATGCGGGTGAAAAATCTTTGAAAAAACTTGACATCTAACTCAAAAAATAGTAGGCTTAAACCAGCTTCGTGCTGTGTTTTTCAGCGCGGAAAAGGGAGGAATAATCAAATGTCAATCGTCTTAAACGAAGAACAGCGAGCCATTCTCGACGGCTCAAAAGGCGAAACAATGGCTAAGGTCATGAAGTCGCTCGTTATGTACGGCGAAGCATTCGGAGCCGAAAAAATGGTTCCTGTAACGTCAAAGTACAACCACCTCGTTACTTCCTTCGGTCTCGGCGTTTTGCAGCCGGTGTATGACCTTATGAACACCCTCATCGAAGCCGGAGTAAAGTCCGGTCAGGAGTTTTCCGCAGACCCACGTCCGCTTGACGACAATGTTCCGAAGAATTTTCTTCAAAACCTGATTTTTAAAAAGTTTATGTATAACAAGCAGAACTTCTATGAAGATCAGCTCAAAAAGCTCGGCCTTATGGATAAGGATGCTTTCACCTGCACCTGCTACATGGACGAAGTCGGCAACAAGCCGACCATGGGAGACATTCTCAGCTGGTCCGAGTCCTCGGCCGTTGTTTATGCAAACTCAGTTCTCGGCGCGCGCTGCAACCGCAACTCCGGAATCATGGATATTATGGGCTCAATTGTCGGCTATGTTCCTTTCTTCGGTCTTCTCACCGATGAGGGAAGAAAGGCAACGTGGGTTGTCAGAATTGAAACCGAGAAGAAGCCCGAAGCTCAGCTCCTCGGCTCGGCAATCGGCATGAAGGTTATGGAGGACGTTCCGTTCATCAAAGGTCTTGACAAATGGCTCGGAAGCGAACTCACCGACGAAGCCTGCACCTATCTCAAAGATTTCGGTGCGGCAACCGCTTCAAACGGCGCTGTCGGTCTTTATCACGTTGAAAACCTCACTCCGGAAGCAAAGCTTCAAGGCGAAAAGCTCCTTGCCGAAAATGTCAGAGAATATGTTATCGACGACGCCGAGCTTGAAAGGGTCAAAAACAATTATCCCGTTATCTGGAAAGACAAGAATGCAAAGCCGAAGCTTTGCTTCATGGGCTGTCCGCACATGTCTCTTCAACAGCTCAAAGACTGGACAGACAAGGTTGAAGCGTCGCTCAAAAAATACGGGAATAAAAAGGTTGTTATTCCGACCGTTTTCACCGCCGCTCCGGGTGTTTTGAAACAGTTCAACAAAACCACCTATGCACACCGTCTCAGAGAAACAGGAGTTGTCACTTCATACATCTGCCCGCTTATGTATATGAACAATCCGCTTTGCGCAAAAATGCCGGTAATCACCTCTTCAAACAAGCTTCGCACCTATACCACAGCGCGCTATTACACCGACGACGAGATTCTCGTTCAGATTACCAAGGGAGGAAGCAAATAATGAAAGAGTTCAAAGGAAGAATCGTAACGCCCGGAACCGTCACAGCCGAAGCTCTTGTTTCCCACGGCGGCTTCAACACCCTCGCCTCTTTCCAGAAATCGCTTCAATTCGGCGACAAGGAAGCAAAATGCGGCGACCAGAACAACCCTGACATTTATAAAAAACCGCTCGCCGGTGTTGCACTCTGCCTTCCGCAGACCATCGGCTCAACCACCGGCGGTCTTGTTCTTTACTGTGCCTGCGCAATGAAGCGTCAGCCTGCCTGCCTGCTTTTTGCAAACCACATCGACTCGCTCGCGGCAGCCGGCGCTGTTCTCGCGGAGGTCTGGATTGATGACATTCAGATGCCCGTAATCGACTGTCTCGGAGATGAATTCCTCGACTACGTCAAAACCGGAATGAAAATTACGGTCAAAGATGACGGAACGGTTGCAGTAGACGGCTGATAAGCGTATTTCATACGAGAAAAGTATCCGTCAGAGCACCTCAGTGAAAGGGATCAAGTAGGTTTAATCCACTTCTTTCTGTAAATACTTCATGAAAATGGGCTGTAAAAAGTGCAGACCGCATAAACCAAGATAAACAGAGGGTTTCTTTGGATTAAAAGTCCGAAGAAACCCTTTAAAACATAAATAAAGTATAAAAAGATTGAAAAAACTGAGTTTTTTTGACAGACCGGGCACCCTTTATAGGTGCTTTTTTGTTTGTGTAGTTTCCACCGTATCAGTTCAAAAAAACAAGGGGCGCCGAAGCGCCCCTTGTAATATGCGGTCAATTATCAGTTAACCATTCCAAGCAAATGTCTGACGAGGATAAGAAGACGTACGAGCCAGCCGAGGAAGCCGCCCATATTCTTCTTGCTGTTTTCGCGTTCAACTCTGTTCTTTTCGGCAGTGTTAATAGCGTCGTTAAGCTTTTGAACAAGCTCGGTGATCTTTTCGTCTTCCTCGCTGT
>JAEDIL010000023.1 GCA_016292455.1 Clostridiaceae bacterium
TACAGCTTCGGGGTGAAGAAAACGGTTTCTGCATCTAAATGTGACAGCCCCTTTTGCATATATCGGGTTAAACACAGTAAAAATTCGTTTCCCACGCGGGAATATACGGGTGATGTCTAAGATATATTCTGTAATCATTCCTGATTGAAAGAATCTTTCCGGGCAGGGCGAAAAAGTCCTCGTTTCTGTGGTAGGCGCAGACATAAAGCTTTGGTTTGAACATCTCAATCGTTTTCCTTGCTCCGTCAATCGCATTAAGCTCAGCACCCTCAATATCCATCTTGATAAAACTCACCGGCTCGTTGACAACGTTGTCAACGCTGTCAAAAAAGACGGGAACACCCTTTGCACTTTCGCGGGAATTACGCCCGGCTTTTTTTTCAAAAAGCCTTGCTTCCTTTCTGTTCCACGCACCGAGATTAAAGCGTTCGAGATTTTCAAGATTCCCGGTTTTCGCACAAAGCTTTCTGAAATTCTTTTCGTCAGGCTCAAAGGCAAAAATACGATTATATTTTCCTCCGGTGAATGAAAGAAACTCCCTGATTGTGTCGCCGTCATAAGCGCCGAGGTCAACAATGCTTTCATCTTCCGAAAGGCAGAGGATGCTCTCATAAACTTCTCTTTTTTCACTTTGGCAGGAAAAGAGGTATTCTGTTTTTCCGCTGATTTTGAAGTTCAGAACGTCAAGAAAAACCTTCTTTGACTTCTCGTCTGCGAGAAGTGAAAACGCCTTTTCAAATTTCTCTTCGTTTTCAGAAAGATAATCAAGATCAAAAAGACCTTTTCCTGCAATAGGAACTGTGGGAGAATAAAGACGGTGCTTTTCCGAAAGCGAGCGGACAAAGTTAAGCATTTTTTCGTCGTGGACGGCAAAGGTCATAAGAATTATGAAGTCGCTGTATTTTTCTTCGGCTTCCCTGAGAGTGAGAACCCTTTTGCCGTGGAAAAGCTGACCTCTGACAAAGCCATCGCTTGCAAAGGTATCCGAAAAAGAGATTTTTCGCTTTTCAAGCTCATCAATAATCATATCTGCTCCGTTGCCCATTCCGTAAAGCACGATCGGCAGCGTTTCCTCTTTCAGAAGCGACCAGAGCTCTTTTTCCCTGATTTTTTCAAGCATTGCGTTCACCTCCGCAGGAATATTCATCGGATTTGTTATAATAATACCACCTGAATACAGACTTTTCAAGGCGTTGTTATGAACCGAGCTTCCCCGGTCTTATGTTTAAATTACTTTTCTTGATTCGCAAAATATTTGTTGGCTTTGAACACAGGTTTTTGATTTTACAGCTTGAATAAATAAAAATTAGTGATATAATTAGACATCATGAAAAGGAGGCGTTGAAATGGACGAGCTGATAAAAAAGCTTATTGAGGTTGACAAAGCCGCAAGAAAAAGCGTTGAAAATGCCGCTCAGAGCCGCCTTGACGCCGTCAGGGAGCTTGACGAAAGAAAACAAGAGCTGCGCGAGGAAAACGAGAGAGAATTTCTTGAAATTTCCGAAAAAATGAAAAATGACGCTTTCTCAGAGCTCGAAAGAGCCGAAAAATCAATTGCCGAAAAAGAGGCGGCTGTTGCCGCACATCTGACAAAGGCTTTTGAGGAAAACTCTGAAAAATGGGTGAGCGACGCAGTTGCAGGTATTATCGGCTGCTGATTTTTGAAAAAAGAGGTGACGACTGTGTCGAAGGCTTCAAACGCCGTTCTTGCTCTTTCAAGGTCATTTTACGGAAAAAGCATTTCTCAAAAGCAGTATGACGAGCTGCTTTCCTGCCGCAGCTCAAACGAAATTGCGGCATATCTCAAAGCGAACACCGAGTACGCCGGCGAGATTGAAAGCTCAAAGCTCAGCGATTTTCCGCCGCGTGTTCTTGAAGACCTTGTTCAGAAGCTGCGCTTTTCAAGGTTCGGTGCGCTTTGCCGCTATGAGCTTGCTGTCGGCGATGATTTTTATAAATACTTTATTATCAAAACAGAAATTGAACAGATTCTGCATTGTACGCTTCTGATTTTTTCAAAAAAGACCGAATCATATCTTCTCCAGGTTCATCCCTTTGTGGACAGGCACCTGAGCATTGATCTTTTTGCCCTCGGCAGGGCAGACTCCCTTGAAGAGGTTGCCTACTGCCTTGAAAAAACTCCCTACGGAAAGCTTTACAGACGGCTTGTCAACGACCCGTTCAGAAGCTATCTTTCATTTGAGCTTGCTTTCAGCGGTCTTTTTGAAGCAAGATTACAGAAGCTGATTGAAAAAATAGGAGGCAAAAAAGAACGCCGCGCTGTTTTTGAAACTGCCGCCCGCAGTCGCGACTGCAAGATGCTGGCGTCTCTTTACCGCGCTCTGAAGTATTATCCGCAAAGGCTGGATGCACTTTCGGGCTTTATCCTCTCCTCGGTCAGCGTGTCGCTTTTTTCCGAGCGGCAGCGAAAAAAGCTTGCAGGCTGCAAAACAACGCAGGAGCTTTTTGCAGCGATTGAAAAATCGCCATATAAAGATTGGGCAGGAGGAGACGGCGATTTTGAAAAGGAGCTTAAACGCTCGCTTCATTCCTATTGCAAAAAAGAACTTCGGTTTTCCTCCTATCCGCCGGTAGTCATGCTTTGCTACCTTATTTTGTCTCTTGATGAGTGCACGAATCTTGTCAGGATAATTGAGGGATGTAAATACGGCATATCTGCGCAGGAGATAAGAAAAAACCTCATCTTAACGGACGATGAAAGCGGTGACCGCACGGCAACAGGTTCTCACCGACCGGCAGATGGCTAAGGAGGTTTGTTGAATTGGCTATTGAAAAAATGAAATTCGTCAGGATAAACGGTCCTGCCTCTCAGCTTAATAAGCTGATAACGGCATGCTGCCTTGACGGAAACTTCCACCCGGAATACGCCGGGAACTTTATTTCGCAATCCATGGGCTATACTGCGCTGAACGAGGAAAACCCGTATTCACAGCTGTTTGCCAACATCAAAGAGCTTGCTTCCTCGCTGGGCGTCAGCCTTGATGATGCGAAAAAAATCAAGGGTACCGTTATTGACGAGCGCACGAAAGAGTATATCAGTTCAATCGGAGAAACGCTCAATACCCTCGGCGAGGAAAGAAAGAATCTCACCGAACAGCTTGAACAATGCAAAGAGGGAATTGAAAAGTATTCCCATTTCACGGGGCTCGGAGTGAGCCTTGACGAAATTTTTGACTGCAAGTTCATTTGTCCGCGTTTCGGCTTTTTGCCTAAGGACGGTTACCTGAAACTCAACCGCGGCTATTCGGAAAACCCGTATATTCTTTTCTGCCCATGCTCGTCAAACGACTCGGGTTATTGGGGAGCGTACTTTGCGCCGAGAGAGCGAGAGGACGAGATTGACGGAATTTTTGCTGCGCTGCATTTTGAACGGCTTCATATCCCCTCCGCTGTCGGAACAACGGACGATATAATCAAGAGCCTTGAAGAAAACATTGAGCTTGTCGGAGAGCGGCAGAAGGAGCTAGACGAAAAGATTATGGCAATCTGGGAACGCGAGGGCGACAGAATCAAATCGCTTTACCTCAGACTTATGGAGCTCAACTCCGTGTTCGAGCTTCGCAAGTATGCCGTTCACCACGAAAAAAGCTGCTTCTTTGTCGGCTGGATTCCGGCGGCAGGCGAGGAAAAGTTCAGGCGCAGATTTGAAAAATACCCCGAGTTTGTGATGGAAATTGAGGACCCGGAAAAGAACTCCTCTCCGCCGGTCAGACTCAAAAACACAATTCTTTCCCGCCCGTATACCTATTTTGTTAAAATGTACGGTCTGCCGTCCTACGGAGACATTGACATAACCGCTTTCGTTGCCGCAACATATACGCTTTTGTTCGGAATAATGTTCGGCGATGTCGGTCAGGGCTTTGTTCTTGCCCTCGGAGGTCTGCTTGCGTGGAAACTTAAAAAGATTGAGCTTGGAAAAATCCTTGTTCCCTGCGGGGTATCTTCAATGTTTTTCGGCTTCCTGTTCGGCTCTGTGTTCGGTTTTGAAGAGCTGCTTGACCCGGTCTACCACGCAATGGGCATGAAGTCGAAGCCGCTTTCGGTCATGGAATCAATCAACACGGTTTTGCTTTTTGCAATCGGAATCGGCGTTTCGCTCGTTGCCGTTGCCATAGTAATCAGCACGATAACTAACCTGAGGAAAAAGAAGTTCGGAACTGCGCTGTTCTCCGAAAACGGGCTTGCCGGTCTGGTTGTCTATATCGGCGGCGCAAACCTTGCCTATTCCTTCATGGCAAAGGAAGGAATTTTCCCGACGGGTATCAGCGTGGTAATGCTGCTTGTCGGAATTGTCGTTCTCTTCTGCAAGGAGCTTCTTGCGCCCCTGCTTGACGAGGGCAGATTCAAAAAGCCCGAAAGCATCGGAGACTTCATTTTGCAGAATCTTTTTGAATGTATCGAATATATTCTTTCCTATTTCAGCAACACCGTTTCGTTCCTGCGTGTGGGTGCGTTTGTAATTGTTCACGCAAGTATGATGATGGTTGTGTTCACTCTCGCCGGAGACACGTCAACGGTCAAAGGAATGATTGTTGTTGTTCTCGGCAACATTGTTGTCATTGCGCTTGAAGGTCTTCTGACCGGAATTCAGGGATTGCGCCTTGAATTCTACGAAATGTTCAGCCGCTTCTATGAGGGCGAAGGACGTCCCTTTGAGGCTGCAAAAATCCGGTAACTGAAAGCAGTTGCCGCGAGGATAAATCAACTTGAATAATGTATTTTTCGGGAGGAAACAAAAATGGATTCTTTTCTTTATGCACTGATTATTATCGTTCCGGCTGTCGTTCTGATGTTTTCTGCGTTCTACACCTTTAAAAAGAGAATGGAAGGCGGCAGCATTAAAAAGGCTGTCAGAGTCAACCTTGCAACTTTCCTTGTTCTCATCGTAATGGTCAGCGTTTTTGCTTTTGTTGCTTCTGCTGAAAACGGCGCTGACGCTGCCGCCGCACCTGCTGCCGCAACCGAAACGGCTGCCGAAGCAGAGGAGGAAAGCTCTTCCTCTTCAAAAGGACTCGGACTTCTTGCCGCCGGTCTTGTAACCGGTCTTGCCGGAATCGGCGGCGGTATTGCCGTTGCAGCCGGTGCTCCCGCCGCAATCGCAGCAACCAGCGAAGACCCCAAGTCTTTCGGTAAGAGCCTTATTTTCGTTGCGCTCGGTGAATCCATCGCACTTTACGGCGTTGTTATTTCAATCCTTATTCTCAACAAGGTCTGAGCAGAAATGAGAATGTATCTTCTGAGCAGTGATGAGGACACCCTGACCGGTTTTCGCCTTGCCGGCGTTGAAGGAAAGCTCGCCCAGAGTGAGTCGGAGCTTCGCTCTGCCTTTGAGGCGCTTGAAAAAGACGAAACCGTGGGTATTGTTCTTGTTACACGCACTCTTTCGGCAAATTACCGTTCGGTGATACTTGAAAAAAAGAAGTCTGCCCGACTTCTCATCACCGAAATACCGGATATGAAAAGTCCCGATGCCGGAATTGACTCAATTACGAGCTATGTCCGTGACGCCGTCGGAATTCAGGTCTGACCGGTGTTTTCCGGCAAAGATCCTTCAAGGAAAAGAGGGAAAGAATAATGCTTAATCAAAACGATAAGATTGAACGCTTTTCTGAGATTATCAACAGAAATGCGCTTTCGCAATGTAAAAAGATAGAAAAGCAAACCGAAAAATTCAGAAAAGAGCAGCTCAGGGAGCTTGAATCAACCGCAAAGACTCAGCTCAAAAGCCGCATTGAATATGAAGCGCAGAGAATCACCACCCAGAAGGGCAGCCGAATTTCCGCTCTCATTTCCGAAAGCAGAATGAGGCTTGCCGCAAAGCGCGGGGAAATCACGGGCTGCGTTTTCAAAAAGGTTGAAGAAGAGCTGATGAAGTTTACTCTGAGTCCTGCGTATTCTGATTTTCTGAAAAAGAGCATTGCCGCTTTGCTTGGAGAAGTGGGCGAAGGCGCGGTTGTCTATGTCAGAAAAGCTGACATGGAGCTTTGCCGCGGTCTTTCAATAAACGGAGTTTCCCGTTTTGAGGAAAGCGGAAAAATCAGGCTCGGCGGTGCTGCGGCTTCAAACGAAGAGGGAACGGTTTTTGCTGTTGATACGCTTGACAGCCGACTTGAAGAGCAGAAAGAGCTTTTCAAGGAAAGAGCCGATCTTTCAATCGATACGGGCGAGGTGAATGACTGATGGCTAACGAAAATCTGATCTACGGAATAAACGGCCCCGTTGTCACCGTCAAGGGTAAGACCGACCTTTCGATGATGGAAATGGTTTATGTCGGCGACGCTCATCTTGCCGGTGAAGTTATCGGAATTGAAAGCGATAAAACAACCATTCAGGTTTATGAGGAAACAGACGGTCTCTGTCCGGGCGAAAAGGTATATCCGACCGGTTCGCAGATGTGCGTAACCCTCGGTCCCGGCATACTCAGCAATATTTTTGACGGAATTGAGCGTCCGCTTCCGGCTCTGGAAAAAATGAGCGGCTGCTTCATTTCAAAGGGCATTTCGACTGCTGTTCTTGATGAAGAAAAGCAGTGGGATGTTCATATAACAGTTAAAGCCGGCGACAGTATTTCCGGCGGTCAGGTTTATGCCGAGACGCAGGAAACGCCCGTAATCAGGCATAAAATTATGCTTTCTCCGCTCCTTTTTGGAAAAATTGTTTCCGTAAAAGGCGACGGTCTTTACCGCGTGAACGATACTGTTGCCGTTCTTGAAGATGAGGACGGGGAACTTCATGAGCTGACCCTCTGCCAGAAATGGCCCATCAGGATTCCGCGCCCGGTGAAAAACCGTCTTCCGGCTGTGAAGCCGCTTGTCACCGGTCAGCGCGTTATTGACACGCTTTTCCCCGTTGCAAAGGGCGGTGCGGCGGCAATTCCCGGCGGTTTCGGAACGGGAAAGACCATGACTCAGCATCAGCTGGCGAAATGGTGCGACGCGGATATTATCATCTATGTCGGCTGCGGTGAACGCGGAAACGAAATGACTCAGGCGCTCTCGGAGTTTTCAGAGCTTATTGACCCGAAAAACGGCAGACCGCTGACGGACAGAACGGTGCTCATTGCAAACACCTCGAATATGCCTGTTGCGGCCCGTGAGGCTTCAATTTACACGGGCATCACCCTTGCAGAGTATTACCGCGATATGGGGTACCACACGGCAATTATGGCTGACTCAACGTCACGTTGGGCTGAGGCTCTGCGCGAGATTTCCGGACGCCTTGAGGAAATGCCCGCCGACGAGGGATTCCCTGCCTATCTTCCGTCGAGACTCTCCGAGTTTTATGAAAGAGCCGGCTACATGAATGTTCTTTCCGGCGGCGAAGGCTCGGTTACAATAATCGGTGCGGTTTCGCCGCAGGGCTCGGATTTTTCGGAACCCGTCACTCAGAACACAAAGCGCTTTACCCGCTGCTTCTGGGCGCTTGACAAGGCTCTTGCTTATGCAAGGCATTATCCGGCAATAAACTGGAACGACAGTTACAGCGAATATGTTCCCGAGCTTGAAGAATGGTATCACGATAATGTCGGAGCGGACTTTATCCGCTACCGTGAGGAGCTTTGTTCAATTCTTTATGAGGAAAGCAGTCTCATGGAAATTGTCAAGCTCATCGGTGCGGACGTTCTGCCCGATGACCAGAAGCTGACAATTGAAATTGCAAGGGTTATCCGCGTAGGCTTTCTTCAACAGAATGCGTTCCATAAGGACGATACATTTGTTTCGCTTGAAAAACAGCTTAAAATGATGCATGCAATTCTGCATCTTTATCATAAGTGCCGCCAGATTGTTGCACTTCAGGTTCCTATTTCAAAGCTTGTTTCAACCGGGCTTTTTGATAAGCTTGTCAAAATGAAGTATGACGTTCCTAATGACAGGCTGTCAATGCTTGACGATTATATCAGTGAGATTGACAGAACTCTCGCTTCGTATCTCAACAAGTAAGGGGGATAACAATGAAAATTGAGCATAGAGGACTCAGCGAAATCAACGGCTCGCTTGTTATCCTTGACGGCGTTAAAAAGCCGATGAACGAAGAGCTTGTTGAAATTCAGCTTGACGACAAAACAAAGCGCACCGGCAGAATTGTTGCAATTGAGGGCAGCAGAGCCGCCGTTCAGGTTTTTGAGGGTACGCGCGGAATTTCAATGGTCAATACGACGACTACCCTGACGGGAAAGCCCATGGAAATGAAGCTTTCGCCGGAGATTCTCGGCCGCGTTTTTGACGGTCTGGGCCGTCCGATTGACGGACTCGGAGAGATTTTTCCGAAAATGAGACTGAACATCAACGGAAAGCCGATCAACCCCGTTTCCCGCGTCTATCCCCAAAACTATATCAGAACAGGAATTTCTTCAATAGATTGTCTGACTACTCTCATCAGGGGGCAGAAGCTGCCGATTTTCAGCGGCTCGGGCATGAGCCACAATGAGCTTGCCGTTCAGATCGTCCGGCAGGCATCAATTGCGGATAACGATGATTTTGCAATTGTCTTTGCTGCAATGGGTGTTAAAAATGACGTTGCGCAATACTTCCGCTCTTCGTTTGAAAAGGCAAACGTAATGGACCGCGTTGTAATGTTCCTCAACCTTTCAAACGACCCGATAATTGAAAGAATAATCACGCCCCGCTGTGCTCTTACCGCTGCGGAGTATCTTGCTTATGAACTCGGAAAGCATATTCTGGTTATTCTTACGGACATGACATCATACTGTGAAGCTCTGCGTGAGTTCAGCTCCTCAAAGGGAGAAATTCCCGGAAGAAAGGGCTACCCCGGCTACCTTTATTCCGACCTTGCAACGCTTTATGAGCGCGCGGGTATTATTAAGGGCTCGCCCGGTTCTGTTACTCAGATTCCGATTCTGACAATGCCCAACGATGACATCACTCACCCGATACCCGACCTCACCGGCTACATCACCGAAGGTCAGATTGTTCTTGACAGGGGACTTGACACCAAGGGTATCTATCCGCCGGTCAATGTTCTTCCGTCGCTTTCGCGTCTTATGAAAGACGGCATCGGTGCGGGCTATACAAGAGAGGACCACCAGGCGCTTGCCAACCAGCTTTTTGCTTCCTACGCAAAGGTTCAGGACGCGAGGGCGCTCGCTTCCGTAATCGGTGAGGATGAGCTTTCCGAAAACGATAAGCTTATTATGAACTTCGGCAGGGAGTTTGAAAAGGTTTTCATCAATCAGGGCGAAAATGAAAACAGAACGATTGAACAGACCCTTGATCTCGGCTGGAAGCTGCTTTCAATGCTTCCGCGCAGCGAGCTTGACCGCGTTGACGAAGAATTGCTCAAAAAGTATCTGCCGCGCACAGCGGATAAGGAGTGATAAAATATGAGTCAGCAGGTCTTTCCGACAAAGGCAAACCTGATGAACACCAAAAAGTCGCTCCGGCTTGCAAAGCTTGGATATGACTTGATGGACAGAAAACGCAACATACTTGTCCGGGAAATGATGAGTCTTATAGACAAGGCGAAGGATGTTCAGAAAAATATCGGACAGGTTTATGAAAAAGCCTATGCAGCTTTGAGAAGCGCCGACCTTTCGCTCGGCGACTGCTCGCGCTTTGCCGGCGCAATTCCCATCGGCGATGACCTGAAAATTGATTACCGCAGCGTTATGGGCGTTGAAATTCCGACTGTTGAGCAGGTTGAAGAGAAGAGCGATGTGTCTTTTTTCGGCTTTGAACAAACGAACTCGGCCTTTGATGAAGCGTGTGTGCTTTTCGGTCAGGTTAAAAAGCTGACCGCCGAGCTGGCGGAAATTGAAAACTCCGTCTGCCGCCTTGCGGACGCGGTGAAAAAGACGCAGAAGCGTTCCAACGCGCTTTCAAACATCATGATTCCCCGCCTTGAAGAGACAGTCAGATATATTACCGATGCACTTGAAGAAAAGGAAAGGGAAGACTTTTCCCGTCTCAAAATTACAAAAAAGAGCAAAAACTGAAAAATCTGCAAAGGTTACACTTTTGTTCTCTTTACAAGTCTGTAAACATATTGTATAATGCCATTGGACAGCCGGAATCGGTTGTTCCAAAAAAATTTTGGAGGTTAATCTTATGATCAAAAAAATTACGGCTATTGCTCTTGTTCTGGCTGTTGTTGTCTGCTGTTTTGCAGCCTGCGGCTTTACTCCGGACAAAAAGATTATCGGTTCATGGAAGGATTCAACCGGCGTTGTCGGAATTGAATTCAAGGAAGGCGGCGTTGTAAAAATTACCGGTAACGGCTCGGCAATTTCCTCTCTCCTTTCAAAAGTCAGCATTGACACCGAGGGTACATACGCTGTTTCCAAGGATGAAAACAAGCAGTATCATCTTGTAATCAACATCAACGTTGTAATCGCCGTTAAGCTTGAATATATCATTACCGATGTTTCAAAAGATGTTCTCACCCTTAAAGCTGTTGACAGCGACAAGACCATTACCTTTGTCAAGGCAGTTGCTGCACCGTCAACAAGCGCACCGGCAGCAGAAACCACCGCTGCCTGACGCTCCGGACAGAACGTTTCGACCGAAAATATAATATCAGCTGCCGCAATCACAAAAACAATGGAGTTGCTTTTGCGTTTGCGGCTTTGTTAAAACGGTCAGCAATAATCTGGAAACGGAGGAAAAGCAAAATGAAAAAAAGCACAAAAATTCTGATTTCGGTGATTGCCGCAACGCTCGTTCTCTGCATTGCAACAATCATCGGCGTCAGCGTTTCAAAAAACAGGGACAATGAACCGTCGGTGACGTATTCAGACTCGTCACAGAGTGAAAGTGGGCAGAGCAGTGCGGCTGAAACAACTGCCGCTGAAAGCACAACCGCCGCGCCCTCTTTGCAGCAGCAGCTTCTCGGAAAATGGAGAGACAGCGCAAATATGAGCGGGTTTGAGTTTTTTGAAGACGGAACCGTGAATGTGACTTATGTCAACATTTCCGTTGTCAACGGAACGGTAAAGGGCACATATACCGTTTCAGGAAATACGCTCGACGTCAAGTTTTCAATCTACACCAAAACCGTTCATAAGTCCTATGAGGTCTCGGTCATTCCTGAAACTGAGCTCACTCTCAAAAACAAGGAGGACGGTGAGGTTTCCACCTATTCGTTCGTAAAAGAGAATGCTCAGCAGACGTCTGCCGTTTCTTCACCTGCTGTCAGCAGCGAAGGAATTGTCGGAACATGGGTTGACAGCGACGGCAGCATCAAATACAGCTTCAACGCCGATTCCTCGGTTGACATCAGCTTTAACGAAGCAATTATGTCATCGGTTTCCGACGTAGAGCTGAACGGAATATACAGAGGAATATACATGACGAACGAAGACAGCATGACTGTTCAGTTCACGATGAACGAAACCAAGGTTACTCAGGAGTTCACTTACAGGATTTCAGGAAACACACTGAGCCTTGTTGACCGGAACGGAGAAACAACTCTCCTTGTCCGCAAATCTGCCGGAAGCTTTTCGTCAAACACAGGTCTCGTCGGAAAATGGACTGACGGAGCAGATATGAGCGGCTACAATTTCAGAAGTGACGGAACTGTTGACGTGACTTATGTCAACTTCACCGTTCCCGTAATCAACACAAAGATTGACGGAACCTACCCGGGAACATATTCCGTTTCCGGCGGAAGGCTGACCGTAAACTTTTCAATCTACGGAAAAACAATTACGGATACCTATGAGTTTTCAATTTCAGGAGATACTCTGACTCTCAAAGACGTTGAGGACGGAAAGGTCTCGACATACAGGAGGGCAGGCTGATGACCGAAAAGGAAAAGGTATATGCCGCCCTTGATGAGCTGGGAATAAAGTATAAGGTTATTGACCACCCGGAAGTGCATACCATTGAGGAAATGGACGCGCTCGGAGTTTTTACGGACGGAGAGGTCTGCAAAAATCTTTTTTTGCGCAACGCAAACGGAAAGACTCATTACGTTGTTTCAATGCTTAAAGACAAGCATCCGGACATTCAGAACACCATCCGTTCACAGCTCGGCTGTTCAAGGCTTTCTTTCGGTTCTGACGAAAGACTTTTGAAGCACCTCGGACTTAAACCCGGAGCTGTTTCACCGTTCGGAATAATCAACGATGATTCCCACGAGGTCAACCTTGTTTTTGACAGCGACCTTAAAAATGTTGAAGGCTATGTCGGCTTTCATCCGAATGACTGCACGTCCTTTGTCTGGCTGAATTTCAGCGATCTTCTCAGATTTATACGGCATTACGGCAACGATGTTTATTACATTGACTGCTGATGCCGCGGCGAATAAACACCGTCTTTTTTTCATATTTATTGAAAAAAGGACGGTGCTTTTTTATGATGAACTATGTCTGGCCGGTTATAATTCTTTTTGCTTTTGTTTCAAGCATACTGACCGGCAATATGTCCGCGCTTTCTTCTTCGGTAATTCAGGGCGGGCAGGACGCGGTCAATCTGCTTTTGCGTTTGGTTTCAATGCTCTGTCTCTGGGGCGGAATTATGGAAATTGCCGAAAGCGCCGGAGTGACAAGGGCTTTCAGCCGCCTGCTTTCGCCGGTTCTTAAACTGGTTTTTCCGCGCCTGAGAAAAAACGAATATGTCCTTGAAGCGGTTTCAATGAACATCACCGCCAATGTTCTCGGGCTCGGAAATGCGGCAACCCCGCTCGGGCTGGAAGCAATGCGCCGCTTGCAGGAAATCAACCCGCGCGGTGACAGCGCAAGCGACGAAATGGTTGTTTTTGTTGTGATGAATACTGCTGCAATGCATATTGTTCCGACAACGGTTGCAACACTGAGGGGGCAGTATGGCTCACAAAGTCCGATGGCAATAATGCCGGCATCAATTCTGACGTCCTTCTGTGCGCTGACCGTTGCCGTCACCTGCGCAAAGCTCGGCAACAGACTGGGGAAGAAAAAGCTATGATGGACGTTCTCGGAATCTGGGTGCTGCCGTCTATGGTGGTGCTCATTGTTGTTTTCGGTCTTTTCAAAAAGGTCAGGGTTTTTGACCTTTTCATGAGCGGAGCGAAAAAAGGGCTTATGACTGTTTATGAGCTTCTGCCCACAATAACCGGTCTGGTCGTTGCCGTAACGATGCTCAGGGCAAGCGGAGGAATGGAGCTGATTGCAAAAGCGTTTGCGCCTGTTGCCGCGCTCCTCGGAGTGCCGGAGGAAACAGTGCCGATGGCTTTGCTCAGCCCTGTTTCGGGCGGCGGCTCACTGACTCTTTTTGAGTCGGTTCTGAAAAGCGACGGGCCTGATTCCTTTCTCGGGCAGGTTGCTTCGGTTCTTATGGGTTCAACGGACACAACACTTTATGCCGTAACAGTGTACTACTCCGCAATAGGAATCAAAAAAACACGCCATACACTTTATGCCGGACTTGCGGCCGACTTTGCGTCGTTTGTCCTGTCGCCGTTTTTTGTGCAGCTGACGCTTTACCGCTGAAAGCCCGGGTTAGGGCGGGATTTTCAAAAATCCTTTGAACGTTGTGTTTTTTTACTTGAAATGAGCAGGACGATATGATAGAATATATTAGGGAATCTCTGAATAAATCACAGCATACGCTTTGATGCACATCTTACTTGCATATTTCCCGCCATATTGCACAAAAGTCGCTTGAAATCCGACAGGATGCGCCCTTTGCACAATCTGACGAAAAATCTGACGGCGTAATCTGTACATCAGATTTAATCAGAGCTTCCTTAAATAACAAGGATTATTACTGACAAAAGCGATTTATAAAAGCAAAGGGAGTTGAAGAACATGAAATGCAGCTTTTGCGGAAAAGAGCTTGAACCGGGCTCGGGTTTCTGCCCGAACTGCGGAACCATGATGAGTGTTGATGAGGGTATGCCAGAGGAAAACGGAACTGTCATCAGCGGTCAAAAATATGAGCCCGACAGGAATGACGTTTATTCAAGAGAGGTTGCGCCCGAAGAACCGTCAGGCGCCGAGCCTGTTGATGAGGACATCTCTGTTCCGGAATATGTTCCGTCATTCGGTGATGACGACCTTGAAACGAAGAACGCAAAAAAAGATATTGGCGACCCGTTCGGCGCTCTGCGCGAGGACGATGAACCCTACCGGAGTTCTTTTGATGATGACGGCGACGACATGTATCTGAAACAGAGGAGCGGAAAAAAAGGCGGAGCGGCGATTGCTTTGCTTGCCGTTGCGCTCGTTGCAGTTCTTGCAGTCGGCGTAAACGTTCTTAGAAAGAACGGCAGCCTGCCCGCAATCGGAAAGACTACAACCGAAAATGTTTCCACAACCGTTGCAGATCCGGAAACCGAAAAACCGACCGAAAAGACAACGGAGGATAAGACCGGAGAAACAAAAGAAACCAAGGAAACGAAAGAATCCAAGGAAACGAAAGAAACCGAAGAAACGACCGAAAAGGAAACAAAGAAAACTGAAAAGCAGGAGACCACCGGAACCACCGGGGTTGTTGAAACAACTGAGAAAAAAACCGAGGCTCCCACAACAAAACCGGCTTCAACAACGGCTCCTTCAACCACAAAAGCACCGGTGGTAACGACTGTTCCCTCAACCACAAATGCGCCTTCAACAACACGCGTGCCTTCAACAACAAAAGTGCCTTCAACCACAAAGGCACCGACATCAAAGCCGTCAAAGCTTTACTCCTCGCCTCTGACTAAATATGTTTCGGTCAACGGAGTTGCGCTTCGCAAAGCTGCCTCCTCCTCAGCTTCAACAATTCTCTATCTTTCGGTAGGCAATGACATAAAGGTCTACGGAGAGGAAAGCGGCTTCTGCTACATATACAGCCCGCGCTACGGCGTTTACGGCTGGGTACCTGCAAAGTATCTTTCAAACAGCAGACCTGTTGCCGAAAGCGAATCAAAGGTTTCCGGCGTTGTTGCTCCGGATAATAAGTATTCCGCGGCGAAGAGCGCTACTGTTGCAACATACGACGGACTCAGACTCAGAAAAGGTCCGGGCACATCTTATGATGTAATCCGTATGATAGGCGGCGGCTACCCGCTCAGAGTTCTCGGAACAAGCAGCAAAAATCCCGGCTGGGTTTATGTCAACGACATTACACACGGCGTTTCAGGCTGGGTTTCGGCAGAGTTTATAAAGTATTAAAAAGGAAGAGGAGAAAATAAATGATAACATTGAAAACACGCTGGACAGAAGAAGCAATGTGCGAAAATCCGCATCAGGAATATCCCCGTCCGCAGATGGTGAGAGAAAATTGGCTCAACCTCAACGGAATGTTTGATTATGCAATTACCGGTGCTGATGCTGAATGGATTGATGAGGCTGACGGAGAAATCCGCGTTCCGTTTGCGATTGAAAGCAGTCTTTCGGGCGTATGCAAACGAATCAATAAGTCACAGCTTCTCTGGTACAGAAAAAGCTTTACTCTTCCCGATTCTTTCAAGGGCAAAAAAACGCTTTTGCATTTCGGCGCGGTTGACTGGGAGTGCAAGGTTTTTGTAAACAAAAAACTTGCCGTTTCACATCTCGGCGGATATTGTCCGTTCTCGGCAGACATTACCGAATTGCTTAACGACGGCGAAAACGAGCTGGTTGTTCGTGTGTATGATCCGACAGATGACGGCTGGCAGAACCGCGGAAAGCAGGCGAGCGAGTCCCACGGCTTCTGGTATACCTCAACCTCGGGAATATGGCAGACAGTCTGGCTTGAAGCTGTTCCCGAAAACTACATTGAAGGCTATAAGCTTACACCGGATATTGACGCAGGCGTTTTGAATATTGAAACATTCCTTGTCGGCGAGGGCGAGCTTTCAATCAGGGTTCTCGACGGCGAAACGGTTGTTGCCGAAAAAGCGCTCGGAGCAAATGACAGCGTTGAGATTGCCGACACGAAGCTCTGGTCACCGGAAAGCCCGTTCCTTTATGACTTTGTTCTCACGTTGAAGAACGGAGACAGCGTTGACTCGGTCAGAGGCTATTTCGGCATGAGGAAGTTCAGCATCGGTCAGCATGACGGCTACGCAAGACTGTTCCTCAACAACAAGCCTTATTTCCAGAAAGGACTTCTTGACCAGGGCTATTGGAGTGACGGCGGCCTGACTCCTCCCTGTGACGAGGCGATTATCTATGACATTGAAACAATGAAGCGCCTTGGCTTCAATATGCTCAGAAAACACATAAAGGTTGAATCCGCGCGTTGGTATTATCATTGCGACAAGCTCGGAATGATAGTATGGCAGGATATGGTCAGCGGCGGAAAGGCGCTCAACGTTTTCCACGCAGGCGTTCTGCCGAACATTCAGGGCTTCATCAGTCCCGTTGTCTATTCAAGTCTTAAAGACAACAAGTATTCAATTTTCAACCGCGACAGAATCGAATGGAGAACTCAGTTTGAGGAGGAGCTGTTTGAAATGATTGACACTCTTTATAACTACCCGTCAATCGGCTGCTGGGTTCCGTTCAACGAGGGTTGGGGACAGTTCGACGCAAAGCGAATCGGTGATGCAATCAAGGCGAAAGACCCGACGAGGATTGTTGACCACGCAAGCGGCTGGTATGACCAGAAAGGCTGCGACCTTCGCAGTATCCACCGCTACATTCTTCCCGTCACTGCTCCGAAGTATGACGGCAGACCGTTTGTTCTCAGCGAATACGGCGGATACAGTCAGATTCTTGACGGCCATGTCTGGAACAAGAGCAAATCTTTCGGTTATCAGATGTACAGCAGCAAGGAAAGCCTGACCGCCGCTTACAGAAAGCTTCACGAAAAGCAGGTCATTCCGGCAATGAAAAAGGGACTTTCCGCAACCGTTTATACTCAGGTTTCCGACGTTGAGTTTGAAGTCAACGGAATGCTCACTTATGACCGCGAAATCGTTAAGCTTGACGAGAACGTTGTCAGAGAGATGAATGAAAAGCTGACCTTCTGATTTAATATTGTATGCAGTCGGGACTGTTCTGATTTATTTTCAGAGCAGTCCTTTTTGCTGATTCAAAAAAGGTGAAAGCACAACGGATAGCAAGATGACCTAGAAGCGGAATATCAGGAGATTTCGATGAAAAGGGAAAAAAAGCACAAAATTGTTGACAGCAGTATACGTTTTGATATATAATACCTAAATGCAGGTCTGTGACTTGTACCTTTTACATCACCAAAAACGGTCTTTGACTGTTGTATTACACACAAAAAGGAGGTATATCAGATGAAAAGGACTTATCAACCCAAAAAGCGCCACAGAAAGATGGAGCACGGCTTCAGAAAAAGAATGTCAACAAGAAACGGCCGTAAGGTTCTTGCCCGCAGACGTTCAAAGGGTCGCAAGCAGCTCACCTATTAAGTTGGGCGCCGGCGTTGATTGCGATTGGAGCTGATTTTTTTTGCAAAGCTATGTCTCTTTAAATCTCAACAAGGATTTTCAGCGCCTTTATCACCGCGGAAAATCCTGCGCACAGCCCGTTCTGGTTGTCTATGCGATGAAAAACCGCAATGGCTTTTGCCGTATGGGAATCACGACAGGCAAAAAAATCGGCAACGCAGTTGAACGTAACCGCTCCCGTAGGATTATCAGAGCCGCTTTTCAGTCTGTTTTAAAATCCGGTTGCATTAAAGGCAGTTGGGACTTTGTTTTTGTTGCAAGGACCAAAACAAAGTTTCAGAAGAGTACCCGTATCGAAAAGGCGATGATTGCCGCGTTTGAACAGCTCGGCGTTTCGGAGGCTTCATCATGAAAAAGCTTCTTCTTTCTTTGATACGATTTTACCGCAGGCATGTTTCGCCTCATCTGCCCCCGATGTGCCGCTATTATCCGACTTGCTCGTGCTATGCAATTGAAGCAATTGAAACGCACGGCGCTTTCAAGGGCTTTTTGCTTGCACTTTGGCGCGTTCTTCGCTGCAATCCTCTTTCGCGCGGCGGCTATGACCCTGTTCCGCCCCCTCGTGAAAAGAAGGACAAGCATTGAAAACGGCTTTTTCCGGCTCTTAAAGTCAGACGGACTAATTTTACGGAGGACACAAAATGTTCAGTTTTCTTTACTCCATTTTCGGCTTCCTGTTCCGGATTCTCTATCAGTTCATCAATAACTACGGTCTTGCTCTGCTTATTTTTACGCTGTTTTTCCGCGTGATTCTTTTGCCGACCAATATTCATCAGCAAAAGAGCGTTGCAAAGACTGTCAGACTTCAGCCGAGACTCAAGAGAATCAGAGAAAAGTATCAGGACTATTCGCCCGCCGAAAGAAACCAGAAAATTCAGGAAGAAACCAACGAACTCTATCAGCGCGAGGGCTATAACGCCATGAGCGGCAGTTGTATGCCGTTGCTTTTCCAGCTCCCCATTCTCTGGGGTCTTTACGGCGTTGTCCGCGAGCCGCTGAAATATGTTCTTGAAATTCCGACGGAGTTTGTCAACGCGCTCAGCTCAGTCGCCAAGACCACGCTTGGCCTGACCGGAAACAGCGCAGCCTATGCGGAATCCGCAGCAATTGCGAATCTTGATGCGCTCATTATGAAGATTCCTGCAACCGCGGCAAAGTATCCGGATGCGATTGAAAGAATCAGAAACTTTGATTTCACGGTTTTCGGCGTTGACCTCGGAGCAATTCCTCAGTTTTCAACCCTTAAATCACTCGGCTCTGCATCGACCGAAGCAAAAGTTTTACTTCTCATACCTCTTTTATCTTTTGCAACGTCAATGCTCACAAGTGTTCTGACTCAGGTCAGACAAAAGAAAAACAATCCCGGTGCAATGGAAAATGCGCAGATGATGGGCTGCATGATGCTCATGACTCCGCTCATGTCTTTGTGGTTCACATTCCAGTTCCCGGCAGGAATGGGTATGTACTGGATTCTTTCCAACGTTCTTGCTTTCTTCCAGACGCTTATTCTCGGCAAAATCTATGCTCCGAGAAAGACTGTTGCAAAGCTGATGGTTGACGAGACCATATACAGACGTTCCTACGAAAAAACAAAAACTCCCGTTAGTGCATCGGAAGATTAAAACACGATTATTATCCTAATACACGGTGGTGATAAACATGATTCACGAAGCAAAAGGACAGGGTTCAACAGTTGAAGAAGCAATTGCAAATGCCCGTGCAGCGCTGAACGCTCCGGCTGACGCCGAAGTTCACTCAGAGGTCATCACGTATCCGCAGAAGAAAGTGCTCGGTCTTTTCGGCGGCAAAAAAGCGGAAGCCAGAGCTTTTTATGAAACGGCCGATGAAGCGCCGAAGCCGGCAGAAAAGGCTGCACCGAAGAAAAGGGAAGCTCCCGTAAAGTCTGCCGCAGCCGGCGCACCTGCTGCAAAACCGGTGAAAAGGGCGGTTGAGGTGAAAGCCGAACCTGCTGCCGCACCCGCCGAACCTGAAAAGCAGGAAAGGCGCGAGGAAATTTCCCTTGACGGAAAACCCGGCGCAAAGGCAGCTGCCGAATACCTTGTCAAGGTTATCAGGGGAATGGGCGTTGAAAATGTCGACGTCAAGGCATATCTTCTTGACGAAAATGAAATTCTTCTCGAACTTGATTGCGCTGACGATTACGGAATTGTTATCGGCAGACGCGGCGAAACCCTTGATTCCGTTCAGTATCTTGCCCGCCTTGTTGCCGGCAAGAGCAAGAGTGAAAACGAATACTCAAGAATTTCCGTCAATGTCGGCAATTACCGCGAAAAAAGGAAGGCTGCCCTTTGCGCGCTTGCAAAGAAGAACGCACAGAAGGTTCTTAAATACGGCAGAAACTTTACTTTTGAGCCGATGAATCCCTATGAGCGCCGCATTATTCACACGGCAATCCAGGAGGTTGAGGGCGTAACGTCCTATTCCGTTGGTTCCGACCTTGGCAGAAGAGTTGTAATCAGCCTTGAAGAAGGAGTAAAGCCCACTCATCCTTCAAAGGGCGGTTACGGCAGAGGCCCGCGCGCAGGACATGGCGGTTCGAGAGGCGGCAGACGCCCCTCAGGAGCAAGAAACAGTGCTCCGAAGTCTGATGCTCCGCAGAGAGCGCCCAAGACAGACGCAGGCGCAGAAGGCTTCTCGCTTTACGGAAAACTCAACTGAATCATTTAAAGCCTGTGAGTTGAAAGCTTGCAGGCTTTTTTGTCCGGTAAAGCATGTTTTTTTTACCGGAAGAGATTTAATATTTAAACAGACGGCATCAGTGATGTTTTTCAGAAAACCCTATTGTGTCCCGTATCTCGTCTGTGTATTCCGGTCAAAACACTAATGAAATAGTTTAGGCACACATATAGCTTCCGAAGCAGGAGACGTTCCACAATATACCATATCTAGTGCACAAAAGAGGTCGGCACACAAACACACCCGGGGAAGTGTACAAAAGGTAAGAAAGGGAACGAAAAAA
>JAEDIL010000115.1 GCA_016292455.1 Clostridiaceae bacterium
TACAGCTTCGGGGTGAAGAAAACGGTTTCTGCATCTAAATGCGACAGCCCCTTTGTTTTATGCATCACGATGTCTTTGCTTTGACCGATAAAAACACCCTGCTGCCGAGAAAGGCAACAGGGTGCTGTTTTATTAAAGTGAGTTGATAAAAGAAGCGTCTACATATATATAACCTTTTGGGATGCTGAGAAGACTGTCCGGAAAGGAAGTTGTGAATTTTGAAATGTACATAACGTTTTTCGTTCCGTTCTTTTCGGTTTCAACGCGCTTGACGGGTGTTTCGCCGTCAAAGTAGAAATCAACTTTTTTGCCGTCTTTGGACGTATAGCTTTCGCAGACGAGTGTCTTTTGTCCCTGCTTGACCTTTTTTGCGGTGATTTTTGAGCCGGCAGTGTCGCTGAAAATATAGGCAAGGTTCATGTCCCCGGCGCTGACAACGTCTGACGGCATTTTGCAATAGGCTCTCAGCTTGTCAAGGATTAGGTAGACCTTGGGCGCTTTGCCGCTTTTCTGAGCAAGGAAAAGCATTCTGCAATCCATGCCCTCAATCTTCGTCTGAACAGAGAGGTTGCCGTTTTTTGTTGCGAGGGTTATGGGCGCAGAGCCAAGCTGCTCGTCGTTTGTCGTGAACTTAATGAGGAATGTTCCCTTTGAAGCTGCGTCGGCTAATTTTTTTGTTCTGTATGCCTTGACGCTGTTGTTGGCGGTCGTTTTAACGGTTGCCGAAGCCGCTGCAACGGTCTTTTTGCCGTTCAGTGCTGTCAGTTTGACGGTGTAGCTCTTGCCCGATGAAAGCGAGGTGAATTTTGCGCTTGTTTTTGTTGAGGTCACGCTCTTGACAAGCTTCTTACCGTTGTAAAGAGCGACCTTGTAAGTTTTTGCTCCGGGAACCTTTGTCCATGAAACGGTTACGGAAGTATTTGCGCTGCTTGACTTGATTTTCGGCAGAATCGAAAAGCTGAGCGATTTTGTTCCGCTGTAATTGCCTTTGAACGTGACGGTGACAGTAGCTTTGCCGACCGTTTTGTTGTTTTTATAGGAAACGGTGTAATCCGTTCCTGATTTGAGCGTTTTGCCCTTGCTGTCTTTGGCAACAACGGAGGGCTTGATTGTTTTTCCGGTGTAGGTGTATGAAGTCTTTTTCAGCTTGACCGAAGCGATTTTGTAAATTGTCTTTTTTTCAAGAACCTTTTTGCAGGTGCTGCACTTAACGGTTTTAGTGCCGTTTTTTGAAGGGGTGGCTTTTTGAACAAAGGTAACCTTTTTGTGGCTGTGGCTCTGTGCGGACGCGGCGCTGCTCTTTGCCTGAGCGGTAAGATTAAGCCCCGTCAGCGGTGCGGCGGTCAGCAGCATTACTGCCGCCATAATTGCGGCTAAAATTTTTTGTGTTCTTTTCATAGCAATTCCTCCTTTCCAATACTATATCATACGGACTTTGAACAGTCAATACTGACAAACCGCTTGCGGTTTTACACTTCGGGTGATATAATCACAGAGGTTAATCAGTGTACGAACGGGGTGGAAGAATGAATGATAAAAAAGGAACGCTGAAAAAATGGTTTTTGCCGTATTTTAAAAAGCACAGAAAAACGCTTGTGCTTGACCTTTTCTGCGCCTTGCTCACAACGGGCTGTGAGCTTGTGCTTCCGATGATAGTCAGAAAAATTACGGAAATTGCGTCAACCGATATTTCAAAACTCACTCTGACGGTGATTTTGCAGATGGCGGCGCTTTTTGTTGTGCTGAAAGCGGTTGATATGCTTGCCGGATACTACATGATTTATGTCGGACACGGAATGGGCGTCAGAATTGAAAAGGATATGCGCGAGGACTTGTTCGCTCATCTTCTGAGAGTTCCGTTCAGCTATTATGACGATGTAAAAATCGGACAGCTCATGTCAAGAATAACAACGGACATGTTTGAAGTTGCGGAGTTTTCCCACCATTGCCCCGAAGAATTCTTCATTGCCGGCGTCAAGATAACCGCTTCCTTCGCGGTGCTTGCTTCAATCAATCTTCCGCTTGCGGCTTCGGCCTTCGTTGTGCTGCCGTTCATGTTCTTCGGCACTCAGTATTTCAGAAGAAAAATGCGAGCCGCTTTCAGAAAAAGGCGCGAAATTGCCGGAGATGTCAATGCCCGGACAGAAACTTCTCTGCTCGGAATACGCGTTGTCAAGTCTTTTTCCGGTGAAAAGGCTGAGGACGAAAAGTTCCGCCGCGAAAGCACTTCTCTTGCCGAGGTTCAGCGCGCTTCATATCGTTATATGGCAAGGCTCAACGCCGCTGTCAGATTCTTTGACGGACTTATGTATATCGTGCTCATTGTCATGGGCGGCATTTTTATCATCAACGGAAAAATCACCGTTGCCGATTATACGGCATACCTGCTGTATGTCACAATGCTTATTGCCGCGGTAAAGCGGATTGTTGAATTCACCGAGCAGTTTGAAAAGGGCGTCACAGGAATTGAACGCTTTGCCGAGGTTATGGAGGAGGAATGTGAAAACTATGACGGGCAGGGCGAAAAGCTTTGCGAAAGCGTGGGCGATATTGAATTTCGTGATGTTTCTTTCAGCTACGACAAGGAAAAGGGCGACGTACTCGAACACATAAGCTTCCTTGTCAGAAAGGGCGAGAACATTGCCGTTGTCGGTCCCTCCGGAAGCGGAAAAACAACAATGTGCAGTCTGCTTTCAAGGTTCTATAACGTTGAGGAAGGTCAGGTGCTTGTTGACGGAAAGGATATTCGCTCGTTTGACCTTGCTTCTCTCAGAAATGCCGTTGGCGTTGTTGAACAGGATGTTTATCTTTTCTCGGGAACTGTTATGGAAAACATACTTTACGGCAGACCCGGCGCCACGCGTGAGCAGGCGGTTGAAGCGGCGAAAAAAGCCGGAGCTCATGAGTTCATTTCCGCTTTGCCGCAGGGATATGACACCTTCATCGGCGAGAGAGGCATGATGCTCTCCGGCGGTCAGAAGCAGCGCCTTTGCATTGCGAGAGTATTTGTGAAAGATCCGCCGGTGCTTGTTCTTGACGAGGCCACCAGCGCGCTCGACAATGAGAGCGAGCAGCTTGTGAAACGCTCGCTTGCCGCGCTTTCAGAGGGCAGAACGGTTTTCACAATTGCACACCGCCTTTCAACCGTAAAGAACGCTTCAAGAATTTTTGTTTTGACAAAGAACGGCATTGAAGAAGACGGAACACACAGCGAGCTTCTGGAAAAAGGCGGCGTTTATGCCAGACTTTATGGCTCGGAAGAATAATAACTTTGTCCTTTGAAAGGGTTAGCGGCTTGACAAGGAGTGCCGTTTCGTGTTAGAATAAGACAGCATGGTTTGAGGGCCGTGCTGTTTTTATGCCTGCGTGCGTTTCTGATGCCGGCTCTCACGATTATAAAGACACACTTTCCGAAGGAGGAAAAACAATGAAAAAAGACGTTGTAATCATCGGTGCAGGACCTGCGGGAATTTTTACCGCTCTTGAAATGATTAAAAAAGGCTCAAAAAAGAGTATTCTCATTGTTGAAAAAGGTCAGGCGGTTGAAAACAGACATTGCCCCAAGGACAAAACGAAGGTCTGTGTTTCATGCAAGCCATATTGCCACATCACAACCGGTTTTTCCGGCGCAGGTGCATTTTCCGACGGAAAGCTTTCCCTCTGCTATGAGGTCGGCGGCGACCTTCCCACTCTTATCGGAGCGCAGAAGGCCCAGGAGACCATTGATTATGCCGACAAAATCTACCTTGAATTTGGCGCGGACGAACACATTGAGGGACTTGAAGATACCCTCGGCAAAAAAGAAATCCGCATAAAAGCAATTCAGGCGGGCTTGAAGCTTGTTGACTGCCCCATCCGTCACATGGGAACGGAAAAGGCGCAGGACATCTACTACGGCATTGAACAGTACCTTGTCAACAACGGCGTTGAACTGATGTTCGGCTATGAATGTTATGACCTCATTCTCGAAAACGGCGAGTGCAAGGGAGTGCGCCTTAAAAACAGCCGCGGCGGCAGCGACTCGGAAGTTTTCGCCGACCACACGGTTGTTGCAACGGGAAGAAGAGGCGCCGAATGGCTTGAAACGCTCTGCGCGGAATATTCAATTGCCCATCAGCCCGGAACCGTTGACATCGGCGTACGCGTTGAAGTCCGCAACGAGATTATGGAAAAGGTCAATGAAACGCTCTATGAATCAAAGCTTATCGGTTATCCGCAGCCGTTCAAGAACAAGGTCAGAACCTTCTGTCAGAATCCGGGAGGCTTTGTCAGCCAGGAAAACTATGACAACGACCTTGCCGTTGTCAACGGTCATTCGTTCAAGGAGCTCAAAAGCAACAACACCAACCTTGCAATCCTCTGCTCCCACAATTTCAGCTACCCGTTCAATCAGCCGATTGCATACGCTCAGAAGGTCGGCGAACTTACAAATATGCTCGGAACCGGACACATTCTTGTTCAGCGCTTCGGCGACATTCTTGACGGAAAGCGCACATGGGAAAAGGAGCTTATGCAGTCGAATGTCCGCCCGACTCTTCCGGACGCCGTTGCCGGCGACATCACAGCCGCAATGCCTTACAGAGCAATGACAAATATCATCAACTTCATCAAGGCGATGGACCACGTTGTTGAGGGCTTCGCTTCAACGGAAACTTTGCTTTATTCACCGGAGCTGAAGTTTTACAGCAACCGCGTCAAAATGGACGAGGATTTCAACACAAGCATCAAGGGTCTGCATTGCCTCGGAGATTCCAGCGGTTGGACGCGCGGTCTGATGATGGCTTCCGTA
>JAEDIL010000116.1 GCA_016292455.1 Clostridiaceae bacterium
CTTTATAAACACAGGGGGGCTGACGCAAAAGCGACTTCCCCCCGATTTATTAAATGTCATCTGCGGTCTCTTCTGTCGCCGCCTCTGCGCGGACCGTGACCGCCTCTTGAAGGTCTTCTTTCGCTTTCGCCGTCATCTTCGGGCGTAAGTCCTTCAATTTCAATGAGAGCGTCACGTCTTGAAAGGTTAATTCTTCCCTGGTCGTCAATTTCGGTAACCTTGACAATTACCTCGTCGCCTACTGCAACGCAGTCTTCAACCTTTTCAACGCGCTTCACGTCGAGCTTGCTGATGTGAACAAGACCTTCCTTGCCCGGAGCAATTTCGACAAAAGCTCCGAAGCTCATTAGTCTTGTTACAACGCCGCGGAAAATTGAACCGACTTCGGGATCGTTGGCAATCGTTTCAATGATTGTGATTGCACGCTTTGCGTTTTCAATGTCAAGTGCGGAAACAAAGATTGAGCCGTCCTCTTCAACATCAACCTTACAGTCGCATTCAGAACAGATCTTCTGAATAACCTTGCCCTGCTTTCCGATAACGTCACCGATCTTTTCAGGATCAATCTTGGTGGTGAGCATTTTGGGAGCATATTTTGAAAGCTCGGCTCTCGGCTCGGCGATGCAGGGAAGCATCACCTCGTCAAGAATCTTGCAGCGTGCGTCATAGGTCTTTGTAAGGGCCTCTCTGATAATCTCGGGGGTGAGACCGTGAACTTTGAGGTCCATCTGGATTGCGGTAATACCCTTTTTGGTTCCTGCAACCTTGAAATCCATGTCGCCGAAGAAGTCTTCAAGACCCTGAATATCAACCATGGTCATGAAGCGTTCGCCCTCAGTGATAAGTCCGCAGGAAATTCCGGCAACGGGAGCCTTGATGGGCACGCCGGCAGCCATGAGTGAAAGCGTTGAGCCGCAGACGGAAGCCTGTGAGGTTGAACCGTTTGAAGAAAGGACCTCGGAAACAAGGCGGATTGTGTAAGGGAACTCTTCAACCGAGGGTATGACGGGAAGAAGAGCCCTTTCGGCAAGAGCGCCGTGACCGATTTCTCGTCTGCCGGGACCTCTTGAAGGTCTTGTTTCGCCGACCGAATAGGAGGGGAAGTTATAGTGATGAATATATCTCTTGCTGGTCTCGTTGTCAAGACCGTCAAGAAGCTGAGCGTCAGCCATTGTGCCGAGTGTGGTAACGGTGAGAACCTGAGTCTGACCGCGGGTGAACATACCTGAGCCGTGAACGCGTGAAAGCAGGTCAACCTGTGCGTCGAGCGGGCGCATATCGTTGATTCCGCGTCCGTCAACGCGCTTGCCTTCGTCAAGAAGCCAACGGCGGACAACAAACTTCTGAAGCTTATAGAGACATTCGTCAATCTTTGCTTCCTGTTCGGGATACTCGACGTCAAACTTTTCGTGAACCTTTTCATAAACGGGCTTGAGCCTTTCGTCACGGACAAGCTTGTCATCGGTGTCAAGAGCAGCCTTGACATCGTCAATAGCGAAAGCCTTGACAGCCTCAAACATATCGGCAGGAACCTCCTGAGATTCAAACGGAATCTTTTCCTTTCCGACCTCTTTCTGAATCATTCTGATGAACTCAACAACTTCCCGGTTGACCTTGTGAGCATACATGATTCCGTCAAACATTGTGTCGTTGTCAACTTCTTTTGCGCCGGCTTCAATCATTGCAACAAGATCTGCGGTTGAAGCGACTGTAACAGCCATTTCTGACTTTTCTCTTTCTTCCTCTGTCGGGTTGATGACAAACTTTCCGTCAACAAGACCGACGGACACGCCGCTGATGGGACCGTCCCACGGGATCTCCGAAATGGAAATGGCGATTGAAACGCCGATCATTGCGGTAATTTCGGGCAGGCAGTCGGGATCAACGGACATTACGGTTGCAACAACGCCCACGTCGTTTCTCATATCCTTCGGGAAAAGCGGACGGATGGGGCGGTCGATAACTCTTGAACAAAGGGTTGCTTTTTCGCTCGCTCTGCCTTCTCTTCTCTGGAATGAGCCGGGAATTCTGCCGACTGAATAGAGCTTTTCTTCAAAGTCAACGGAGAGAGGGAAGAAATCAACGCCCTCTCTGGGCTTTGCGGACATGGTTGCGGTGCAGAGAATTTCCGTTTCGCCGTAGCGGACAAGGCAGGAGCCGCCGGCAAGACCTGCCATTTTTCCGGTTTCAACAACAAGCGGTCTTCCCGCAAGAGTAGTTTCAAATTTTCTGAAATTCGGGAACATAAAAATACCTCACTTTTAATTTATTTTATCCGTGAGGCACGGGTTTAGCAATAAATTCAGCGTTCCGCATTGAAGCGCTCAATTTAGTGCTAATCCGAAAGCACCCACGAAAAATTTTTCTGAAATCCGCCGCAAAAGCAGCATACTCACTAAACGGCAGACCCGGCGCTTTCGCCGTGTCTGCCGCAAAAAGTAATTATTTACGAAGTCCGAGTCTTGCAACGATTGAACGGTATCTTTCAATATCCTTCTTCTGAAGGTATGCAAGAAGGTTCCTTCTGTGACCTACCATTTTAAGAAGACCGCGGCGTGAGTGGTGGTCCTTCTTGTTGGTTTTGAGATGCTCGGTAAGGGTGTTGATTCTGCTGGTGAGAACAGCAATCTGAACTTCCGGTGAACCGGTGTCGCCCTCATGGGTTGCGTACTCGTTGATGATTCTGGTCTTTTCTTCCTTTGAAATCATGGTTTTTCACCTCATAAAAATTTTTATCGCGTCCCGTGCCCTCAGCAACCGGTCGGTGAAGTGCTCGTTAAGCTTTGTCCGGAAACCGGGAAGCAGGAATAACGCTGGAAGATTATATCACGGCAAAACAAAAAAGTAAATAGTATTGGTAAAAAATATTTACGGGTAAAAATATTTTAGGGTTACGGTTATAGCTTTATTCCGAACAGTTTCTGGGCGTTCTGATAAAAAATCTTTCTGTTTTCCTCGTCCGAGAGCCCGAGACTCAGCAGATACTCCGCCTGCTCTGCGGGGTTCCACATGGGATAATCCGCGCCGAAAAGAACCTTGTCTGCCGAATAGCGTCTGATAATAGACTTTGACGTTTCCCTGTCAAGCCACGGAAACGACGAGGAACAGTCAACCATAAGGTTTTCATATCCGCAAAGCTCACGGCTCGCCTCTTCCCAGATTGACCAGCCGCCGAAATGAGCGGCAATGACCTGCAAGCCTGTGAATGTTTCAAGAATCGGTTTCAGGCGGTTCGGGTTGGAATAATCGTAGCGTTTGTCTCCTGCGTGAATAAGTACCGGAAGGTTGCCCTCACACAGCTCATATATTTTCAGGCAGCGGTAATCATCAAGCTTGAAGCGCTGAATATCCGGATGAAGCTTTACTCCTCTGAGTCCCAGTTCTCTAAGGTGGCGAATATCTCCTTCCATATCGTCGCTGTCCGGATGGAGAGTTCCGAGACCTGTCATCTTTCCTTGACTTGCGGCAACAACAGAAGCGATATATTCATTGATTGATTTGACCTGCTTCGGCGTTGTTGCAACGGAAAACACAACAGAGTGGCTGATATGCGCGGATTTGCCGATTTCTTCAAGAGTGGAAAGCTTTCCGTCGTAGTTCATGTCCATGTCATAAAACGTTCCAGTGCTCTGAGACGCCTTGACAGCGATTTTATCCGGATAGATATGGCAATGGCAGTCAATAATCGGATACATTTTTTCGCCTCCGTCACGCGGTTTCAATCGAATCTGCTTTTTTCAGATTATACTTTTCGATTGCAGCTTCGCGCATTTTATATTTGAGAATCTTTCCGGCAACGTTCATCGGGAAAGAGTCCACGAAATCAATGTACTTCGGAACCTTGTGCTTTGCCATGTGGTCGCGGATATATGTTCTCATCTCATCGGCGGTCATGGTTTCTCCTTCTTTGAGAATAATGCATGCCATAATTTCCTCGCCGAGCTGTTCGTCCGGAACTCCGATAACCTGAACGTCCCTGACCTTTCCGTGAGTATAAATGAACTCTTCAATTTCCTTTGGATAGATGTTTTCGCCTCCGCGTATTATCATATCCTTGAGCCTGCCGGTTATGCGGTAATTACCCTCCGGAGTTTTGCAGGCAAGGTCGCCGGTATGAAGCCAGCCGTCCTTGTCAATTGCCGCCGCCGTTGCTTTCGGCATTTTGTAATAGCCTTTCATGACATTATAGCCGCGTGCAACAAATTCTCCCGTTTCGCCGACCGGCATTTCAGCGCCGGTTTCCGGGTCAACAATTCTGCATTCAATTTCCGGCAGAGCACGTCCGACAGTTGAAACGCGGACTTCCAGCGGGTCATCGGTGCTGCTCATGGTGCAGCCGGGAGAGGACTCCGTCTGACCGTAAACAATCGTTATTTCGCTCATGTGCATTTTTTCAACAACGTCACGCATCACCGAAATGGGACACGGCGAACCTGCCATTATTCCGGTTCTCATATATGAAAAATCCGTCTTTGCAAAATCAGGGTGTTCAAGCATTGCAATGAACATTGTGGGCACGCCATGGAAGCAGGTTATCTTTTCGCTGTTGATGCAGGCAAGCGACGGCTTAGGCGTAAAATACGGCATCGGATAGAGCGAGGCGCCGTGAGTCATTGAAGCGGTCATGGCGAGCACCATTCCGAAGCAATGGAACATCGGAACATGAATCATCATTCTGTCTGCCGTTGAAAGGTCCATT
>JAEDIL010000024.1 GCA_016292455.1 Clostridiaceae bacterium
CATGAAAGAGGCAACCGAACATCTTTTGAAAGACCACGGCTTTTGCGTTGACAACGAAACGACGGTGCTTGTCGGCGTGTGCAAAGACTGCATGGCAAAAAGGGGTGGTGAATAATGGCGCTGATTGATTGCAAAAACGTTGTTCTCGGCTATGACGGAACTGTTGTTGCAAAAAACCTCAGCTTTGCCGTCAACAAAGGCGACTACCTTTGTATTGTCGGTGAAAACGGGAGCGGAAAAAGCACGCTTGTCAAAGCGATGCTCGGTCTGCTTGAAACGGAAAGCGGTCATCTCCACATGGGAGACGGACTGAGGAAACGCGAAATCGGTTATTTGCCGCAGCAGACTACGGCGCAAAAGGATTTTCCGGCAAGCGTCGGCGAAGTTGTTCTTTCCGGCTGTCTTGCTTCAAAAAAAGGAATTTTCTTTTCAAAAGAGCAAAAGAAGCTCGCCGAGGAAAACATGAAAAAGCTCGACATTCTTCCCCTGCGGGAGAAGTGCTACCGTGAGCTTTCCGGAGGTCAGCAGCAGAGGGTTCTGCTTGCCCGCGCGCTTTGCGCAACAAAAAAGCTGCTGCTGCTTGATGAGCCTGTGACCGGTCTTGACCCCGTTGTGACAGCAGACTTTTACCGGATAATTGAAAAAATCAACCGCGAGTTCGGAATAACCGTAATTATGGTTTCCCATGATCTTTATTCCGCCCTTCGCTATGCCACGCATATTCTCCACATGAAGAAGGACGGCGCATTCTTCGGAACTGTTCCCGAATACCTTGAAAGTGACATTTACAAATCTTTTTCGGGAGGTGAACAGAATGCCTGAAACAATTGAGCTCATCATCTCCCAGCCGTTTTTGCAGCGGGCGCTGATTGGCGGCGTTCTCCTTTCGCTTTGCGCCGCTCTCCTCGGCGTGAGCCTCGTTCTGAAACGGTTTTCAATGATCGGCGACGGACTTTCCCATGTCGGCTTCGGTGCGCTTGCAATTGCCTGCGCCGCGAACATTGCGCCGCTCTATTTTTCACTTCCTATCGTTATTGCTGCGGCTTTTCTGCTTTTGCGGATGAGCGAAAGCGGAAAAATCAAAGGCGACGCGGCAATTGCCCTCATTTCAACGGGCGCGCTTGCGGTGGGCGTGATGGTAACCTCGCTGACAACGGGAATGAATGTTGATATTTATAACTATATGTTCGGCAGTATTCTCACAATGAGCAGTGCAGACGTTGCTCTGAGTGTTGTTCTGAGCGTAGCTGTTCTCGCGCTGTATGTTGTTTTCTACCACGAAATTTTTGCCGTAACCTTTGACGAAAGCTTCTCAAAAGCAACCGGAACAAAAGCAGGGGCATATAATATGCTCATAGCGGCACTGACGGCAGTGACAATCGTAATCGGTATGAGAATGATGGGAGCGCTGCTCATTTCGAGCCTCATCATTTTTCCGGCAATCACTTCAATGAGAGTCTGCAAAAGCTATAAAAGCGTCATTCTTTCAAGCGCAGCGATTTCGGTCGTATGCTTTTTCTCAGGACTTCTTGTTTCAATCCGTTTTGAAGCCCCCACGGGGGCAAGCGTTGTCTGCGTGAACATTTTTGCCCTGGCAACGTTTTCACTGATAAGGTGTGTTCTCAATTCCGCACGCATAAGAAAAGGCAAAAAAGCGCTTTCCGTTTCAGTTGCGCTTCTTGCGGCTTTCTGCGTTTTCGCCGTACCGCTCACCGGCGAGGTAAAAGTATATCGGAAAGAGAAAACAGGCGTTGTTGCAACTAGCTTTGCTCCCTTTGACCTTGCAAGACAGGTTGCGGGAGACGACGCCGAAATCACAATGCTCCTTGCCCCGGGAGAAGAAAGCCACACCTTTGAGCCGACAGCGGCGGATATTATGAAAATTGAGCAATGCGATGTATTTATTTACGGCGGCGGAGAATCAGACGAATGGGTTTCTTCAATGCTTTCCTCAATTGACACGGAAAACATCTGCGTTGTGAGAATGATGGACGTGACGGAAAACCTCAGAGAAGAAACGCTTGAAGGTATGCAGGAAGAAGACCGCGAAGAAGGGGAAGAAGAATACGACGAGCATGTCTGGACTTCCCCGAAGAACGCCGGAAAAATTGTTTCGGCAATATCGGCCGCACTTTGCCAAAAAGACAGCGAAAACAAAGAAAGCTATGAAAAGCGCACAAGCGAGTGTCTTGAAAAGCTCAATGAGCTTGACGGAGATTTCCGCACTCTTTCGGAAAAAGCAAGAAACAGACATTTTGTTGTCGGCGACCGTTTTCCGTTCAAATATCTTGCAGATGAATACAAGCTCAGCTTTTACGCCGCTTTTCCCAGCTGTTCGGCGCAAAGCGACGCCAACCCGACAACAATCGCTTTCCTGAGCGAAAAGGTCAAGGCTGAAAAGCTTTCCGTTGTTTTCAAGGTTGACCTGAGCTCCGGAAACGTTGCCGAATCAATTGCGGAAAACACCGGGGCAAGCGTTCTGACGCTTTATTCCTGCCATGTTATCACGGCAGATGACTTCAACAACGGAGAAACCTATTTTTCTCTCATGGAAAGAAATCTTTTCTCTCTTGAAAGCGCATTGAAATGACAATATAAGAAAATATGCCCTGTTCAAGGCAGAACTGTCTGCTCTTAACAGGGCATAGAATTTATCGTGATGATCTCAGTCCTGTGAAACAGGAGCTTCATAAAGATACTTTGCAAGGAAAGCGTCAATTGTCTTCCAGTATTCTTCCGGGAACCAGAGTCCCGAAACGGCATGCTCGGCGTCCTTGACGATGTGCTTTTCCTTGGGCGCGGCACAGGCTTCATAGACCGGATCGAGATTTTCAATCAGAACAAAGTCGTCCTTGTCGCCGTGGATGAACAGCGTGGGTGTTTTAGACTTTTTGAGCTGTTCAACAGCGGAAGCCTCGCCGAAGAAGAAGCCGTTCATCAGCTTGTTGACAAAACTAGCGGCAGGGATAACGATTTTCGGCGGCAGATGATACTTGCGGATACACTGGTCAACGAAGATTTCCCTGACTCCGCAGAAGCCGCAGTCCGAAACAGCAAGAACAACGTTTTCAGGAAGCTCCTCTCCCGTTGTCATCATTGTTGTTGCACTGCCCATTGAAACACCATGAAGAAGAATCTTCACTCTCGGGTTTTCTTCAACAAGACTGTTAATCCAGTCGACAACGTCAAGTCTGTCGAGCCAGCCCATTGTAACATACTTGCTTTCGCTGTCTCCGTGACCGCGCAGGTCGGGAATCAGAACGTTGAAGCCGCGGCGGTAATACTCCATGGCATAGCTTGACATTTCGCGCTTTACATTCGTCCAGCCGTGCAGGCAGATTACCCACACATTGCTGTTTGAGGGATTGCGGAATTCCATCGCATGCAGGGTTTTTCCCTTTCGGTTTTTGCAGGTGACCTTCTGCTTGTAGTTTTCGTCATACCACTTATAGCCGTCCTGAAGCGTTTTGTTTTCGGCGTTACGTTCAAAAAGGCTGTTTTTGCAGGGTATTGTTTCATCCTTGCGGCGCTTTGAGCCGAGAGCAATGTGGAAAAAGAGGAAACCGAGTCCGAGATAAAGAATGCCGACAACAAGAAGAATAACGCATACTGCGGTGATAGCCGTTCTGCCGGCATAGCTGAGTGCAAGAAAATTGAGCATTTTTTACAATCCTTTCAAAATATGCATACGCATGAAAATTATGGATAGTATTATAGCACAGTTTTCCACGGATTTTCAACTTCTCAGTCAAATTCGTCATCATGTCCGAATTTGCGGCTTTTTATTTGGTAAAATTACTCTTTACTTTTTTGGTTTAACGTGCTAAAATGTTTTGAAACAGAAAAGATTTAACTTCCATGCAAGAAAGGAATCGGAATATGGCTAGCAGCAAAACCGAAAAGGAAAATATTGACTTTTTATTCCGTCTCGTAATGAATATTGAAACAGAAGAGGAATGTGCCGCTCTCTTTGACGCTCTGTGCACAAGAACCGAGCTTGCGGCAATCTCTCAGCGCGCAGTTGTTGCTCACATGCTTGAACACAAAAAGGTTTACAGCGACATTGTTGCTCAAACCGGCGCAAGCACCGCCACAATCAGCCGCGTCAACCGCACCAGAGAGGGCTACCGTCCCCTCTTTGAAAAGATTGATAAAGAATGAGGTACGTCCATGGCAGGCTACGGTGATTTTTCATACTTTTATGATCTGCTCATGAAAGACGCCGACTATCAGGGCCGCTTTAACTATATCAGAGGTCTCCTTGCCGATTGTTCTGTCAGCGAGGGGATTTTGCTTGATATGGCGTGCGGAACGGGTACTCTTTCTCAGCTCTTTGCAGAAGCCGGCTTTGACGTGATAGGCGTTGACGCTTCTCAGGATATGCTTTCGCTTGCGCAGGAAAAAAGAATTGAAGAGGGCTTTGACGCGCTCTTTCTCTGTCAGAAAATGGAGGAGCTTGACCTTTTCGGAACCATTGACGCCGCTGTCTGCACGCTTGACAGTCTCAACCATGTTACCGAAAAAGAAACGCTCAGGGAGATTTTCCGGCGCACCGCGCTTTTCATGAATGACAAGGGCGTTTTTGTTTTTGACGTCAACACCCTCCACAAACACAGAAAGGTTCTTTCGGACAACACATTTGTTTTCGAAACAGATAAGGTGTTCTGCACCTGGCAGAACACTCTTCTTGAAGACAACGAAACAACGCTCATTGACCTTGACATTTTTGAAGAGGATGAGGACGGCTCATATATACGGTACAGCGAAGAATTCTGCGAGCGCGGCTATGAGCTTGAAGATATTCGCAAAATGCTGGAAGAGTTCCGCTTTGAAATTGTCGGAATATATGACGATATGACGAAAGAACCGGTCAAGGCAGACAGCGAACGCGCCGTTTTTGTCTGCATAAAACACGGCACACAGTTAATTTAAAAAGGAGCCTCATTATGGGAAAGCTTATCAGATGCATTTCAACCGATGGAACGCTGACTGCCATGGCAATGGATTCAACAGATATAGTGAGCGAAGCGGAAAGAATTCACAAAACCTCCGCCGTTGTTTCCGCAGCATTGGGCAGACTGCTCACAGCGGCGTCGCTCATGGGCAGCGCGCTCAAAGGCAAGGACGATTCCCTGACTCTCAAAATGAACGGAAAAGGTCCTGCCGGAACAGTTATGGCAGTTTCGGACTCGTCGGGCAATGTTCGCGGCTATATTCAGCACAGCGTCGTTGAGCTTCCGCTCAACAGCAAGGGCAAGCTTGACGTTTCCGGAGCAATCGGAAAGGACGGCTATGTAACCGTTATCAAGGACCTCGGACTGAAAGAGCCGTATATAGGTCAGACGCCTATCGTAACGGGTGAGGTTGCCGAGGACATTACGTCCTATTTCGCCGCGAGCGAACAGACGCCCACTGTCTGCGCCCTGGGCGTTCTCGTTGACAGGGACCTTTCAATAAAGGCTGCCGGCGGCTTCATCATTCAGCTTCTCCCCACAGCTACTCAGGAAACGATTGAAAAGGTTGAACGTTCAATTGAGGGGCTTGAACCGGTAACCGTTCTGCTTGAACGTGGCATGACTCCGGAAGAAATCTGCCGCCGTGCACTTAAAGAATTTGAGCTTGACATTCTTGACACAGCCGAGCCGGTTTACAGATGCAACTGTTCGCGTGACAGGGTTGAGAAAGCTCTGCTCACCGCAGGCAAAGATGAGCTTTTCAGCATGGCAGAGGACGAAAAAACTGAGGTCTGCTGCCGCTTCTGCGACAAAAAATACGTTTTCACACCCCACGACCTGAAAGCACTTGTCAAAAAAGCAAGCGAATAATAGCGCAGGACAACAGATGGTATATCAGACAGCAAAACCGGATATGGCACAAATGCTCATACCCGGTTTATCTTTGTCTGAATCAATAAATATCGGCAAGTTCAAGAACAAGGCGTTCGGTCTTTTCCCAGCCGATACACGGGTCGGTAATCGACTTTCCGTAGATTCCCTCGCCGATTTTCTGACAGCCGTCTTCAAGGTAGCTTTCAACCATAAGACCTTTGACTATGCCGTCAATATCGCTGCTGTGGCGGCAGCAATGGAGAACCTCCTTTGCAATTCTCGGCTGTTCAAGATACTTTTTGCCGGAGTTTGAGTGGTTGGTGTCAACGATAATTGCCGGGTTCTGAAGCTTCGTTTCGGCATAGAGCTCGCAGACTCTCATAAGATCCTCATAGTGATAGTTGGGAAGACTGACTCCCCTCTTGTTAACATAACCGCGCAGAATTGCGTGGGCATAGGGGTTGCCGTGAGACTGTACCTCCCAGCCGCGGTATATAAACTCATGCCGGTGCTGCGCCGCCGTGATTGAGTTCATCATTACCGAAAGGTCACCGCCGGTAGGATTCTTCATTCCCACAGGAATATCAAGACCGCTTGAAGTCAGACGGTGCTGCTGGTTTTCAACCGACCTTGCGCCGATTGCAACATAAGAAAGAAGGTCGTTGAGATAACGGTAGTTTTCCGGATACAGCATTTCGTCAGCGCAGGAAAGCCCGGTTTCGTTGAGCGCACGCATGTGCAGCTTGCGGATTGCAACAATACCTTCAAAAAGGTTGCTTTTTCCGCTCGGATCAGGCTGGTGGAGCATACCCTTGTAGCCGTCGCCGGTGGTACGCGGCTTGTTGGTATAAATTCTCGGAACGATGAAAATTTTATCCCTTACCTTTTCCTGAAGCGGAACAAGGCGGGAGATGTATTCCATTACGCTGTCCTCGTTGTCCGCCGAGCAGGGACCGATTACAAGCACAAGGCGCTTATCCTTGCCCTCGAATATTCTTTTCAGCTCTTCGTCTCTTTCGGCTTTGATTTTAATTGCCTTTTCCGAAGCCGGGTACTGTTTTTTGACCTCCATCGGAATCGGAAGCTTACATTTGAACGTCATATTCATAATTATCACACCTCATATATACCGCCGCAAGCGGCAATTGTTATTTATCGAAAAGTTTTCTTCTTTCTGTTGATTCTTTCATCATCTGAATCATTGTTTCCCTGTCGCCGTTTTTAAGGCTTTCATAAAGCTTTCTGAAATGAGATTCAAAAAGCTCCATCTGGCGCAAAAGCGAATCGCGGTTCAGGAAAAACAGCTCGCTCCAAAGAACTTCATTGATGTTCGCAATTCTCGTCAGGTCTCTGAATGAGTCCGCTGTGTATTTTTCAAGGTTTTCGTTCTCATAGCACGTCATGAGCGAAACGGCAATGCAGTGCGTCAGCTGAGAAACAAAGCCGATAAGGTCATCATGCTCTTTCGGAGAAAGCTCGACGATTCTTCCGAAACCGAGAATTTCGGCAATGCGTTTGCAGCATTCAATTCCGTTTTCAGTGTTCCTTTCGGTCGGAACAACAATATAGTTTGCGCCGTAAAACATTTTTTCATCGCTGTTTTCAACGCCGTATACCTCACGTCCTGCCATAGGATGAGCAGAAATGAACTCAACACCCTCGGGAAGAACAGACTGAACCTTTTCAACAATGCAGCCCTTGACGCCGGTTACGTCGGTGATTATTGCACCTTTTTTAATCAGCGAGCCGTTTTTTTCAACCCATTCAATGAATGTATGAGGATAAAGAGCGAAAATGAGCACATCTGCTTTTTTAACAAGCTCCTCGTCAACAAATGTCGGACACTCGTGAACAATCTCATGTCTGAGAGCAAACTCGGACGACTTTTCGTCATTGACAATTGCGTCAACGTGGTAGCCTTTCTGAGTCAGTCCCCTTGCGTAGCTTCCGCCCATGAGACCGAGACCGACAATCAGAAACCGTGTCTGTTTATCAATAGTCATATTAAATCAATCCTTATTCCTAATTCTTTTATCACTTCAAAAAAGGTCGGGAAGCTTTTTGAAGCCGCCTGCGCGCCCTCAATTTCTCCGCCGAAAACACTTGAAAGAACAGCCAGCGACATCACAACCCTGTGATCATTGTGAGAGCAAAGCGTTCTTTGCGGGGAATGAAGCGGCGCCTTATGAACAAAAATTTCGTTTTCAAGAACATCAATTTCCGCTCCGAAAGCGGAAAGCTCTTTTTTCATCGCTTCGCCGCGGTCGCTCTCTTTCATACGCAGTCTTGCCGTGTTTTTGAGCACAGCGCCGTTTTTCGCCGCGGCAACGGTCATCAGAATCGGAGCGAGGTCGGGGCAATCGGCAATATCAATTACCGGCGTACCGTTTTCAAGCAGCCTGAAATGCTCCCTGTATACTCTGTCTCCCTGAAGTGAGTTGCAGTCAAGACCGCTGACGGAAACAGAGCCTGAAAAAAGATTGAATGCTTCGAGAAAAGCTGCTGAGGAATAGTCGCCCTCTGCGCTGCAATCGGAAGCCGTGAAAAACTGACCGGAGCTAAGATAAAGCGTTCCGGCGTTCTGCCAAGAAGCGGAAACGCCGAACTTTTTCATTACGGAAAGCGTAATGTCAACATAGCTTTTGCTCTGCAATGCGGTGGTCAGACAAACTCTGCTTTCGCCGCAGAACGGCAGCGCAAAAAGCAGACCGGTAATAAACTGACTGCTGACATTTCCGGGTACGGAAAAATCTCCGCCGGAAAGCCTTCCGCAAACCGTAAGACTTCCCTTTTCTTTTTCAAAGAGAAAACCTTTTTTTGCGGCAATTTCTTCATACACGCCGAGCGGACGCGAAAAGAGCTTTTCCGCCCCCGTAAAAGTAATCCTTTTTCCGCACAGCAGCGCAAGCGGAATGAGAAAGCGGAGCGTGCTTCCGCTCTCCCTGCAAGGCAGAACGGCATTTTCCGGAATGTTCATCGGGTCAAGACCGCCGATTCTGACCGCAGTTTCTCCTTTTTCAACCTTTGCGCCCATTGCGCTCAGGCAGTCAAGCGTTGCGGAAATATCCTCGCTGTAATATGCGTTGCCGATTAAGCTTTCTTCCTTTGAAAGCGCGGCGCAGATAAGCATCCGGTGCAGCACGCTCTTTGACGGCGGAGCCGCAACCGAGCCGCAGGCGCGGCTTTCTTTTATAATTGCTTTCATTTTTCTTCACCCAGAAGTTCAATAATTGCGTCAACTGCACGAAGATAACCGTCCGTTCCGAGTCCGCTGACGGTTTTGAAACATGCCGAACGGACAAAAGATACCTGACGGAAGTCCTCGCGGGAGGAAACGTCCGAAATGTGCACCTCAACGCAGGGTATTTTTACTGCTTTAAGTGCGTCGAGCAATGCAACGCTTGTATGGGTATATGCGGCAGGATTCATCACTATCGCGTCAAAAACGCCAAGTGCTTTCTGAATTTCGTCAACAAGCGCGCCCTCATGGTTGGACTGAAAAAAGGCTGCTTCAACACCCTTTTCTGCGCAATAGTCACTGATTTTCCGAACGAGGGACGCGTATGTCTCTTTTCCGTAAAGCTCCGGCTCTCTTATGCCGAGCATATTTATGTTAGGTCCGTTGAGAACAAGAATTTTCATTTTGCTTCTTCCTTTTCAATGATTGCTTCAACCGCATGGTCGGCAACGCCGTCAACAAAAACAGTTTCATCGCAGGTTGAGATATAAATCGGATAGCGTTCCTCAAAGCGTTTTTTGAGAGCTTGTCCGTCGCTTGAAAGCGGTCTGTCCGCTGTCGGCAGAATTTGAGAAAGCGGACGGTCAAGGAAAAAGATTTTTCCGTTTTGCCGCAAAGCGTCAATGTTTCCGCGTCTGAGAACCGCTCCGCCGCCGGTTGCAATCACAAGACCGGTCTGCTTTGACGTTTCGGCAATCACTTTTGCTTCAAGAGAGCGAAAATGTGCTTCCCCGAACCGGGAAAAAATTTCGGGAATTTCCATTCCGGCTTTTTTTACAATAAGCTCATCTGTGTCAACAAAGGTTCTTGACAGCTTTTTTGAAAGCAGCCTTCCGATTGTTGATTTTCCGCTGCCCGGCATACCGGTAAGAACAATGTTTTCCTTTTCTCTGAGCAGTTTTCCGTAGACCTCTTCACCCGTTGTTTCCGGATATTCTTTGCCCAGAAACAGTTCACTTGCCTTGACCGCCTGCAAAACGAGCATATAAAGCCCTCCGCAATACCGCAGTCCGCGTTCTTTCGCTTCAAGCAGCAGATTTGTTCTGAGCGGGTTATAAATTACGTCCGCAACACCTTCAAGGGCGGTGAAACCGTCTGTCGAAAGCGCCCTGCCCTCATTGTTTGGAAACATTCCGCATGGCGTTGTGTTGATAATATATGAAGCGTCCTTGTGAAATGAAAGAACATTGTCATAGTTCACTTCACCGCTTCTTGAAACAACAATAAGCTCCTTGCAGCCGAGCGAGCGACAGACGGCCTGCGCCGTTTTTGAAGTTCCGCCGCTGCCGAGAATGAGCGCCTTTTTGTTTTTCAGCTCAAATCCGTTTTTGAGAAGCAACGCGCGAAGCCCGTAAAAATCGGTGTTATAGCCGTAAAGTGAGCCGTTTTTATTCACAACGGTATTGACCGCGCCAATCTGCTTTGCCGCCTCGTCAATGAAGTCGAGATATTTCATCACAGTTTCCTTATACGGGATTGTGACGTTGACAGCACAAAAATCACGCTCACTCATAAAGGAATCAAGCTGTTGCTCTGTCAGTTCTCTCAACTCATACTCATACGGCGCGAACGCCTCGTGAATTGTTTTTGAATAGCTGTGTCCGAGTTTTTTGCCGAGAAGTCCGTATTTCATAGTCACTTTATTTCAAGGTCTGTGCCGAACCTGCCGCTTAGCAAATCAAGCAGCGCAATTGCCGTTGCCGCCGTGGCAACAACCGAGGCTTTGTGAATAATCGCCGGGTCATGTCTGCCATGAATGAGCAGGTCGGTATTTTCGTTTTTTTCAAAATCTATTGTTTTCTGAGTTTTATATATTGACGGCGTGGGTTTAACGGCGCAGTTAATAACAATCGGCATTCCGTTGGTTATTCCTCCGTTGACGCCGCCGTTGTTGTTTGTCGGCGTAACAACTTTTCCGTTTTCAATTGCAAAAGGGTCGTTTGCCTCTGAACCGACCATTTTTCCGAAATCAAAGCCGCAGCCGAAGGAAACGCCCTTGACTGCCGGAACGCTGAATAAAATGTGGGCAAGCACACCCTCAACCGTGTCAAACCACGGTTCACCGACAGAAGCCGGAAAGCCCGTGACAGCCGTTTCAAGAACGCCGCCTACTGAATCGCCGTTTTTTCTTGCCCCGGCAATCCTTGCTTCAATCTGTTCTTTCGCTTTTTCGTCAAGAACGGGGAAATCGAGTTTAGAAAGCGCCGAAAAATCGCTTTCATAGTTTTCAAAGTGTCTGTCCTCAATTGCGCCGCAGGAAAGAATGTGCGTTCCGATTTTTACACCGCAGGTTTCAAGAATCTGCATTGCCACCGCGCCTGCCGCAGTAAGAGCGGCTGTGATGCGGCCAGAAAAATGACCTCCTCCTCGGTAATCCTGAAAGCCGTGATATTTGAGGAATGCTGTATAGTCAGCATGAGAAGGACGGGCGATGTTTTTCATTTTTGAATAATCCGCGCTTTTGGTGTCATTGTTTTCAATGACAAAGCAAAGCGGAGTTCCGGTTGTTTTCCCCTCAAAAAAGCCGCTGACAATTTTGAATTCATCTTTTTCGTTGCGCTTGGTTGAAAAAGCCAAAGCTCCCTTGCGCAGTTTCAGAAGCGCCGAAATTTTTTCAAGGTCAAGCTCAACACCCGGCTTGACCCCGTCAAGCACCGCGCCGATTGCCTGACCGTGGCTTTCGCCGAAAAGAGTGACCGAAAACGAATTTCCAAAAGTATTTTTCATAGCATTTTCTCCAAATCGCAAAGGCTGACCTTTTCAAAAAAGAACGAGCCGATTTCATCTGAGCGGACGATGCAAACAGAGCCGTTGCCCGCCTTTTTGTCGTGCTTCAAAAACTCTGCGACCTTATCTTTGTTGTAGTCAAACTGTGTTCTGAGTCCGACAGCTTCCAAAGCCGCCCTTACGCGGGGACGGATTTTTTCGCCGCACATCGGGAGCATACCGAGCGCAACACATTCACCGTGAAGCAGAGTGTCAAGTCCGGCGCTGCTTTCAATTGCGTGACCGAGGGTATGTCCGAAGTTGAGAACACGCCGCAGCGAGCTTTCCTTTTCGTCCTTTTCAACAACATCGCGCTTTGCGCTGACGGCCCGGCAGATAACCTCTTCAATTTCTTCCTCAGCCCTGCCGCTTTCAAAAAGCTCAAACAGCTTTTTGTCGCTCGTGACGGCAATCTTGACCGCTTCGGCAAAGCCGTTTGAAACCTGCCGTTTTTCAAGCGTTGAAAGAAGTTCGGGGTCTATGATAACCTTTTTCGGCTGGTGGAACGCGCCGAGAAGATTTTTTGCGCCGAAAAAATCAACCGCTGTTTTTCCGCCGACGGATGAATCTACCTGAGAAAGCAACGTTGTGGGAATGTTGTAAAAATCAATTCCGCGCATATAAATTGCGCTTGCAAAGCCTGCCATATCGCCGACAACTCCGCCGCCGAGCGCAATTACGCAGTCTGACCTTGTGAAGTTTTCTTCAAGCAGCTTTTCGCAAATTGAAAGGAGAGTTTTTGTGTTTTTGTTTTCCTCGCCCTGAGGAAAAACAAACAGTGCCGGATTTTCAAGCTGACTCATCAGCGTTTCTGCATAAATACCGGGAACGCCGCTGTCCGTCACAACAAGCGCTCTGCCTTTGACGGAAAGCAGTTTTCCCGCTTTTTTCAGCGCGCCCTTTTCAATTACAATATCATATGAATGTTCCGCAAGGGAAACGGGGATAACCATTTTTTCACACCCTTTTTTTCAGACTGACCTCTGTCAGCTGTTGAATGAACCGACAAATCTCAGCTTATCGCAACAGTCGGAAAGCTCAGCAAGCAAAAACGAGCCGCTGCGTGATTTCAGGTCGCCGTCAACCTCAACATAAAAATAATATGTCCACATGAGATCTTTCATTGCACGGCTCTTGATGCAGCGCATATTGAAGCCGTGGTTGCCGATGATGTTGATTGCGTGGGCAAGCGAGCCCGCCTCGTCGGGTACAGTGAAAACGATTATTGAGCATTCACTCTTGGCGCTGTTCATCACTCTTGAAAGAACAGCGAAGCGGGTTGTGTTCGTTTCGCTTTCATTGATATTCTCTTTCAGTATTTTCAAACCGTAGATTTCTGCGGTATCGCGGCTTGCAATTGCGGCAACGCTCTTGTCTCCTTTGTCAAGAACCGTCTGCGCGGCAACGGCAGTGTTGACGCTTTCCTTTTTCCGAACGCCAAGCTCACGAAGATAAGGCTCGCACTGCGAGAGTGCCTGCGGATGGCTGATGACGGTTTTTATGTCGGAAAGCTCACTTTCCGGCAAAGCCACAAGGCATTGGTGAATTGAAAGCGAATAGACCTGGTTGACAAAAAGCGAGCCGGAAAAAATCAGGTCAATGACTGCGCCGACTTCTCCGGCGTTGCTGTTTTCAAGCGGAAGCACACAGCAATCGGTCAGACCTTTTTCGGTCATTTCATAGGCTTCCTTAAAATCCTTGCAGGAAACCGCAACGGCATCGGGAAAAATCTTATCAACCGCAATCTGGGCAAAAGCACCGGCAACACCGCTGTATGAAACACGCATTCCTTCAAGAATCCTATGCTGATACATTTTTGAAACAGCCATAGTGTTTTTGAGGAAGTTTACATAATACGAGCGAATTTCTTCATTTTCAACAAACCCGGCGTTGCGGTTTACCACATCCTGTTCCCGCTTTTCGTCAAAAACAGGAAGTCCGCTTTTCATTTTGTATTCTGCAACCGAGGAAACAAGGTTCATGCGCTCTTCAAAAAGCGCCGCCATTTTTCTGTCAACCTCGTTAATTTTTTCGCGGATACCGGCAAGTTCTTCCATTTTTTCACCTATCCCTTAAAAATATTCTTTTGCTAACTTTTCAAACGCCGGAATTGATCTTTCAATCATTTCGGCTGAAACGCAGTATGCAATTCTGACGTAGCCGGGGAAGCCGAATGAATCGCTGGGTACAAACAGCAGCTCATACTTCTTCGCTCTTTCGCAAAAAGCGCCGGCGTCCTCTTCGGGCGATTTCATGAAAAGATAGAACGCACCGTCAGGCTTTGCGCAGGAAAAGCCAAGCCGTTCAACCGTACTGACAAGCAGATCGCGGTTCTTTTCATAGGCTGAAAGGTCGGCGGTTTTTCCGAGGCATTCCCTGACCACGAACTGATACATTGACGGGGCGCAAACGTAGCCGAGTCTTCTTCCCGCTCCGCAGACCGCCGTAAAAATCTCTCTCGAACCCTCAACCTCATCGGGAACAAGAATATAGCCGATTCTGTCGCCCGGCAGGGAAAGACATTTGCTGAAAGAATAGCAGACTATTGTGTTTTTGTAATACTTCGTAATATACGGAACCGTTGCAGAGCCGTAAACAAGCTCTCTGTAAGGCTCGTCAGAAATAAGAAAAATAGGTTTTCCGAATTCCTTTTGCTTTTTTTCAAGAACGGCGCAAAGCTTTTTGACTTCCTCTTCACCGAGAACAACGCCCGAGGGATTGTTCGGCGAATTGACAATTATTGCCTTTGTGTGTTCGTTGATAGCCTTTTCAATTGCGTCGCAGTCCGGCAGAAGCGTTTTTTCGTCCGAAAGAACAACTCGGGCTTTCATTCCAGCTCCCTCGGAAAAAACGCGGTATTCCGGAAAGAACGGAGCAATAAGAATCACCTCGTCATCCTTTTCTGCAAGCGCGTGAAGCGTAATTGTGAGCGAAGCAGCCGCACCCGCGGTCATATAGAAGTTTTCTTTTCTGAACGACGTTTTGTGAGTTTCGTTCAGGAAAGCCGCAATAGCTTCTCTCACGCTGTCGTCTCCGACCGCCGAAGTATATCCGTGCAGTGTGCAGGACGGCATGGTGTCAATGAGCTTTTTAATGGTTTCGTCAACAACGGGCGGCGCCGGAATATTCGGGTTGCCGAGACTGAAATCGAAAATATTCTCCCTGCCGACAACGGCAGCTCTTTTTTTGGCATACTCAAATATTTCTCTTATAACCGATGAGTGGGCGCCGAGTTCATACATTTCTTTTGAAATCATTTTTATCATCCCCCTGAATGTTTTAGTTTACCATATATAATCTTCTTCGGTCAATACAACGTCGGAAATTTACGTTGGACGCTCTCGCGCTTTAACGATTTAAATCGTGATTATATTATAACACTGCTATCTGTCATATTCAATCGTAAAGGCTGACAAATATTTGCGCCCAAAAATTCACAAAAACAGCAAAAGAGACAAAGACCGCGCCGATTCCCCATTACTTCCCCGTTGACCGCTGGAAAATATTATGGTATCATACACGAAAAAGCACACTTCTTTCATACGGAGGGAAATGACTTGAACAAACTATTCAAGGTTGTTGCAGTTACTCTTTTCTTTGCCGTTCTCATCGGCTTTGTTGCCTTTGTTTCAGCCAATGCGCCGGATTCGGAAAAGAAGCGGTTTCCGTTTTTTTCTCAGAGCGCAAGCCGCAATGAGAGCTCGCAATTATTTGCCGAAAACCCGCGTTTTCCCGAAGATGCCGAAATCAAAAGTCTTTCGTTCACAGCGTCTGACGGCTTTGTCAAGCCGCTCGGAAGAACCGTCTTTGACGGCGGTATAAGGTGGTTTTCAATGTCAGGCAGCGGAATTGAATTTCTCTGCGACGGAGAAAGCGTAACAATAACCTGCCGCGTCTATAATTCGCAGTATGTCACATATAATCACCGTCCGCGTGTTGCCGCCTTCGTCAACGGCGAGCTTCAATGCGACCTTGTCCTTGACAGCGAAAGTGAAAATATTACGCTTGACCTTTCCGCTTACGACAAAGACTGCACGGTGAAGCTTATCAAAATCTCCGAGGGCACATATTCAACGGTGGGCGTAAGCGCAATTTCCGCCGAGACCAAGGGCGACATCTGTCCCTCGCCTCGCGGGACGCTGAGAATTGAATTTCTCGGCGACTCAATAACCTGCGGCTACGGTCTTGACGCCGGAAATTCCGGCAGTTTTTCAACCAGAACCGAAAACTATGCCGAAACATACGCTTTCCTTGCCGCAAAAGAGCTTGGCGCCGACGCCGCAGCAGTCAGCTTTTCCGGCTACGGCGTTCTGACCGGCTTTCCCTCAAAAGGTATGGCAAATGACTACGTGATTTTCAGGCATTATGAAAACTCACTCGTGAACTGCAATGATATTCCCGCCGGACAGTACTGGAACTTTTACGGCAACGCAAACGACCTTGTTGTAATCAACCTGGGCACAAACGACGCCTCATATTGCTACACAGAGGAAAGAAGAAACAGCTTTGTTGATGAGTATAAGCGTCTTCTCTCCCTTGTCCGCCTGAAAGAACCCGGCGCCTTCATTCTCTGCGTTCTCGGAGACATGAACAATTCACTTTACCCTTCAATTGAACGTGCCGTTTCGGAATACCGAGACGACACACTTGACAGAGCAGTAAAATGTGCGACACTCAGCTTTGACATGGGCTCTCTCGGTTCGGTCATTGACGGTCATCCGACAAAGGAGTCAAATATCCTTGCCGCCGAGACTCTGGTCAATGAAATAAAATCGCTCGGTCTTTACAGCTTCCCGGAAACAACGGTATCTCAATATCCTACGGTACAAAGGTAACGCAAGCGGATAAAGAACGATAATAATAACAGAAAGATAATATGAAAAAGATAAGGACTATACTTCACATTCAACCCGACTTGGCGCACGATGTGAAATATAGTCTTTTTTTATTTTGCTTTCTCTTTGGTCTGCGCAACGTGTGACTGCCCGTGTTTTTTTATCTTTTCTGCCGTCCTTGTTTTTCATACTGTACACAGCAGGACTTTCCGTAATAAAAGGAGCTGTAAAAAAAGGTAAATCCCCGCGATAATGCTGACGCATATCGTGGGGATTTGACGCATTATTGTGCCAAAAGTTCATATTTTAAAGAAATACTGCCTTATCAGTACCAGGAATATACAGCTCACGGTTTATTACTTTTTAAAGAGATTGGTTAACATTCTGAAAAGCTTCGTAAGGAAATTGAACAACGCTTTGAACGGATTGTTCTTTGTGTAGCCCTGTGTCGTGTCAGTTGTGTCGTCCATTGTGAGAATCGGCGTAACCTTTCCGGTTGCGTTGTCGCTTGTTCCGGTTCCCTCATACTGCAGGAACTGGGTGAATCTTTCGTCCGTCTCAATCGTCATGGTTCCGTTGCTCTTGCAGATTGCAAGAATAAGGTCGTTGACGCAGTCAGGAAAAGCCTTGTGCTCAAGTCCCTTGACAAACCAAGTTCTTTCAGGGAACAGACAGGTGGAGGCGTCAATCTTCTTGTCTGCCGAAACATACTTCGGATTTTCAACGGAAGCAATGTATGAATCGGAAAGCTTTCCGTTAGAATCTGCACAGGTTGCGCCGAGCGACATTTTATTCGTTGACACAAAGATATCAGACTCTTCTCTTGCGTCCGAAGAAAGCGGAATCAGCGGGAAGCTGTATTTTGAAATAACTGAGTAATAAGCAACGCCGTTGTTATGCTGAGCGGTGAAGGTTTCGTCAAATTTAACCTGAAGATCATAGTATTCATTGATCTTTTCGATGATTCCGGCGTAGGTTTCTTTTTCTTCCTCGGTACTGTAAATAAAGTCAATACCTTTCTGAACCGAGTCAACCGATACCATTGACCAATATGACGGGAAGGTACCGTAGCAAGCCTTCATAATTTTTGGGAGTGCAATCTTCTGAATAGAGTTGACCAGAGCCTGAATAACGCTCATTCCGTAGCCGAGCTGCTTGACATTATAAAGCAACGTAAGAATTGCTGCAACAAGCTGTGTTGTTGAATCGTCACCGAGGAGAGCTTCATTGCCCGGAACAGAGATATAATACTGAACGAAGCTATCAAGGCTCTGTGCGTCAATCGTAATATCGCCCGTAAAAATTGCATTGGCAAGACCGATTCCGTCAATTGAAGAAGCATAGAAAACGCATTCGTTGACCTTTCCTTCATCGCCGTATTTTGCCATATATGCTGACGCAATGTTAGTGCCAAGACAACGGCTGACAAGGTTCACTTTCTTTGCGCCGGTTCTGGCAAGAATAGTGTCAATTGCTCCGCGAACGTCCTCAGCGAGAACAACAGGGGAGAGTCTCCAGTCATAGTGAGCTCTGTAAACCGGGAAAGAGCCCCGGGTAACAGGAAGATTATCGGCAAGAACAACAAATTGATAACACTTGCCTGCCGGATTCCTCTTTGAATAAACCGCATACCCGTAATCGTTCCATCTGATGCCCGAGCCGTCACTTGCTTCGCCGTTTTCGTCAAGAATAACCTCTTCATAGACGGGAGCAATAATGTCATAAAGATCCTCCGCATACTTATCGTAGTTCATGAGAGCCACGTCTGTAAGAAGCGTTTTAATATTGTCTCCCTGAGTGATATAGGAGATCCAGTCAACATCAAGGGAATAGATGTGTTTGAGGTCTTCCGTGTAAAGGGGGAAGCCCTGACCTTCAAGATAAAGCGTGGGATAAACGACATTGCTTTCACCGGCAGCGAACGACGGAACAAAAAGCATGAATGTCATCAAAAGTGCAAGAAAACAAGAAATACCTCTTTTCATTTCGAAAGCTCCTTTGTTAATAAATTGTTAATTACAACTATATGATATATTACCGAACTGTAAAAGTCAATACACAATTATGTTTTTTACATTTTTATAATCCGGAATGAGGCACAGCAGAACCGCAAAGAACATATTATCTTCGCCTAAATCCGGGGAGCATCGAAAGTAGGGACACGGCGGCAAAACATAAATCTTATAACCGAGGGCGGCGCAAACGAGAGCGACATCATAGCGTGAATCAAGCGAAATTATGCGCCCGAACGCTTCGTTTTGAGCAATAAGACTTTGATTTGCAGGGTTTTCTTCAATAATACCGAGCGAATGACGAAGGCTGCTCTTGGTTTCGGTGTCGCTCAGTCGTTCGGTTCCAGTCCGCGTCCGATTCTCGTTGCCGCCGAGAGTATTCTGTTCGGCGTCGATTCGAGTTTTTCCCCGTTGAGATGACGTCCTATCCACCGAAAAAACTCGTCTACTTTCGGCTTGGTTTTCAGCATCATAGACATCAGAACCATATCTTCCATTGGGAGTGGTATTTGATTGTTGATTGCCGAAATCATATTCAATAAACTCTCCCGAAACGGTTCTTCTTCTGTTTTCTCTGTTTCGTTTATCAACTCTTTCTCTTTCATCGTTATATTCTCCTTTTCTGATTTTTTCAATGACTTTATAGCCCGCATAGTCATTTGAATCTTTTTCAACAATATACCACGCTTCTTTGCAATATGCAAGCCTTTGATCTCCGTCCTCAACATCGTTCCGAGAAGCCCATCTCACGACCTGTTCATGTGCGTCTGATCCGCTCGTCTCCCGGTATGAAAGAAAGTGTCCGTCCTGCGAAACATAGCTTTTCTTTCTGCTGTTCTTCGTCTCGTTTCCCTCGCTGTCGGTCAGTTTGAGGCTGTTTTTGGTGTTGACATCGTCC
>JAEDIL010000003.1 GCA_016292455.1 Clostridiaceae bacterium
GTTAGACATAAAAGTCCCTCCAACAACTAGTATGTAAATTTTATACATTTTGACTATCGTCACTTTTACCATTTTACACAAACTATCGGCATTTTGCAATATAAATGAGTAAAATTTTTAGATATTTTTTCACAAATATCTTTTTGGACGAGAGTTTTTTGTAAAAAACGGCATTTTTTTTTGAGATTACGCCGTTTTTTCGTCAATTTTTACATTGTATAAATTCACCATAACATTGCTGAAAAAAGAGAAATTGTTTACAATCCGTAATTTTATTTAGATAGCAATGTGCATTATGCCGAACAGGTTGAACGGAGGAAACTCAAATCAACTCTTAATATGTGGTATCATTCATACCTAAAAATGACCTAAAACAGACACTGAGCAAAATTTTATGCGGTTAATATAGTATTTGAGTCTTTTTTGTGATAGAATATACTAGTTATTTGTGCGTCAAATTCCAAACTGTAATTTTCGGAGGTGTCAACGTGAATATCAGAAAAATCTGCAAAGGGGTCAGTCTGGCTCACCACCGGACAAGCCGCTTTAAAACAACAACGGTTTCTTTGAACATTGCCGCTCCGCTTGACAATCATGCAGGCGAAAGAGCTCTTCTTATTTATCTGCTTTCAAAAACCAACAAAGAATATCCGACAATGTTCAGCATGAACCGCGCGCTTGCAGGACTCTACGGGGCAAGCATTTCTTCATCTGTTTCAAAGTCCGGTGAGACTCTCATCCTGAGTCTCAACCTCACCTGTCTCGATGACCGCTTCACTCTGGATTCCCGCAGCATTACAGATGAATGCATCCGTCTTCTGTTTTCATGCTTCTTTGAACCGGATATAACACCTGACGGTTTCTGTCCGGAAAAGGTTGAGCGCGAAAAAGAACTGCTTATTCAGCAAATCGACAGTGAAAACGACGAAAAACGCATTTTTGCCCTCAACCGTATGCTTGAAGAGATGTGCAGAGATGAGGCCTATTCCCTGAACAAATTCGGAAAAAAAGACGTCATTGAAAATGCAAACGGTAAAATCCTTTTTGAAGAATGGAAAAAGCTTGTTTTCAACTGTCCGATTCAAATAAACTATGTCGGCAGCAAAAGCGAAAATGAAGTTGCTGAAATTATCAGCCCGTATTTTGAAAAGCTTGAACGAAAAGATATACTTGAACTGCACACCGAGTTCATAACACAGGCGGCTTCTTCAAGAACCGTTATTCAGAAGCAAAAGGTCAAGCAGGGAAAGCTTGTTGTCGGAATGCGCGCAGGAATGACCTACTCAATGGACAACTATGCGGCGCTCAAAGTTATGACAGCAATTTTCGGCGCAGGAACATTTTCGAAGCTTTTTATGAATGTACGTGAGAAAATGAGCCTTTGCTATTATTGCAGTGCTTCGCTCATCAACTCAAAGGGAATAATTGCCGTCCAAAGCGGTGTTGAAACAGAAAACGCGCAAAAGGCACTTGACGCAATCCGAAATGAGCTTGACGAGGTCAGACGCGGAAACTTCTCCGATGAAACAATCAGTCAGGCGAAAATGAGCATCTGTGACCGGCTCTGGTCAATAACAGACAGCGCAGCCGACACAAACTCATGGCTCAAAACCTTTTTTGCAAGCGGAGAGTTTTTTACCCCGCAGCAGATTGCCGGAATGATTGAAAAGGTCAGCCGTGAAGAAATAATTGTTGCCGCCGCCTGCGTAACGGAGGATACGGTATTCATTCTTGAAAGTGAAAAGGAGGGCGAAACAGATGATTAAAAAATACATCAAAAACGAACTTCTTGCCGATGGCTACTATGAAATTGACCATGACAGCGGTCTGAAAATCTTTGTTATGGAAAAACCCGAATACACCGGCGCTTTTGCAATGTTCGGAACAAAATACGGTTCGGTTGATACCTGTTTCAGACTGAAAGGCGAAAAGGATTACACCTGTGTTCCGGAGGGAATTGCGCATTTCCTTGAACACAAGCTTTTTGAAAGCGAAGAGCTTGACGCTTTTGAGCTTTTTGCAAAAACAGGCGCAAACGCAAACGCTTTCACGTCCTTTGACCGAACCTGCTACATTTTCAGTTGCAGCAAAAACTTTGAAAAGTCGCTTGAAATTCTGCTTGATTTTGTCAAGAAGCCGTATTTCACCGAACAGACCGTTCAAAAAGAACAGGGCATCATCGGTCAGGAAATCAGAATGTATCAGGATGACCCGGACTGGCAGACTCTCTTCAATCTCCTGCGCGGTCTTTACAGCAAAAACCCGGTCAGAATTGATATTGCCGGAACAATTGAATCAATAGCAGAAATTAACGCAGAGCTTCTTTACAGCTGTTACAGGACTTTCTATAACCTTTCAAATATGGCTCTTGCCGTTGCCGGAAACGTCAGTGTTGATGAAGTTATTGCCATTGCGGACAAAGTTCTTCCGAAAGAGGAAAAAGTTGAGTTTGAACAGATTATTCCGGAAGAGGACAGCTCGGTTGTCACCGCTTATACCGAAGAAGAGCTCGGCGTAGACATGACAAAATTTGCGTTCGGCTTCAAAAACAGCTGTTTCTCTCCGCTTCGCACTCCTAAGGAGCTCGTCTGCGTAAACCTTGCGCTCGGCGTAATTGCCGGTAAGGTTTCTCCCCTTTATTGCGAAATGCTTGAAGAGGGGCTGATCAACCAGTCTTTCGGCACCGAATACTTCACCGGAAGAGGCTTTGCCGCACCGATTTTCATGGGTGAGAGCAACAAACCGGAAAAGGTCAGAGACAGAATTCTTGCTCAGATTTCACGCCTAAAAAACGAGGGTATTTCAGACGAAGACTTTGAAATTGCAAAAAAGCGCTACTACGGTCTTGAAGTTCTCGGCTTTAACGAAACGGAAAACCTTGCCAACGCCCTTGTTGATTCATACTTCAACGGTTTCGGACTTTTTGACACACTTGAAGAATCCAGAAAAGTCAGCAAAGAAGATGTTGAAGAGACGCTCAGAACTCATTTTGACGAAAGCAGTTGCTGCCTTTCCGTGATCAGATAAGAAAAGGAGAAAACAGAATGGCAAAAGCATTGGTTCTTGCCGAAAAGCCGTCCGTGGCGCGTGATATTGCGCGTGTGCTCGGTGCAAAAAAGAGCGCAGACGGCTATATTGAGGGCGACAAATATGTTGTGACATGGGCACTCGGTCACCTTGTCACTCTTGCCGACCCTGATGCCTATGACGACAAATACAAAGCGTGGCGCCTTGAAGACCTGCCGATGCTGCCTGAAAAGATGAAGCTCGTCGTAATCAGGCAGACCTCCAAGCAGTATCGCACGGTTTCAAAACTTATGGGCAGAGCGGACATCGACCGTCTGATAATTGCTACCGACGCAGGACGCGAGGGCGAGCTCGTTGCACGCTGGATAATGATGAAAGCCCATTTCAAAAAACCGGCATTCAGGCTCTGGATTTCCTCACAGACCGACCGGGCAATTAAGGAGGGCTTTGCAAAGCTCAGACCGGCAAAGGAATATGACAATCTTTACTTTTCCGCTCAGGCAAGAGCCGAAGCGGACTGGCTGGTGGGACTCAATGTCACAAGAGCACTCACCTGCCGTTTCAACGCTCAGCTTTCCGCCGGACGGGTGCAGACGCCCACACTCGCACTCATTGTCCAGAGGGAAGAAGAAATCCTTGCTTTTAAGCCGAAGGATTATTACACTCTGCAAGCGCTGTTCAAAGGATTTTCCGCAACTTTCAGAGACGCAAAAAACAACACGCGTTTTTCCGACAGAGCGTTCGTTGAAAACATTCTGAAAAGCATCAAAGGAAAGCAGGCTGTTGTTTCAAAACTTGAACGCGCCGCCAAAAGACAAGCTCCTCCCGCAGCGTACGACCTTACTGAGCTTCAAAGAGACGCGAACAAAAAATACGGCTATTCCGCAAAGCAGACCCTTTCATATATGCAGAGTCTTTACGAGCGCCACAAGGTCCTTACTTACCCGAGAACAGATTCAAGGTACATTACCGATGATATTGTTGCAACCATTCCGGAAAGACTGCGTTCAATTGCGCAGGGACCTTACCAGAAAGCAGCTATGACACTTTACAGAAAACCGCTTTCCACGAAGCACATTGTCAACAATGCAAAGGTCACTGACCACCACGCAATTATTCCGACCGAACAGCCGGCTGACTTTTCAAAGCTTACATACGAAGAAAGGAATATCTATGACCTTGTTGTCAGGCGTTTCATTGCCGTTCTTTCGGAAGATTGTGAGTATGATGAAGTAAAAGCAACCCTTGACATCGGTGGAAAAAGCTTTTATGCAAAGGGTAAAGTGATAAAAAAGAACGGCTGGAAAGACATTTACGGTACGGTTACTGACGAAGAAGATGAGGACGCCGAAATCAGAAGTCAGCAGCTTCCTGAAATGAGACAGGGTATGACTCTCCCCGTTCTGAACACAAAAATTGTTACCGGAAAAACGCGTCCGCCGGCAAGATACACAGAAGCAACTCTTCTTTCGGCAATGGAAAATCCCTCAAAGCAGATTGCAGACAAAAAGCTGAAAGCCATAATTGAAACAACGAGCGGACTCGGCACGCCGGCAACAAGAGCGGACATTATTGAAAAGCTGTTTGACAATTTCTCAATTGAGCGCGTCGGAAAGGAAATTCACCCGACAGCCAAGGGAAAACAGCTGATAAAAATTGTTCCGCCCGACCTGAAAAGCGCAGAGCTGACGGCACAATGGGAGCAGCAGCTTCAGAATATCAGCCGCGGAACAGCAAATATGAAGAAATTTATTTCGGAAATGCGTGACTATTCAACCAAGCTTGTTTCCATGGTTATTGCGAGTGACGCTCAGTATACACACGACAATGCAACCAAGGAAAAATGTCCGGTCTGCGGAAAATATCTGCTTGAAGTTAACGGCAAAAAAGGCAAAATGCTTGTCTGTCAGGACAGAGAATGCGGATACCGCAAAGGTCTTGCGCAAACCACAAACGCCCGCTGTCCCGAATGCCACAAGAAGCTGGAGCTTCGCGGCGAGGGTGAAAAAAGAATTTTTGCCTGCGTCTGCGGCTATCGTGAAAAGCTTTCTGATTTTCAGAAGCGCAGAAGCTCCGACGGAGCCGGAAAGCACGATGTAATCAACTACATGAAGAAGCAGGAAAAGGAAAAAGAGCCGCAAAACAATGCAATGGCCGAGCTTCTCAAAGGTTGGTTTGATTGAATACTGCCCAATATCAATCTGCACAAAAAATATCAGCATAGTTTGTATATTTTTTTCGCGTAGGTCTTGAAAAAATCGCATTATTGTTATAAAATGTCTGTTGATTGGAAACAATTACTGATATTATAAGTAATATCCATCTATAAAACGAAAGGAACGAACCAAATGAACGTATTGAACAAAAAGTCAGTTGAAGACATCGATGTAAGCGGCAAAAAGGTTCTTGTCCGTTGCGATTTCAATGTCAAAATGGAAAACGGCGTAATCACAAGCGACAAGAGAATCGTTGCTTCCCTCCCGACAATCAATTATCTGCTTGACCACGGCGCAAAGCTTATCCTTTGCTCTCACCTCGGCAGACCCAAGGGTCAGTTCAACCCCGAATTTTCACTCGCTCCCGTTGCGGAAAGGCTCAGTGAGCTTCTCGGCAAGGAAGTGAAAATGGCAAAAGACGTAATCGGCGACAGCGCAAAGGAACTTGCCGCTTCTCTCAAAGACGGCGAAGTAATGCTCCTTGAAAACGTACGCTTCCACGCTGAGGAAACCAAGAACGACCCCGAGTTTTCAAAGGCTCTTGCTTCTCTTGCAGAGATCTATGTCAATGACGCTTTCGGTTCGGCTCACAGAGCGCACAGCTCAACCACCGGTGTTGCCGATTATCTTCCCGCAGTCTGCGGCTTCCTTATCAGAAAAGAGCTTGAATATATCGGCGGCGCACTTGAAAATCCGAAGAGACCCCTCGTTGCAATCCTCGGCGGCGCAAAGGTTTCAGACAAAATCGGCGTAATCACCAACCTGCTCAACAAGGTTGACACACTCATCGTCGGCGGCGGAATGGCATACACCTTCTTCGCTGCTCTCGGTCACTGCGTAGGCACTTCAATCTGCGAGACTGACAAGATTGATCTTGCAAAGCAGATGATGGCTGACGCAAAAGAAAAGGGCGTAAACTTCCTTATCCCCATTGACAACGTTGTCGGCAAGGAATACAAGGAAGACACCGAATACATGACCGTAAACTCCGACGACATCCCCGACGGCTGGATGGGTCTTGACATCGGTCCGAATACAACCGCTTTGTTCTCTGACGCAGTCAAGGACGCAGGCACCGTAATCTGGAACGGCCCCATGGGTGTTTCCGAATGGGAGCACTTTGCAGCAGGTACAGTCGGCGTTGCAACCGCAATTGCAAACAGCAATGCAATTTCAATTATCGGCGGCGGCGACAGCGCAGCAGCCATTCAGAAGCTAGGCTTTGCCGATAAGATGAGCCACATTTCAACCGGCGGCGGTGCATCGCTTGAATTCCTTGAAGGCAAAGAGCTTCCGGGCGTTGCTGCTCTCAACGATAAATAATTTCAAAAAATAAAGGAGTCTTTCAAAATGAAAAAAGAACTTCGCAAGGCAGTCATTGCCGGCAACTGGAAAATGAACAACACCCCCTCTCAGACAACGGATCTCATCAATGAAATGAAGCCCCTTGTTGCCGATGCAGACTGCGAAGTTGTTCTATGCGTACCTTATATCGACATTCCCGCTGCTGTTGAGGCTGCAAAGGGTTCAAACATCAAAATCGGCGCAGAAAACGTTCACTTCAAGGCTTCCGGCGCATACACCGGTGAGGTTTCAACCGATATGCTTAAAGAAGCAGGAGTTGAATATGTAGTTATCGGACACAGCGAAAGAAGAACCTACTTCGGCGAAACCGACCAGACCGTCAATCTTCGCTCGCTTGCCGCTCTCAACGCCGGTCTTAAAGCAATCATCTGCGTTGGTGAAACTCTTGAACAGAGGGAGCTCGGCTACACCGAAACTCTCCTCAAATTCCAGACAAAGATGGCCCTCACAAACGTTAAGCCCGAACAGCTCAAAAATGTTATCATTGCTTATGAACCCGTATGGGCAATCGGAACAGGCGTTACCGCAACAGCTGACCAGGCAGACGAAGGCAACGGCTTTGTCCGCGAAGCCATTGCAGAGGCTTACGGCGCTGAGCTTGCAGAAACCGTAACCGTTCAGTACGGCGGCTCAATGAACGCAAAGAACGCTGACGAGCTTGTTGCAAAAGTCAACGTTGACGGCGGTCTCATCGGCGGCGCATCGCTGAAAGCTCAGGACTTCTCAGTTATCGTCAAAGCTGCAAGCAAATAATTATCATCAAGGGTTGCTCGGCAGCCCTTTTTTAGAGTATTGAAAGGCAAGAAAAAACTTATGAAAAAAACTGTTTTACTTTGCATTATGGACGGCTTCGGAAAGAATCCGTCAAATGACGGCAACGCTATTGCCGCAGCAAACACGCCGAACCTTGACCGCCTTATGAGCGAAAACCCGATGACATATATCGGCGCTTCCGGAATGGATGTTGGTCTTCCCGACGGACAGATGGGCAACAGCGAGGTCGGTCACACCAATATCGGCGCCGGCAGAGTTGTTTATCAGGAGCTCACCAGAATCACAAAGTCAATCCGGGACGGCGACTTCTTTCAGAACGAAGCCCTTGTCGGTGCAATTGAAAACTGCAAAAGGAACCGCTCGGCACTTCACCTTATGGGTCTCATGAGCGACGGCGGCGTTCACAGCCACAACACCCATATGTATGCAATTGTTGAGCTCGCCAAGAAGATGGGACTTGAAAAGGTTTTCGTCCATTGCTTCCTTGACGGACGCGATGTTCCTCCCGCTTCGGGCGCCGACTATGTTGCCGAAACCGTTGCAAAGCTTGACGAAATCGGCGTAGGCAAGGTTGCAACGGTTATGGGCCGCTACTACGCAATGGACAGAGACAACCGTTGGGAAAGAGTCAGCAAGGCTTATGCCGCCATGGTATACGGCGAAGGAATTAAAGCCTCTGATCCGGTTTCCGCAATCAAAGAGTCATACGAAACCGTTGATGAAGACGAAAAGCACCTGACTGACGAATTTGTTCTTCCGACAGTCTGCCTTGAAAACGCAACAGTCAAAGCTAACGATTCGGTTGTTTTCTTCAACTTCCGTCCGGACAGAGCGAGAGAGATTACCCGCACCTTTGTTGACGAAGCTTTCAGCGGATTTGAAAGAAAGAACGGTTTCTTCCCGCTCTACTATGTCTGTATGACTCAGTATGATGCAACCATGCCCAACGTTCACGTTGCGTTCAAACCGCAATCACTTAAAAATACCTTTGGCGAGTATATTTCAGACCTCGGACTTACTCAGCTTCGAATTGCCGAAACCGAAAAATATGCTCATGTAACTTTCTTTTTCAACGGCGGAGTTGAAAAGCAGTTTGAGGGTGAGGACAGAATTCTTGTTGCTTCTCCCAAGGTTGCTACCTATGATATGCAGCCCGAAATGAGCGCATACGAGGTTACCGACAAGGTTGTAGAAGCTGTCAAGTCAAACAAGTACGACGCAATCATTCTCAACTTTGCAAACTGCGACATGGTCGGTCACACAGGAGTTTTTGACGCTGCCAAGGCAGCAGTTGAAGCAGTTGACAAATGTGTTGGCAGGGTTGCAGATGCAATCAAGGAAATGAACGGCGTTATGCTCATCACAGCCGACCACGGAAACGCAGACAAAATGCTTGCCGAGGACGGAACACCTTTTACCGCTCACACAACCAACCCCGTTCCGTTCGTTGTTGTCAACTATGAGTGCGAAGTCCGTGAGGGCGGAAAGCTTTGTGATATTGCCCCAACAATTCTGAAAATTATGGGCATCCCCCAGCCTGAGGAAATGACCGGCGTAAGCATTGTTAAATAAACAAATAAATATTCAAGGCGCACTCCCCGTTTTTGAGGAGTGCGCCTTTTTTGCTTCTATCAAAGTTTTAGGCTTATTTAAACAGGTTTCTGAAGAAATCAAGAAGCTTCTGGAAGAATGCTTTGATTTTTTCAATAACAGTCAGCTCTCTGAGCTTTTTGCCGCAGTTGTCGCAGTTACCGTCATTGTTTGAGTCGGTGTGTCCGTTAGCAGGAATTGTTTCCTGAGCGGTCAGAATTTTGCCGCAGACGGAGCAGGTTGAGCCGTCGGTGAGACCCTCTTCCTCGCAGGTTGCTGCCTTTCCCGGAATAACAGCGGGAGTATGTGCTTTTCTTTCAATGTCTGACCTTTCAAGAATTTCATGGCAGTCAGTGCATTCTTTGTGCTTTTTTCCGGCAACTGCGCAGGTTGCATCTGTGTCAACTATCCAGTCTGAAAGCTCTCCGTTTGCATCCGGATTGACCGGCAGTCCTTCGGTCACAAGCGTTTTACCGCAGTCGAGACATTCCTTGTGCTTTGATCCGACTGTAATACATGTAGGCTCTTTATCCAATATCCAATCGGAAGCCGGGTGACAATTCTCATCAATACTGATCGTAGCGGTTTCATTTTCCGAAAGATGCATACTTATATAATATGTTTCGCCGGCATAAAGAATTTCGTTCATGGATGATTGATCCCAACCGTTTGAAGCAATCCCCTCCATGCTTTGATCAAATATTTCTGAATATACACCGGAATATTTATCACTTCTATAATTGAACTGATATTCTGCGGTTGTTTCCGGAACAAATCGGTAGTAAACATAATATCTGCCGTTTGTTTCATTGATCTCGGTTTTTGATTCTCCGACAGCAATGTCAGTGTATTCAATTGGATTGACTGTAATTTCTATTGAAGTATCATATCCACCATAGAAGATAGGAAGTGTTGATTTTCCGATTTTCCAAGTGGAAAAGTCTTCATCCATGTAATAGCAGGTGCTTCTGACTTCTGAGGTTCCGTCTGTGAAATAGACGCGGACGGTGAGACCGGTGAGATCGGCTAAATATGTTTCCCTGTATCCATACACGGTCTTATCCGGTAATGTTTCAATTTCAATATGATCGATTTCTTTTTCTTCAATCATTTCCACGTTGAAGTCACGGGAATTATTTATCCTATCGAAGATCTTTGATTCCGGCCTGAAATGCAGCGTTCCACGGAAATGGGACAAAACATTAGTATCAAAATTCGCATCAGCCGAATCATATAAATATACATCGGCGGTGCATCCTGCAAACAAACCTTCACCAAAAGACTTTACAGTTTCAGGAATAATAATACTTTCAAGATTTGAATAGCTGAAAGCATCATCTGCAATAGCCGTAACATTTTTAGGAACGGTAAATTCTCCTGTCTTCCTGGTGGGAAAATAAATCAAAGCGATGCCGTCTTCAGTCCGTTCATAAAGAACACCGTCAACTGTAAAAAATACTTTGTTTCCGTCCTCAACAGTGACAGAATTGAATTCGCATTCACTAAAGACCGAGCTATTTTCAATTTTTTCAACTGTAGCCGGAATCACGATATTTGCCCTATATATTCCGTCAAATGCGGAGGAATTTATCTCCTTTACTGACGAGCCCTCAGCAAAGCGTATATTTTCAATTAACCGACCTATGGAAATATATTCAGGAGAATAATCAGGCATAGCACCGGTTCCGTCAAGCGTCAGCGTCCTTGTGCCAACATCCAGCGACCATGTGAAATTTTCTCCGTATGTTCCTGTTTTTTGGAAGCAATCGCAAATTTCGCCGGTTTCATAGATTTTATGTCTCGTTCCGGTTTCTCTGAAAACTTTGTGCAGGGCAGAATCGCTTTTGCAGACAAATGATTGCCATTCAGGAACGCAATATATAAAATTATTTTCAAATAATTTCTCCATGCTTTGCATGTTTGCTTCGGAATACTCCGTCGGAAAAGACGTGTTGAGATTTTCATTGCAATACGCCGCTACCTTCGAATAAACAAACTCGTCATCCTTGTCGTCATCAGCAAAATCTATGTTGGATGCATCATATTCACACTTATAATAATACGCATAGGCTTCAGCGTATGCATAATCAGCACAGCTTCCGGGATAATAAAAATCAAGCTGTGCAGTTGTCGGTAAGAAGACAAATTCTTTCAATTTCCATGCTGATAAATGTGCGTAGAAATATTCATCAATCTCTTCAACCGACTCAGGGATATAGAGCTTTTCAACCATTGGACAAGTTGCAAAAGCGCCCATTTCGATCGTTTTAAGACCTTCAGGAAGTATAATCTCTTTAAGGTTAGTGTTTCCCATGAAAGCCGCAAAACATATCTTCCTTAGCGAGGACGGAAAAACAATTTCTTTTGCTGTTGAGTCTACAAAATCATAGGAACCAATTTCGGTAATTCCTTCCTCAATGACAATTTTGTCTGCTTTGCCCAAAAACTTCCACCACGGTGGCGGATCAAAAGTGCTGTCAGTCGCAACGCCGTAACCCTTGATAGCGCCCTCGCCGCCAACGGTCAGCGTGGCTGTTGCTTCGTCAAAGCTCCAAGTGATTTTTCCCTGCGTATCCTCCTGCGCAAAGGAAACAAACGGCAATGAGCAAATCATCATAAGAACCGACAACAACACGGACAAAATTTTTGCACTACGTTTTTTCATCTTACTTTTCCTCCTTGTTTTGTTTGATAAATATTTCCAATATTTATCAATTAACATAATTATACATGATTGTTAATAAAATGTAAACAAAATTTTCTCAATTGTCATGTATATTTTTAGAGTCATTTGAGAAAATAGATTGTAATATTTAAACATATATTTTTAACATATAATCAGACTTTTATGCAATTACTATATATAATAGCTTGTGTTTTGTTATTCCCTATTTTCATGCCTGATTCTGTGTTTTCAGAACAGCCCCTATTTTTGTTACCAGCCTACAATATCCTTAACTACTTCACCGGCAATTATCAGTCCTGCAACAGAGGGAACAAAAGCGAGCGAGCCGGGTGTCCGTCGCTTTGAGCATTTTTCTTCGCTTTCAAGTGGCTTTTGTGCCTTTTCCTTTGAATAGACAACTTTAAGCTTTCTGACTCCCCTTTTGCGCAGCTCAGTGCGCATAACTCTTGCAAGCGGACAGACAGACGTTTTATATATGTCACTGACCTCAAACCGAGTCGGGTCAAGCTTGTTGCCTGCGCCCATTGAACTAATTATCGGCGTACATTCCCTTTCCGCTTTCACAACAAGTTCAATTTTTCCGCTGACTGTGTCAATGGCGTCAACAATATAGTCAAACTGCGAGAAATCAAAGGTATCGGAGTTTTCCGGCAAAAAGAATTCGTCACGAACAACTATATTTATTTCAGGGTTTATATCAAGGAGTCTTTCTCTCAGAACATCAACCTTTTTTCGTCCGACTGTGCTTTCAAGAGCAATGAGCTGACGGTTTATGTTTGTCAGACTGACTGTATCGTTATCAACGATCATCATTGTGCCAACACCCGTTCTTGCCAGCGCTTCCGCCACATAGCCGCCGACGCCGCCCACACCGAAAATTGCAACGGCTGAACTTTGAAGCTTTTCTACACCCTCATCGCCAAGAAGAAGACGTGTTCTTGAAAAACGGTCAATCATTTATTCTTTTCTCCTTTCCCAAAACCGAAAAAGATGAAAAGTGTTGCCGGAACAAGGCTCAGGACAAACAATGCAAACATCAGTGGATTGTCGGTAAAATAGCGAAACATTTTTGAAAAGGCTTCCTTTTGAAGCAAAACAAAAAGTCCGACCGCAACCGCTCCAATGGCGCAGACAAGAACTGCACCGGAAGATGCGTCCTTTGCTTTTTTTGCGAACTCATTATATCCGGTTGCCAAAAGATCAACAGCGTTTTCGATGGAAGTATTGAAAAGCTCGGCAGCAATGACAAGCACGCTTGCAAAAACAAGCATTACCCAATCGAGCCTTGAAAGTGTGAACCAATCTGTAAACGAAAGAATTGAAAACATATATGCAACACATGTCAGGTGTATGCGCATATTCCGTTCGGTTTTAATTGTTGAAAAAACGCCGCGGAAAGCGTAATAAAAGCTTTTGAAAAGTTTTTTATATTTGTCCATATATCTTTAAAAACGGGACTGTCGCATTTAGCGCAGGACAAAAAGAAAAATGCTGAAATACAAAATTGTATGGTTGCATTTTTCTTTTTTAACCGTTTTTTCACCCACTCGCAGTATCTATATACAGCTTCGGGGTGAAGAAAACGGTTTCTGCATCTTAATGCAACAGCCCCTTTTCCTTTCTCAAAAAGTGATTATTCTTCCATTGTGTAATAGCTCCCGCTCCTGACAAGACCGAGCTGAGTGAGAACGGCTTCTTCCTTTTCCCTCATGCGGACAAGTTCAAGCCCGCCCGGCTCGTGGTCGTATCCGAGAAGATGAAGCATTGAATGAACGGTAAGAAACGCAATTTCGCGGTCAAAAGTGTGTCCGTACAGCTTTGCCTGCTTGATTGCATGTTCAATTGAAATGACAATGTCACCGAGCATCTGAGCGCCGGTATCATTGTTCACGTCATAAACGCCGTCAACGCCGAGCGGAAAGGAGAGCACGTCCGTTGAACGGTCAATCCCGCGATATTCAAGGTTGAGTTTATGTATCGCCTCATCGTCAACAATAGAGACGCTGATTTCAGCCGAACCCTTGAAGTTTTCGTTGACCAAGACGGCATTGCAACAACGCCTGATGAGCATACGCACACCCGTCGGTATTTTTTCAACGCGCTGATCATTTCTGATAATTACCTTGATTTTATCTTTCATTTCTTCTTGTGCGCCTCCTCATATTTTTCATATGCTTTTATTATTTCCTGAACAAGCTTATGTCGGACAACGTCCTTTTCGGAAAAGCGAACGGTCTGAATGTCATCAACATTTTTCAGAATCTTAATTATGTCAACAAGACCTGATCGCTTTCCGTCAGGAAGATCTATCTGAGTTATGTCTCCGGTTACAACAATTTTTGAATTGAAGCCAAGACGCGTCAAAAACATTTTCATCTGTTCAACAGTCGTGTTCTGCGCTTCGTCAAGGATAATGAAGCTGTCATCAAGGGTACGTCCGCGCATATAGGCAAGCGGAGCAACCTCAATGTTTCCGCGCTCCTGGTAGCGCTGAAAGCTTTCCGCTCCGAGCATATCAAACAACGCGTCATAAAGCGGACGCAGATAGGGGTCAACTTTTTGTTGAAGGTCACCGGGAAGAAAGCCGAGCTTTTCTCCCGCTTCAACCGCCGGACGTGTAAGAATGATTCTGTTAACCTGTTTTGCCCTGAATGCACTGACAGCAAGCGCAACGGCGAGATAGGTTTTTCCTGTTCCGGCGGGGCCTACGCCGATTGTAATTGTGTTGTTTCGGATTGCTTCAATATACTTTTTCTGTCCGAAAGTCTTTGCCTTGACAGGCTTGCCCTTGGCTGTGATGCAGACGCAGTCGCCGCCCATTGAAGCAAGACGGTCATCCTTGCCCTCTCTGACAAGCGAAACAGCATAGCGGACATTCTGTTCGCCAAGCGTTTCGCCCTTTGCAACGAGCGAAAGCAGGGCGTTCACGGCACGTTCGGCAAGCGCGCAGTTTTCCTCATCACCCTGAATTTTCAGCTCGCTTCCCCGGCTGACGACAGAAACGGAAAACTCTTTTTCAATATACCTGATATTTTCATCAAAGGAACCGAAAAGACTGACTGCGTGTTCCATTCTTTCAATGCTGACTATGCGCTCCAAACGGGCAACACTCCCTGATACAATAATCAAAGTTATTATACCACGTTTTTACAATTTGTGAATACCGTTCGCAAACTTTTTGCTTCAATTATCAAATTTAATTTCCTGCTTTACTCCCATGAAGTCAATACAGCTGCTTTTGCCTGAAACGGTCAGCTTCTGACCGTTATTTTTAAACGAAAGCTCTGTTTTCAAAACATTGGTGTTCTTATATTTCTCGTATGACGAACGGGTGTATTCATCAAAAACCTGTTCCCTTTCAGCACCGGTTACCGTTCGCTGCTTAGTATAATACGCACGCGTACGTCTGATTATTGAAAACGGCATCGGATGTCCGCCAAGTTCAAGTGTATTCCGAGTCATGAACTCATCATATTCACCGCCGTCTTTGAAAAAGCCAAGCGGAATTTTCAGGTGGAAGAATCCGAGTGAAAAAACGCTTCTTGTTGCCGTGTACGCCTTATATTCACCCGAAAGCTCTTTTTCAACAGCTACTGTGTCGTCATGAAGAGCCGTCACCTTTCCGCGCGCTTCATGAAATGATGAAGAAAAGTCACGGTTTTCAACAATTCCGCTGATTAAAAGGTCACCCTTTTTCACTCCGTTGCCCTCAAAATTTGCCTTCGTTCCGTTGTGAACTTCAAGAGACAGCAACAGTCCGTCAAAATCGGCAACAAGGTTGCCGGGCGTCGAATAGGTTTTGCTTTCGGGTCTTTCAACGTAATCGCGCACCTCAACAACGGCACGGCTGCCGGAAATGTTGACTGCCACCCAGAGCAGCCTTCCGTTCAGCTTTGTTATCATCCTGTCTGCCACTTCATGAACATCAAGAGCGGGACGAAAACAGCCGGTTTTCAACCCATACTCCTCGGCAACGCTGAGAATTTCTTCGCTGCTGATGTTTTCGCTTCCGACTGTTTCAATACTCCATATAAAAAGTGACATTATGCTCATGAACAGCACAAAAAAAGCCGCGCCAACAACAAGTCCGACGCGGTTTCTGTTTCTGAACAGGAAGAACGGGAGACCGTGTTTTGAAACGCAGGAAAGCTTCATTCCGCTTTGCTTTGCAACAATGCGCAGCTTTTTGTAATCCTTAGCGGAAACAAAACCAAACAGTCTTTCCTCATCAAAAACAAGCTCGCGCACATTCAATCGCTTTTGCTCACAAAGATTGACAAAGCGTTCTTTGAATCCGCCTTCGGCACAGAATTTAACATAGCCGTTACACTGCCTTACTATTTCAACAAGATTCATTTTGTAACCCCCTTATGTTCCGAATTCAACCGAAACAATCGTTCCCGTAACACAGGCAAGACCGTCGTTCATATTGTTGATGCAAAGGTTATCACCGCTGAATTTCACTGTGATTCCCCGACAGTTAAGCCGTATTGTGTTGCTGTCATATTCGATTATTCCTCGGCATCCCTCCACACTTGCTTCGCGATTAGAAAAAAGCGCAATATGTGGAAGGCACAGCTCATTTCCGCAGCCAAGTGAGGACAATTCTTCAAATTTTTCAATCAAACGCTTTTGCATAACCATTATCCTTTCGTTTTTATATAAATATGTAATGAATTTTTATAATATCACCGCCAAAAAAATCATAAGGTTTACCGGTGATAATATATGAAAAAAGCGTGTGTAATTCTGAAACTTGCAGTTTTCGGTTTTGTGCTTTTTGTCTGCGCATATTTCTTCTTGCTCTTTCCGGAAGAAACAGCAAAAAATGTTGAAAACGGATTGGTTCTTTGCATTAAAACTGTCATTCCGTCGCTTTTTCCTTTCATGGTGCTTTCGGCTGTTTTTACATCAAGCATTTTTTGCGAAAAGCTGAGCCGGATGCTCGGTAAAGCTACAAGGCTTTTTTTCGGTCTTAGTCCGTTTTGTTCAACTGCTGTTCTGATTTCTGCAATCGGCGGCTACCCTCTCGGCGCGTTCACCGCGCGTTCTCTTTTTGAAAAAGGGATCATTTCAAGGGAGGATTTCAAAAAGCTTTTGCTTTTTGCGGTTCTTCCGTCACCCTCATTTTCTGTCGGTGCGGTGGGATCTGCCATGCTCGGCTCAAAATCAGCCGGGGCGTTAATATACTTTTCATCTCTGCTTTCCTCGCTTGCTCTCGGCTTTTGCTCAAAATTCATTGTTCCCGGGAATGACACAAAACAGCAGATATATATGTCGGATAATAATGGGTACACGATTTCGGCTTTGATTTCCTCTGCACTTGAAAAAAGCGGTCGGGCAATGCTTTTCATTTGCTTTTCAATTCTGTTTTTTTCCGCCGTTCTCGCCGCAACGGATTTTTTTCTTCCGACAGAAACCGCAAGAATGATTTGTGCAGCAATACTTGAAGTTACCTGCGGCTGCAAAAGACTCAGCAATCGTGTTTCACTGCCGTCAATAGCCGGAGCAGTAGGCTGGGGCGGACTATGCACACATTTTCAAATTGTAAATGAGGTTGAACTTTCAGGTCTGCACACATCGGTGTTTTTCGCTTTCAGATTGCTGCATGGCGCTCTTTCATCTCTGCTCTGTTCGGCGCTTTTAAAGCTTTTTCCCGTTGCAAACGAAACCTTTGCCTTTGCTCCTTCACAGCAAGTCAGCTTTTCCAGCGGCTCTTCGCTTGCTTTTTCGCTTTGCCTGATTGCAATGAGTATTCTTTTACTTTTAGGCAACAACTTTGTAATCAACAGCAAAAAATCCATCGATAAAATCACTTGAATTATATGTAATATTATGCTATAATACAATGAACTATCATAGGAGGTCACTTTCATGGGGCAGAAGCTTTTTGACGGAAAAAACTATGAAAAACGATGCGAATACTGCCTTAAAGGCCGACTTCCGCAAGACAACAGCATCGTTCTTTGCAGGCACTACGGAGTGGTTGAACTTGACTTTTCATGCCGGAAGTTTGAGTATGACCCTTTGAAAAGAACACCACGGAGAATTAGACTTGACACTTCATTTGACGAGAACGAATTCAAACTCTGATCTCGGCAGCCCCGGTTATTGATACGGGGCGCTTTTTTGTTGCAAAAATGATGCAAATATCTCTGATTTGTGGTAAAATAAAACGGTAGATTGTTTTGCGGAGGAAAGACATGAATAACTTTGAAGAAAACAAAAAGCGCGCAACGGAGCTGCGCAGCATAATAGAATATCACAACAAGAAATATTATGAGAATGATGAGCCGGAGATTGAGGACTTTGAATATGACCGGCTGCTTCATGAACTGATAGCTATTGAGGAGCAGTATCCGGAGCTTTCAACCGAGGATTCCCCGACAAAACATGTCGGCGGAAAAGCAGACTCGCAGTTTTCCCCGGTTTTGCACCGGGTAAGGATGGAAAGCCTCCAGGACGCATTTTCAAAAGAAGAGCTTTCTGATTTTGACCGTCGGGTACACGAGGGCGCAGGTGCGGCAAAGTATATTGTTGAGCCAAAAATTGACGGTCTTTCTGTCAGCCTCGAATATGAAAACGGAGTTTTTGTACGCGGTTCAACACGCGGCGACGGTCAGACAGGCGAGGACATTACCGCAAACCTGAAAACAATTTCTTCAATCCCGATGAGACTCAGCGGCGCGCCGTCTTTTCTTGAAGTGCGCGGCGAAGTATATATGCCGAAATCTGTTTTTGAAGAACTCGTCTGCAAGCAGGAGCTTGACGGTGAAAAACCTTTCAAAAATCCGCGCAATGCGGCTGCCGGCTCGCTCAGACAAAAGGACCCGAAAATCACAAGGCAGAGAAAACTTGATATTTTTGTTTTCAACATTCAGCAGATTGAAGGCAAAACCCTTTCCGGTCACAGAGAATCGCTCGAATTTCTGCGTTCTCTCGGTTTTAACATTATTCCGTTTTTCAAAGAATGTGAACGTATTGAAGAGGCTTTTGACGAAATTGACCGTATCGGAAACGTGCGCGGTGAGCTTAGCTTTGACATTGACGGCGCCGTTATTAAGGTTGACAACTTTGAAAAACGCCGTATTCTCGGTTCAACGGCAAAGTTTCCGAAATGGGCAATTGCTTTCAAATACCCTCCTGAAGAAAAGGAAACCACCTTGCTCGATATTGAAATAAATGTCGGAAGAACAGGTGTTCTGACGCCGACAGCCGTTTTTGAACCGACTTTTCTTGCCGGCTCAACCGTAAGCCGCGCAACACTGCATAATCAGGATTTCATAACCGAAAAAGGAATTTGCCTCGGAGATAAAATCATAATCCGCAAAGCCGGAGATGTAATTCCGGAAGTCGTTGCCGTTTCAGAGCATTGCGAAAACACAAATGTTTATACAATGCCTGAATATTGTCCCTCCTGCGGCGCAAAAACAGTCCGCGAGCCTGATGAGGCTGCTCTGCGCTGTCTGAATCCGGACTGCCCGAGTCAGCTTCTCAGAAATCTTATTCATTTTTGTTCACGCGACGCAATGGATATTGAAGGTCTCGCCGACGCAGTGCTCGCCACGCTTGTTGAAAAAGGAATGATCAGAACAGCGGCTGACATTTATTCCATTGATTTTGAGGAGCTTTCAAAAATTGAGCGTATGGGAAAAAAGAGCGCGGACAACCTGCGCGCAGCTGTTGAAAAATCAAAGCAAAATGAGCTATACCGCCTGATTTTTGCTCTCGGAATACGTCATATCGGTCAAAAGGCAGCAAAGCTCCTTGAAGACAGGTTTTCCGGCATGAAAGAACTTATGGCTGCAAGCTGCGAAGAACTCACCTCAATTGACGGTTTCGGAAGCATTATGGCTCAGAGCGTTGTTGACTTCTTTTCGCTTCAAAAGAGCCGCGAGCTTGTTGACGCTCTCAGAAACGCCGGCGTAAACATGAAAAGCAGGGAAAAAAGCTCCGACCGACGCTTCGAGGGGTTGACATTCGTACTGACAGGAACACTTTCAACTTACACAAGGAGCGAGGCTTCTGCAATCATTGAAGGCTTCGGCGGCAAAAGCGCGTCATCAGTTTCAAAAAAGACAAGCTTTGTTCTTGCCGGCGAGGATGCAGGAAGCAAGCTGAGAAAAGCCAACGAGCTCGGCATTCGCGTCATTTCGGAAGACGAGTTTTCGGATATGATAAAGTGACAGAATATACAAACAGGGCGTGCAAGCCGATTTTTGGCTCACACGCCCTGTTGTTATTTATGATTCTTTTCGCTTTGCCGGATCTGTATTACAAATAAGAAGCACTAACAAAATGGTATAATATCTAAGTTATGATTTATATTCATTCATTCTGATACCATGCGGAAGACGACCTGATGCAACTATCCGGTTGCCGTTCCTGTAAACCATTTTATATTTTCCTGAGAAGTCGCTGTAAACAGCAGGATTACCAAAATCATCAGCGCTTTTATACACGCGTTTTACATCAAAACAGCCGTACTCAGAAAAAATCGGGTACAGCCGTTTTATGCACCATTCATTGTTTACTTTATGATATACACCTTTACGCCGTGTGCCGCAGTGTCGGCAGTAATGCTCTCAGAAGCCGTGAAGGTTTTCTTTTCCCAAGCATCAAAGACCTCATAGCTTTCCTTTATCGGAAGGTCAACAAAGCCGAGATTGGCAATTTTATTAAGGTCGAGCTTAGTACTTTTTTCGCCGCCGCTCTTATTGAAAACACAAACGGCAGCTTTTGATTCTTCAAGCGGTTTTACAAGAACATCAACAATGCCGACCTTGATTCTTCTGCACTGAATACCAAGTTTATCCTGATTTATGGAGATAAGGTCTTTGTCTGTGAGAATCTGATAAACACGGTTATTCTTGTCAACAGTGCCGTCTTCTTTGATGAATTTGCGAACATCATTGCCGAGAATAAGCGGAGCACACATCATGCACCAAAGCGAAAAATGAGATCTGTTTTCTTCAAAGGTAAAATTGCCGTTGCCCACTTCAAGCATATCCGGATCGTTCCAGCCGCCTATTGAAGCGTGTTTCCACAAACGTACATTCGCCTCATAGATCATCAGAACCGAACCCCAAGTCGGTCTGATGTCCGGAGTTGTGCGCCAGAGATTACCGGCCTGTCTGCCCCACTTCCACGGCTTGTTGACCCCCCACTCGCAAAGTGAGAAAACAATCGGTTTTTCCTTTTCACCGGTTCTTTCGGCGTATTGCTTTGAAGCTCGTTTAAGCTCTCTGCCCATAAGTTCATACTGCAAAGCTGCGCTGTCCGCTCTTGAACCGACGGGATTGCAGAATTCAACGGTGTTCACGCCGCGGCGAAGCTTAATATCGCACTGAACACGCTTTACACGGTCTGCGGCACGCGTCTTGAAGAAGTTAATATAATACTTTTCATTTTTGTTGACGGTTGCAAGAAGAAAACGATTCGAATCCGAAGCCTTGTGATAGGTCAGCGTGAGAGCAACCGTTTCGTCATTTTCGGATTCAACATTGACGTAAAACGAACCGTTCCTTGAACAAAGTCCATTGATATATTCAAAGTTGTCATTATCATTATCGCCCAGCCGGACTATTCTCGCACCGCCCTCTAAAACGCAGTCCCGGGCAGAGAAAACGGCAAAAGGCTTTTCGCCTTTTCTTGAAAACTCAACAAAAGCAATTGCCGGCGCCTTTTCGGAAATCGGCTCGTTATAACAAAAGTCATATTTAAAATACTCAACGCCCCATTCGGCAAGGCTGTCTGCGTCAATAGCTTCATTGTAAAGACTCGCAGGATAACCCTCGCAGGTTCTGGTTCCGTTTGATGAATAAAGACCGAGTTTCAGACCAAGGGAGTTGACATATTCGCTCAACGCCCTGATGCCGCTCGGGAAGTTTGCCTTGTCAGACTGAAGTCTGCCCTGTTCGTCGCGCTCGGAGCTTTGCCAGCAGTCGTCAATGTTGACATAATTGTATCCGGCTTCAAGCAGACCGCTGTTTTTCATCGCGTCAGCAATTTCTTTAATGAGATCTTCATTGATTTTATAAGCAAAAAGATTCCAGCTTGACCAGCCCATCGGCGGAGTGAGAGCAACGCCGCTGTTATAACCGGTCTGGGCACTGGCGTTGACAAAAGCCTTGTGGAGCAGGCGTTTAGCTTCGCAAAGCGGGCAAAACTTTTTGTTTTTCATGTCAACAGCCACCTTTGTTCCGGCTGCTGCGGCTGCCGTTCCAACAGCGGCAGCAACGGCTTTTTTGATTGAGTTCTTCATCAGATATTCCTCCTTATAACAGTGCAAAACTTTTCAGAATAAAAACGGTTGCAAAAACCGTAAAGAGCGAAAGTACACTTGTCCAGACAACAAGCTGAGTTGCAAGCTGATCGTCTCCGCCGATTTCACCAACCATTACCGCGCTTGAAACAGCAACCGGTGAACCGAAAACGGAAATAAACCCGGGAAGCTCATCCTGAGTAACGGCAAAGAGACCGAACTTTTTTGAAAAAACAAGCGCAAGACCGATTCCGAGCAAAGGCGCAATAACATTTCTGAGAAGCACACCCAGAGTAATTGGCTTTGCAAGGCTCCTGACAGACGAAAAATCAAACCTTGCACCGAGAATTACAAGTGAGAGAGGTGAGGCAATTGCGGCAACGTTACTTATTGCCGTCCACAAAAAAGGCAGATTATCCTTGATTGTGAAAATCGGCGCTCCGTTCGGATAAGTGGGTAACAACGAACGGATAAGCAATGCGACAGCGCCGCAGAATACGCCGACAATAAGCGGATTCCTGACCGTTTTGATAACCGTCTGAATAAAGGACGGCTTTTTGCTTTTATCTGCATAATGTGAAAGGCAGAAAACAGCAAGCACATTAAAAAGCGGAATTGCAATTGCCGACAGAAGCGAAGCGAAAGCAAGCGCCTGTGAACCGCCGAGAGATTGGGCAAGCGGAATTCCGATTATCGCATGGTTGGAACGGAATGAGCATTGAAGAATGACGCCCTTTCTCTCGTGCTCTTTGACAAAAAGCGCAGAGCAGAGAGCGCCTATGCCGAGAAAAAGGAAAACGGCAAATACACTGTATACGGCAGCTTTCCAGTTCACATCGTGAAGCGAGGAAAGATTATACACATTCGTAAAAAGCAAAGTCGGCAAAAAAACTTTGAAAACAAGACTGTTGGCTTTTTTAAAAAAACCATCATCTGCAAAATTCAGCTTTTTGAGCAGAAAGCCGAGAAGCACGAGCAAAAGAATCGGTGCAACCGAATTGAAGGCATAGGTAAAAACGTCAAACAAAGCATTATCCCTCATTCCGAATATCGTTTTCCGGGGAAACTGCGAGCACTGTCAGAGTTGTTTCATCCGCCGAAAACTTGATTTCATAGTCAGAGAACAGCATATAATACACTCTCTCCGGCTCGTCCTGATAGCCCGGTCGCGGATCCTGAGCAAGGGCTTCAACCGCTCCGCGGCGCAATTTTTCCGGAAGCAGATTCAACAGCTCCACAGGAAAAACAACATTGATTCTGCATTCAGAGCCCTCGACCGCAAAGCCGCTTTCAGCCTGCGGATAAGAGTCGGCATACGGAATATACGGCTTCACGTCATATATCGGAGTGCCGTCCATGAGGTCGGATCCGCCGACAACAAGAACAACCCGACCGTGCTCCCCTTTTTCAACCCGAAGGAGCCGGACACAGGACAGTCCGAGCGAATTCGGACGATACGGAGAACGTGAAGCAAAAACGCCCATTCTTTTGTTTCCCCCAAGCTTTGGCGGGCGAACAGTAGGAGAAAACGCGGTTGATTTTGCATTCGTAAACTTCCAGATCAACCAAAGGTGTGAATAGCTTTCAATTCCTCTGAAAGCCTCAGGCTCACCGTACGGCTCGTTGAAAACTATTTTTGCTTCGACGCTTTCGGCGAGTCCGCTCTGGCGTGGAATTCCGAATTTCTCACGAAATGGAGAGCGGATATGTGCAACAGGCTCAATAACATAGCTTTCGTTTTTCATGCTTTCGCCCCCATGTCCGTCAGAAGTATCCGCTTATTCTACTGAGCAAATCAAGTTGTCTTGCCGAACGCAAGGAACAGCGTTCTTCACCCGTTAGATTTTATCATCTGCACCATATTTTGTCAACAAAAACACATGCAGCAGCGCACAGGTCGGACTTTTACGCTTTTTTTTTAAAAAATTGTTTACTATTCACCCGTTTTGCAATATAATGTATGGACAAAGAAAGAGAAGGTGAAACAATGACATACGAAATAGATGAACTTCTCAAAAAGGTCAGGCATATCCATTTTATCGGGATCGGCGGTTCGGGCATGTGTCCGCTGGCTGAAATCCTCCTTTCATGGGGATACAAAATCACTGGCTCGGACAACAACCCCGGAGACAACATCGACAAACTCCGTTCGCTAGGAGTTGAAATCACTATGGGTCAGAAAGCAGAAAACATCAAGGGCGCTGAAATGATTGTTTATACCGCCGCCCTGCTTCCGGATAATCCGGAGCTCTGCTCCGCCAAGAAAAGCTCAATTCCGACCTTTGAACGCTCAAAGCTTTTCGGCGCGATCACAAGGCGCTTTTCGGACTGTATCGGAGTTTGCGGAACCCACGGAAAAACAACTGTCACCTCCATGCTGACACAGATTCTCGTTATGGCGGACAAAGATCCTACAGCTGTTATCGGCGGAAAACTTCCGCTCATTGACAGCCACGGCAGGAGCGGAAAGAGCGAAACAATGGTCTGCGAAGCATGTGAATTTGTTGACACCTTCCTTGACCTTTCCCCTGACGTTGCGGTCATTCTCAACATTGATGAGGACCACCTTGACTACTTCAAAACTCTTGATAATATTATCAATTCATTCCGGAAGTTTTCACTCCTCACAACACATACGCTCATAATCAACGGTGACGATGAAAATACGCTCAGAGCCGTTGACGGAATTGAAAAAAAGAAAATTACCTTCGGTTTCAGTGAGAAAAACGATTACTACCCGAAGAACATTACTTTCAACCGCGGTGCTTTCCCTGAATTTGACGTGATGAGCGGTCAGAACAGGCTCGCTCACCTGAGACTCAACATTCCCGGAAAACACAATGTTCTCAATGCTCTCGCCGCCTTTGCCGCCGCTGTCAACTCAGGCGTCAGCTATACGGATTGTGAAAAGGGAATTGAAGCCTTTTCCGGTGCAGGACGCAGATTTGAAATTCTCGGTGAGTTTTGCGGCATCACGATTGCCGACGATTACGCCCACCATCCGCATGAGCTTGAAGCAACTCTCACCGCCGCAATGAAAATGGGATATAATAATGTCTGGGCAGTTTTTCAGCCATTCACATATTCAAGAACCGCCATGCTGCTCGATGATTTTGCCCGTGTTCTTCAGATTCCGGACCGCTGTGTGATGACGGAAATAATGGGTTCACGAGAGGTCAACACCTATAATGTTTTCACAAAAGACCTTGCCGAAAAAATTCCCGGCAGCGTCTGGTTCAACACTTTTGAAGAGGTCTCGGAATATGTTACTGCCAACGCTCAGGCGGGCGACCTGATAATTACGCTCGGCTGCGGAGACATTTATAAAGCCGCAAGAATTATGAAAAATATTCTCAGTTCAAAATAACGGAAAAAATTGCCGCGCATTGTCCCTTTTTGCGCGGCAATAATATTTTCAGCGGAAAGCTTAAACGGCCGCCATTCGTTTTGCGGCTGAGAAATGCGTTTGCGGCTTCCCGCTTATCTGAATAACGCGGGGAAGCCCGGCGTATTCGGAATATAGATTGTGAGCCGTTTTGGCTCGCGTTGAAGCGTCTTATCGACACATTTTCTTTTCAACAGAAAGGAAAAGACGTGTTCATCGGGCGTTTCGGAGAAAAAGCCGCCCGGTGAAAACACTGAGCGGTTTTTTAGTTTTTATCTTTGTTCAATCAAAGAGAAGCTTCAAGAATTTCAAGGATGTCCTTTTCCGAAAGCGGCGCCCACGCTCTGTCAAGTCCCTCGTTAACGGCAATATGATGCGCCATTTCGCCAAGGCGCTTTTCGTCAATGCCAACCTCACGAAGGTGCATCGGAATTTTGAATGACTCAAACAGCTTATAGGTCTCTTCAATGGTTTTTTCTGCAATTTCCGCTTCGGGAAGTGTGGAATCAATACCGAAAATGTGAGTGCCGAAGCTGACAAAGCGTTCAAGAGTATTCTCGTTCAGAATTTTACGCATCCAACGCGGAGTGATGATTGCAAGACCCTCTCCGTGAGTAATGTCATAATATGCGCTCAGAGCGTGCTCAATGCCATGGCACGGCCAACCGGAAGGACTGTTTCCGATTGAGAGAATTTTATTGCAGGCAAGCGAACAGTCAACCATGAACTCTCCCCTCGCCTCATAGTTTTCCGGCTCACGCAGACAGATTTCCGCACACTTGATAAGACTTTTGATTGCGGCTTCGCACATTCCGTCAGCCAGTGAAGAATGCTCCTTGCAGAAATACTGTTCAATAATATGGTTGATGGCATCGGCAGCGCCGGCCGCAGTGTGTTTTTTCGGCACTGAAAATGTGTAGCACGGGTCAAGAATTGAAGCAACGGGAAAAAGAAGCTCGTCAATATAACCGACCTTGTCATTTGTTTCCGTTCTTGAAATTACGCAACCACTGTCATATTCTGAGCCCGTCGCCGCAAGCGTGAGAACGTCAACAAGCGGCAAAGCTTTTTTTGCCTTTACCTTGTATGTAATAAGATCCCATGGCTCGCCGTCATAGAGTGCGCCGGCGCAGATTGCCTTTGAACAGTCAAGCACGCTTCCGCCTCCGACAGCCAGAACAACGTCAATGTCATGTTCCTTGCAAATTCTGACACCGCCGAGAACGCTGGTGGTATATTTCGGGTTCGGCTCAATATTGCCGAGCTCATAAACTTCAAAATCTTTAAGCAATCTCTTCACTTCATCGTAAAGACCGATTCTTTTGATGCTATTTCCGCCGTAGGTAAGAAGAACTCTTTTTCCGAGCGGGCGAAGAACACCGGGAAGCTTATTAATTGAGTCTTTTCCGAAAATCAGTTTGGTGGGAGTGCAATAAGTAAAATCCTTCATTCATATCACCTTTTCATTTTTTTGTTTAAAGTCTCGCATAAAGATTATACAATATGTATCCGGTATGAAGTCAAGAGCCAGAAAAATATTTTTTCAAAAAATTTTCTGTTCTAATCATTCTCTAATAATTGTCAAATATACTCTAATCACAACAGCAAGGGAATGCAAACAAAAAGCAAACCACTTGCAAAAAAAATAAATATATTGAAAGGAATCACTACCATGAAAACAACAAAAAAAATCATTTCCGTCATCCTCGCCTGCATCCTCTGCCTCAGCATCGCAGCAACCGGTGTCTTCGCTTCCGGCTACATCGGAGAAGCAAAAGCAAAAGAAATCGCATTTGAAAAAGCCGGCATTTCCGCTGACAAAGCCCGTTTTGTAAACTGCGAATTTGACTATGACAACGGTGTTGCTGTTTATGATGTTGAATTCTACTACAACAAGACAGAATACAGCTGTGATGTCAACGCAAAGACCGGCGCAATCGTAAATTTTGAAGTTGACAAGTCTGACACCAACGCTCCTGTTGTTGACGCAAACTACATCGGCAAAGCAAAGGCTAAGCGGATTGCTTTTAAACACGCAGGCGTTGACGCTTCCAAGGCTACAAAGGTTGAAGTTCAGTTTGACTTTGACAACGGTGTTGCAGTTTATGAAGTTGATTTCCACGCTGACAAGGTTGACTACGATTATGAAATCAATGCTCTCACCGGAAAAATCATCAGGGCTGAAAAGGAAAAGGACATTGAGTTCTCAGACTTCGCCCTCATCAAATGGATCATGAGCATCATCGAAGCTATTAAAAGCTTTTTCAACAAATAATATCGGAATAAACAGTTGCCGCTTCGGCGGCAGCTGTTTGAATTTTTCAAGAACTGTGATATAATCAACCTGCCGCCGTTTCCGGCGGCAAAGACTTTGAACGGAGATGCTTCTATGAGACTTCTTGTTGTTGAGGATGAGAAAGACCTGAATAAAATCATTGCAAACAAACTGAAAATTGACGGTTACAGCGTTGACCGCTGCTTTGACGGCGAAGAGGCCGAGGATTTTCTCGCCGCCGCTGAGTATGACGGAATTATTATGGATATAATGATGCCGAAAAAAGACGGGCTGACTCTCCTGCATGAGCTTCGCGCAAAAGGCAATCATACTCCCGTTCTTATTCTGACTGCAAAGGATTCAATCAGCGACAGAGTGACCGGACTTGATACAGGCGCAAACGATTACCTCATTAAGCCTTTTTCATTTGATGAGCTTTCGGCAAGAATACGGGCAATGCTGAGAAAAAGCAGCGGTGCTTCTTCAAATGTTTTTACTGCTCTCGATCTGAGCGTTGACACAGCCTCAAAAACCGTGACTCGAGGCGGAAAAACAATTGAACTCTCAGCCAAAGAATACGCGCTGCTTGAATATCTGATCATGAACAAAGGCATTGTCCTTTCCCGGGAAAAGATTGAAAACCACATCTGGAATTTTGATTACGAGGGCGGCACCAACGTGATAGATGTTTACATCAGCTATCTTCGCAGGAAAATTGACAACGGATTTGAAGCAAAGTTGATTCACACTGTCAGAGGAAACGGCTATGTTCTGAGGGAAGAAAAATGAAAAGATGTTCGCTGATTACTAAAATCACGCTTTGGTTTTCAACAGCAGTGATTATCATTTCGGTTGCGGCGGTTTTTGTCACCCTTGCAGTCAGCAGCGCTGTTATTCGCAGGGGGATTCGTGAAAACCTTATTGCAACGGTACATGACAACTTTGACGAAATTGAGTTTTATCTTGAACATGACGAACTGGAATTCGATGACCCTTATGACCTTGCAATCAACTATAAAAACGGCTATATTGAAGTTGACGACGACTTCGTACGTTCGGTAAACGGAATTGAAACTGCGCTGTATGATGACGACGGGCTTGTTTACGGAGACGGCACCCACTTTTCAAGCGAGGAAGTCCCCGAATTCAACGATAAGCATGTCAGCATCGTCAGGGCCGGCAAAACAACTTATTACGTCTATGACGTTATACTGAATTTTCCGGCGCTTAAAGACAGTCGTCTCTGGCTTCGCGGAACTGTCAGCGCGGAATACAGCATTTCTCAGGTTAATACAATTACAAAGGCTGTCCTGATTTTCATTCCTTTTCTTATTCTTATTGCAATAATCGGCGGCTATTTGATTTCAAAGCGCGCCCTTGCCCCGATGCTTGAAATAAAAAAAGCAGCGGAGGACATTGAAAGCGGAAACGACCTTTCAAAACGAATAGAAATTGAAGGCGGCAGCAGCGAGGTCCGCTCGATGGCAGACTCTTTCAATGCAATGTTTGAACGGCTTGAAGACTCTTTCAACAAAGAGCAGCAGCTGACATCTGACATTTCGCACGAACTGCGCACGCCGATTTCCGTAATCGGCGCACAATGCCGTTTCAGTCTTGAAAACGAGGACACAAAAGAAGAATATGCCGAAGCGCTCGAACTCATTGAAAGACAAACAAAAAAAATGAGCCGCGTTATCAACGATATGCTTACATTTTCAAGGATTGAGCGCGGCGCAGGCGAAATTAAAAAAGAAAAGCTTAATCTTTCGGAGTGTGTTTCATCGGTTTGCGAAGATATGGCCCTCATCAGCGAAAAAAACATTGAACTGAATTCCGACATCGAAGAAAATATTTTCGTTTACGGTAATTTTGAGCTTCTGACGAGACTTTGCGTAAATCTTATTTCTAACGCCTACCGTTACGGTAAAGAGAACGGAAAAACAACCGTTACTCTGAAAAAAGAAAAAGACAAAGCTGTCCTTTCCGTCAGGGACAACGGAGTCGGAATCAGCAAAGAAGATCTCGGAAAAATCTGGAACAGGTTTTTCCGCGCCGACGCTTCAAGAAGCAGCGGCGGAACCGGACTCGGTCTGGCATTTGTCAAGGAAATCGCCGAGATACACAAAGCCCGAGTTGACGTCAGAAGTGAGAAAAACAACGGCAGTGAGTTTTTTGTAATTTTTCCTGTCCTCTAATGAAGTTCTAACTTTTCGGGGTTATACTGAGCCTGTAATAAAACAAAGGAGGTCCATCCCATGAAAAAATCAGCTGTTATTATTTGCTCCCTCGTTCTCGGTTTGGTGATAGCCGCAGGAACATTCTTCACTTTCGCAACACCTGCCCGGACGACAGAATCAACACTCGCCGCAACAACACAGGCAACTGCTGCTGCGCCTACGGCATCTTCTCAGGAAGAAGCAACAAGAGCGTCTTCGGAGTATATTTCAGCCGACAAAGCTCAGTCTGTCGCTCTTAAAGACGCCGGCGTTTCAAGAGGTGATGTCACATTCAGAAAGACCAAACTGGAACGTGATGACGGAACAAACAGGTTCGAAGTTGAGTTTTACGTCGGAAGAACTGAATATGAATACACAATCGACGCTAAAACCGGTAAAATTCTTGACAAAGAGATTGACACAGATGAAGAACCCACAGCTGTAAAAGCCACAGCGCCGGTGACAACAGAGCCTTCTGCCACAAAAGCTCCCGCTGTAACCGAACCTGCAACATCTGCGCCGCAGAACACAACAAAACCCGCTCCTTCGTATATTTCGGCAGCAAAAGCGAAATATATTGCTCTTTCGGACGCAGGAGTCAGCAGTTCCGGTGTAACCTTTACAAAAGCAGAGCTTGACCGTGACGACGGCAGGGCTGAATATGAAATTGAGTTTCATGTAGGAAATACCGAATACGAGTATTCAATTGACGCTCTGACCGGCGCAATTCTTGGAAAAGATATTGACAAAAACAAACCTGCAACAAAAAATCCCTCTGCAACAAACCAGTCAGTCACCAAGCCCGCCGAAACAACAACGAAGAAATCAAGCACCTCGGACTTCATCAGTATAAGCAAAGCGAAGTCAATTGCACTTGACCACTCAGGCCTTAACGCAAACGAAGTTTCTTTCAGAAAAGTACAGCTTGAAAAAGATGACGGCGTATATGAGTACGAGGTTGAATTTCATGTGGGCAACATGGAATATGAATACTCAATTGACGCTAAAACCGGCAGAATTCTCGATTTTGATAAAGATCTTGACGATTGAGATTTTTCATATTTTTCCAAATTGCAACGCCACCGGTTTTTCCGGTGGCGTTAATATTATCATGTTTTACCAACGAAGTTTTTTTCTGCAAGAGCAACGCTGATTGATTTTGAAAAGCCTGTTAAACAGATTGATGATTTTTCGGATAACACCGGAAAAAGCGCTCGTATTCTCTTTTGTTTATACACTTTCAAGCAGGCAGACAGCGTGGGCTGCGATTCCCTCTCCCGAGCCGGTGAAACCGAGTCCCTCCTCGGTTGTTGCTTTGACGCTGACCGAGGAAACATCAATACCGCAAACAGAGGCAATATTACTTCGCATTTCGTCAATAAACGGGCGAAGCTTAGGATTCTGGCAGAGAATGGTTGCATCAAGGTTTTCAACGTGAAATCCGCTTTTTTCAACCTCTTTGCACACTGTTTTCAAAAGAGCAAGACTGTCTGCGCCCCTGTACTTCGGGTCGCTGTCAGGAAAAAGCTTTCCTATATCTCCGAGAGCGGCTGCACCAAGCAGCGCATCGGAAATTGCATGCAGCAAAACATCGGCGTCGGAATGACCGAGCAAGCCTTTTTCAAACGGAATTTGCACACCGCCCAGAATCAACTTTCTGTTTTCCGTCAGACGGTGCACATCGTAGCCGTGACCGATTCTCATTCAAACAGCTCCCTTACGTTTTTTTCAAATTCTTCATACGTCACAAAAGAGTTAAGTATCTTTATGAGCGATGAAGCAGACATTCTTTCAGGCAGAGAAAGCCTTTTCAAAAGCTCTTTTCTTTTTTTGGCGCTGTCCTTTCCGCCGGAAAGTCCCGCTTCATAAAGGTCAATATTAGTAATCAGTCGCCGTTTTTCAACCGAGGCAGTTGCAGTGACTCCGGCTTTCCTGAACGATTCAAGCAGCAGTTCTTCGCAGATACCTTCAACTCCGAGTTTTCCCTCAGCCGACGGTGCTTCTTTTCGCTTTTCCTTTCCGAAAATGTCAGGAATATAAACGTGGGTGATTTTTTCAGGCGGAACAATTCCGGCAATAAAGTTGCGGATCAGAAAACCGGCTGAGTCGCTGTCCGTAAGAACGATGATTCCCTTTTTTCCGGCAAGACGGCGCAAAAGGCTTTGCTTTTCCCTATCTTTGAAAATTCCGAAGCCATCGGTTTTGATAATCAGGGCATCAATTATGTTAGAAAGCCTGATGACATCATATTTCCCTTCAACAATCACAGGTCTGTCAAGCTTTATCATACGCGCTCACCATTTGCAATGAGCAGCAGCTTGACCATGAGCTGTTCAATGACAAGGACTTCCGAGCCGCCGAAGCCTTTGAGCTTCATGTCTGCTTTTGAAAGTTCATCAAGGCAAGAGCGAATGCGCGAAAGCTCAATTTTTGAAGCGTCCCGAACGGCATAGTTGATGGCAAACTCCCTGCCTTTATAGTTAAAAAGCGGCGTCAGACTCTTTATCCCGTCTGCACTCTGAGAAGCAACCTTCGCGCGATACATGTCAACATAAGTTCCTATTATCGAGCCAAGTATATAGTTCGGTTCGACACGCTGAGAAACAAGCGTATTCAGGACATCATAGGCTTTTTCAAAGTCACCGGATATGAGCGCGCGTGTGAGCGAACTGACGCGCGCATCAACGGTTTTTACCGCCACTGCATCAATGTGAGCTTTGGTGATTTCTCCGCTGCCGGCGTAATTGCAAACCTTTGAAAGCTCGTTAATAAGGACATTGAAATCGTCTCCGACGCAGGCGACAAGGTACCGGGCAACAGCAGGCGGCAAAACGCAATCCTGCTTTGAAGCAGAAGAGATAAGAGGCTTTATCAGCTCGTTTCCTCTCCTTTTTTCAAGTTTGCAGACTGCGCCGTATTTTCCAATAATTGATATGGCCTTTTTTCCGTTCTTTTCATTGAAGCTATCAGTTGTCTGAACAAAAATCACAACAGACTCTGCTGAGAGTTTCGGCAAAGACGCTTCGAGCAGCTTTGCGTCGCTTTCCGAAATTCCTTCGAGCTTATAATCTTCAACAACAACACAACGCCGCGTGCTCAGCATCGGAAGGATTGATGCACGTTCAAAAACTTCCCGGAGATCCGTTGACTTTCCGTCAAAGCGGTCAAGGTTCATGCTTTCAAACGCCTTGTCAACTATCGAAGAGGAAAGGAGCTCGGCATAATGGAGTTTCAGAAAGTTTTCATCACCGAAAATCAGATAAACGGGATGAAATTCCTTAGTTCTGAGGTGCCTTTTAAGCTCTGCCTCATTATATGTTGTCATAAAACCACCTCCCGACCGCAGCATAATAGCGCATTTCCAGAATCAACAGCAACATTATATAATTTTTTCCCGTCAATATCAAGCTAAAAGGCGCAACAATTCGCGCTCTTTTTTTCTTTCACGCCGAAGAATATAATACAACGCCGCAAAAGCAGCAGCAGAAATAATCGCCGCCGGCAAAGTACACCGGTCACTTACCTCGATGTATGAGTATCTAAAAGAGGACATAAGTTCAGCAGTAAAAACACAGTATCTGACGGCGAATTGAGCAAGAAGCAGAATTAACTTTGAAAAAACGGGAACAAAATAGAACATCACATAAAGACCGCTGCACAAGACCGCCGGAGAAAACGCAGGCAGGAACAGCAGATTAGTTATCGCTCCGACCGTTGAAAAACCTCCGAAATAATGTATCTGAAAAGGCAGAGTTGCAAGCTCTGCAAAAAGACTGATAATTACGCTAACGACAACAGTGTTCAGAAGCTTCGGAATCTTTTTAAGTCTCCTGCGCTTTTTAAAGCGTTCCAGAAGCAGTTCTGAAACCGGAACAGCAAAAGCAACAATCGAAAATGTTGCAGCAAACGAAAGGACAAAGCCGGGATTCACCGCAGAATACGGATTCTGAATCAGCACCACAGCAGCAGAAAAGCCGAGGGAGTTCAGACTGTCTGCTTTTCCCGAGAAAAGCTCAGAGCAAAGATAAAGCAGCATCATGAGTCCGGCACGCTTGACAGAACCGCTGAAAGAGGCAAAGAACATTATAAGAAGAACAAAAAGCATCATAAAAATCACGACTGCTTTTGAAACCGCACCCCTTTTCCGCAGAATTTCAAGAATAAAAATTATCCAGATTGAAAGGTGCAGACCGGAAACAGCCATGGTGTGAGCCGTTCCCGATTTATAAAAAGCGCTGTATGTTTCTTCCGAAATATAACCCTTATCCCCAATAAGTGCCGACAAAACAACGCCGTTAATATCGCTGTCAAACGAGCTGAGAATCTGGTTGATTGCTTTTTTTCGCTCATGCATAAAAAATGTCCGTAAGCTCCTGACAACCCCTTTTCTGACGGTTACCTCACCGAGCGGATATGCCGCAAGACACAATCCTTTGCTTTTGAAATAATTTCTGAATGACTTTTCGTTTTGCGCAATAGGGTATAGCTTTCCGACAAAGGTTACTTCATCACCGGCTTCAAGTGTCTTCGTCTGAGCAGGCAGAAGCGGTGTGTTTTTCTTCCACTCATGAGCCGGAAAAGAAAGGCGAACATAACCTTTCGCTTCCTTTTTGTCACAGGAAACCAATGAAGCAAGAAAATACAGCCTTTTTCCGTTTGAGCTTTCATACGGACATTCTTCAACAACGGCCGTTATTTCAATTCTTTCACCGCAATAGTCTTTTGCCGGAAGAAAAACAAAACATTCAAAAGCAATAAAAAGCAGACAGGCTGCCGCTGCCGAGCCAAAAACAACCGGCAGGAAAACAGTCTGTCTGAATTTTTTAAAAATCAGTGCGCAAGCAAACGAAATGAGAAAAAGTTCGCACATCAAAACAGTAATTGTCATTTTCTGAGCAATGCAAAGCAGAAACAAAACCAGAAGCATTGTGAAACCGACAACAGCAAGCGGCCTTTTCATATTCTCACCCGGGCAAAAAGATTATTTAAAGAAGAGCGGAAGCTTTTCAAGGAAGATGATGTCATCGCGGTCAGCAGCGTCGCCTTCGGCGAGAACGGCAACCTGACCGACAACGTCTGCGTCAAACTTGTCAAGCAAAGCACGAACAGCCGTGAGCGATTCACCTGTGCTTATTACGTCGTCAACAATAATTACGCGCTTGCCGCGGAGAATTTCCCCCTCGTTTCCGTCAAGAAAAACCGTCTGCTCTTTTGCAGTTGTTATTGAACGGACATTGACCGAAACCGGATTTTTCATATAAAGCTTTGCGCCCTTGCGGCAGACGTAATAAGGCTTTCCGCTCTGTCTTGCCATTTCATAAGCGAGCGGAATTCCCTTTGCTTCGGGAACAACGATATAATCGAACTCCGGACATTTTTTTAGAAGCTCGGTTGCGGAAGCAACAGTAATTTCTACATCGCCGAAAATAACAAATGCAGCAATGTCAAGCTTATCATTGACTTTGCAGATCGGAAGCTCTCTTTCGAGTCCCGCAATTCTCATTTTGTAAGTTTCCATAGTTCAACACTGTCCTTTTATAATAATACTTTTTTCTCAGCCTGCGGGCCAGCCGAACTGACGGCCGCCCATGAAATGGAAATGAAGATGTTGAACGGTCTGTCCGCCGTCAACGCCGCAGTTATTCACAATTCTGTACCCGTTTTCTAGTCCTAACTCTTTACCGAGCTTTGCCGCAACCTCGAAAATGTGTGCAACAACGCCGCTGTTTGAAGAATCGAGCTCTGCCGCGCTGCCTATATGCTGCTTCGGTATAATAAGCACATGAACCGGCGCCTGCGGTGAAAGATCGTTGAACGCAACAACAGTTTCATCTTCATAAACTTTGGTTGCAGGAATTTCGCCGTTTGCAATTTTACAAAAGATACAATCCATGATAATCCTCCTGAAAGATTTATTCTTCTGACTTTCCACCTTTTGTTTTTTTCTTGTTTTTCTTAACAATAACAATTATCACGACAATAAGAACAATCAGCGCAAGCGGAACCGCAAGAATCCATACGCTCGGAAGACTGTCCATAATGTTGTCTGCCGTCAGAACCTCTCCGTCCATTCTGAAAGCCGAAATCATCTTTCCGGCAGATTCCTTGTCCTTTTCGCTGAAAAACCTGCATTGAATTTTAATGACAAGGTCTTTTGTTGAAAAGAAATAGAACTCGGAATCAAAGCTTACCGGTTTTTTTCCGTCGTTTGTTGTTTTTGTGCCTTTGCAGGTGATTTCAAAGCCTTTTATGAATTCAAGACTCTTTTCACAGTAGTTCGTGTCTTCATAGGTGACGGAGTATCCTTTTCCCTCCGCTGCCTTATTTGTCTGCGAAATCAGTTCAGCCATAAAATCGTCGGTAAAGCTCTTTTGCGCTTCCTCGCTTGCGCCGACATAAAACAGCCTGCTGTTATTTTCAGAAAGCAAAATATCAATTGATGAGCCCGTCTTTTCGTTCTCATAGACAATCTCGCCGTTGACAGACAAGGTTTCGGTAAAGCCCTCGGGCACATACACGTCATACATTTTTCCGTTGTTTCCGGCAAAGCTCTGGAAAGTACAGGCAAAAATCAATGCAAAAGCAATTAAAACTGTCACTATCTTTTTCATAACATTCCTCCGTATTGAACAATCAAAAAATCATTTGAGCATGCTTTCAACAATTCCGGTTGCCTTTTTCAATGCTTCGGGAAGTGCCGCAATATCCTTTGCTCCTGCCATTGCGCTGTCCGGCTTTCCGCCGCCCGAACCTCCGGCAAGCTTTGCAATCTCTCTTGCGATATTTCCGGCGTGGGCACCAAGCTCAACGGCAAACTTTCCGCAGCAAACGCAGATGTTGCCGCTTGACTTTTCCTTTTGAACCGCCGTAATCACGCCTACATAATCCTCGCCTTTGCTTCTGACGAGGTCACACATTTTTCTAAGCTCGGGAACCGGCACGTCTTCAAGAAGAGCGGTGACAACTTTAAGTCCGCCGACTTCCACGACACTTTCAAGAATAGACTGAGTCTTTGCATTTGCAATGACGCCGGAAAGCTTTTCAATCTCCTTATCCTTTTCTTTCAGTTCAGCCATTACGGCGCTTGCTCTTTGAAGAACATCTTTGACATTTGCGGTTTTCAAAACGGCAGCAATGTCATGGAGCAGTTTTGAGTTATCATTAAGAAGCGAGAGGCTGTTGAAGCCTGTTACACCCTCAATTCTCCGCACGCCTGCGGCAACCGATGATTCCGAAAGAATTTTGAAAAGTCCGAGATTGCCGGTGTTTTCCGCATGAGTTCCGCCGCAAAGTTCAATTGAATAATCGCCCATCTTCACAACGCGTACCGTGCTTCCGTATTTTTCTGAGAACAATGCCATTGCTCCGAGCTTCTTTGCTTCCTCAATCGGCATTTCCCTCGTCTCAACCGGCAACGCAGAAAGAATCACTTCATTGACTGCGTTCTCAACAGCTTTGATTTCATCGCCCGTCATTGCAGAAAAATGAACAAAGTCAAAACGGACAATGTTTTCGTCAACAAGCTGACCTGCCTGCTCAACATGGGTTCCGAGAGTCTTTCTCAACGCCGCCTGAAGAAGATGGGCAGCGGTATGGTTGCGCTTTATAGAATCGCGCTTCGTTCTGTCAACCGAAAGAACTGCCTTTTCGTCAACGGCTATATTCTCACCCTCAACAATTCTGCCGTGGTGGAGAATGACGCCGTCTGCAGTTTTTGTTGTGTTGGTCACTTCAAAAACAGCATTTTCGGTTCTGATCAGACCCTTGTCGCCGACCTGTCCGCCGCTCTCACCGTAGAACGGACTGACATCAAAAACAAGAATTCCTTCGTTTTCGCTTGTGAGAAAATCTGCTTTTTCGCCGTCCGAAACAACAGCAATGACTGTTCCTTCACCTTCAAGAGATGAATATCCGGTAAACTGAGTATTAACAATGCCTTTTGTTGCTGAGCCCGTTCCTTTCCACGCTTCAGCTCCGGCATCCTTGCGTGCCGCACGGGTGCGGATTCTGTTTTCTTCAACAAGCTTTCTGAAAACATCTTCTACGACTGAGAAGCCTTTTTCAGCAAGAATTTCCTTAGTCAGGTCAATCGGGAAACCGAATGTGTCTTGAAGTCTGAAAGCGTCTGCACCGGAGAGCACCTTTGTGTCGCTCTTTTCAATAATCGAATTAAGGAGCAAAAGACCGTTGTCAACGGTTTTGGCAAAGCTTTCTTCCTCCGCCTTGATGACCTTGACAATCAGGTCATGCTTTTCTTCAAGATTGGGATAAGCGTTTTTGTTCTCATTGATAACCGTTTCGCATACTTCGTAAAGGAAAGTGCGGTTAATTCCGAGCAGCTTTCCGTGGCGAGCGGCACGGCGCAACAAACGACGGAGAACATATCCTCTTCCCTCATTTGACGGCATTACACCGTCACTTATCATAAATGTTGTACTTCTTATATGGTCAGTGATAACGCGAAGGGAAATATCCTGTTTTTCGTTTGTATGATACTGAACTCCGGATATTTCAATCACATGCTTCATGATGTTGCGGACTGTATCAACTTCAAAAAGGTTATCAACGCCCTGCATAATGCAGGCAAGCCTTTCAAGACCCATACCGGTGTCGATATTGCAGCTTTTCAGCTTTGTATAGTTGCCCTCGCCGTCATTGCTGAACTGAGTGAAAACAAGGTTCCAGAATTCGGTGTAGCGGTCACAGTCGCATCCCGGCGCACAGTCGGGCGAGCCGCAGCCGTATTTTTCGCCGCGGTCAAAATAAATCTCCGAGCAAGGTCCGCAGGGTCCTGCACCATGCTCCCAGAAGTTATCCTCCTTGCCAAGTCTTACAATTCTTTCGGGAGCAACGCCGACTTCTTTTGTCCAGATGTCGTACGCTTCATTGTCATCCTGATATATTGTTACCCACAGCTTGTCTTCGGGCATTTTCATAACCTTTGTGCAGAACTCCCACGCCCACGCCGTTGCTTCATGCTTGAAATAATCCCCGAACGAGAAATTGCCCAGCATTTCAAAATATGTTCCGTGTCTTGCGGTAATTCCGACGCGTTCAATATCCGGTGTTCTGATGCACTTCTGGCAGGTTGTCATTCGCTTTGACGGCGGAGTCACCTCACCGGTGAAGTACTTTTTCAACGGGGCCATGCCAGCGTTGATAAGAAGCAGGCTCTTGTCGTTCTGAGGAACAAGGGAAAAGCTGTTCGCTCTCAGATGATCCTTGCTTTCAAAAAACGAGAGAAATTTTTCTCTGATCTCATTGAGACCCATCCATTCCATACTGATCAGATCCTTTCAATAAAAAAAGATGCTCCTCCACACTCCTCCGGGGTGAGCAAAAGCCCACGGTACCACCCGGTTTGCGCAAAAAGCACCACTTGCGCGGCAAAAGCCGCCGTCATTAACGCAGACCTGCGTCCTTCCTTTCGGAGGAAGCTCAAAAGCAGCACAAGGCTTTCCTTTCTTTGCAGGGCTTTTCAGCCGGGAGCCCCGCTCTCTGAAAAGAGGAAAAGCTTGTTTCTTTCTCACAGCTTTTATAAATATAACACAAAAATTTTACTATCATTGTCCTGATTTGTCAAGTCCCATAGGCGATTTTGCAGTCTGTTATGAGAAAACCTACGACAAAAACGGCAGCGCTCACACCAATGCCCTGCAGCCGCCGCAAATTGCTTATAAATCAGATGTCTGTCTCGTCGGGAACAAATGTCGGGAACATCTGAAGCTTGAAAAGATTATTCCGGTGCATTGCATCAATGCGCTCTTTCGTCTCCTCATTCTCACAGACACCTGTTCTGATGTATTTGTCAAGGACGGCATAAGTGAAGCCGAGGTTATCCTCATCAGTTTTTCCGCAAAGACCGTCAATCGGCACCTTGTTCACAAGGTTTTCCGGAAGACCGAGAACCATTCCGATTGCCTTCACTTCGGCAACAGTCAGGTGTGAAACCGGGCCAAAATCACCGGCTCCGTCGCCGTATCTGGTTGCATAGCCCACCCAATCCTCAGAAAGATTGCAGGTATTCGCAACACGGCCGTTGCTTGACTGACCGATTGCATAAAGAGTAGCCATTCTGATTCTTGCCGGCAGATTATTCTTTGTTTGCGCGGTAAGTTCAAGTTCCTCCGGCAGATTCGAAAGCAGACCGTCAACAGCGCTCCTGATGTTGACAATATAATGTTTTATTCCGAGATGAGAAACAAGCTGCTTTGCGCAGTCAATATCGCTCTGCACACCGTTCGGCATAAGCACGCCGATTACACGGTCTTTTCCGAGCGCTTCAACGCAAAGCGCGGCAACAACCGAACTGTCCTTTCCGCCGGAAATTCCGACAACAGCCGTACAGTCCTTTCCGTTCTTTTCAAAAAAGTCACGGATCCAAAGAACACATTCATCTTTTACTTTCTGAGCATTGAACATAAAATAGCGCCACCTTTAAAACAGCGGATCAAGTCCGTAAAATAAATGAGTAAATTTTGGAACGGAAATCATTGAGCAATAACCGCTCTTTGCAATTATGATGTGATCCATCAGGCTAACCTTCATCGTCTGCAAAAAAGAATAAGCTATCTTTGTCTGTTCAATGTCGCCCGCAGACGGAAGCGGAATTTCGTTCGGGTGGTTATGTACAAGGAGCACACCGGCAGCTTTCGTTTCAAGAACGGCGCAGGCAAGAGCACGCATATCGAGAACAGTGCTGTTGACATCGCCGTCTGAAAGCTTTCTTGCGGAAATGAGACAATGCCCGCTGTCAAAACATAGGGCATAGGCGCGCTCGTTGTTTGTGTCAAGAAACTTAGGCCGCATATACTCCACAACCTCTTCGGCAGTCATAAGCATAGGTCTTTCCTTTGTCAGGTCTGAACAATACCTTTTATAAACGGGAAGAAGCATATTCAGCAGGCAGGCAGCGTTTTCCGTCATACCCTTGACGCTTTTCAGCTCTGCCACACCGGCATGAAGAACTCCCGAAAAAGAGCCGAAGGTATTCATGAGCTCATGGGCAATCGGATTCGTATCCTTATACGGAATTCCGAAAAACAGAAGCAGTTCAAGAATATTATGGTCTGCCATACCGTCAAAGCCGGTTTTCATATAGCGGTCTTTTACCTTTTGCCGGTGACCTTTGTGAACATTATTATCCTGTTCGGTCATATCAAATCCCACTTTTTAAAATCAGATTGAAATATCCATCGCCATCTTGTACATATCAAGATCAATAGAATTCTCCATTGAAAGGGCTTCAACTATATCGTAGTCAACGATTTCTTCCTTTTTGATTGCAACAACTCTGTTGCCGATTCCTTCTTTGAGAAGCTGAACGGCATGGTAACCCATACGGCTGGCAAGAATTCTGTCGCGTGCGGTCGGCGAACCTCCGCGCTGAACATGACCGAGAACGGTTGCGCGGCTTTCAACGCCGGTTTCCTTCTGAATACGTTTTGCCATTTCAGCAACGCCGCCTATCGCTTCGGAAACCATAATAATAAAATGAACCTTTCCGCTTCTCTGAGTACGCATCATCCTCTGAATTACGTCGCGTTCAAAGTCATAGGGAATTTCAGGAATAAGGATTGAGGTTGCACCGCAGGCAATTCCGGCGTTGAGAGCAAGATAGCCTGCTCCCCTGCCCATGACCTCAACAACGGCGCAACGGTCATGAGATTCTGTTGTATCTCTGATTCTGTCAACCATCTGCATAATGGTTTCCATTGCGGTGTCATAGCCGATGGTGCTGTCGCAGCAGCCGATGTCGTTGTCAATCGTGCCCGGAAGAGCAACGCAGGGAATTCCTTTGAGTGAAAGGTCGCGTGCACCTCTGAACGAGCCGTCTCCGCCGATTACAACAAGACCGTCAATGCCTCTTTCACGGCAGACTCTGATTGCTGCCTGCATACCCTCGTCTGTCTTGAAGCGATTGCTTCTTGCAGAATAGAGAATTGTTCCGCCGCGGTTGATAATGTCGGAAACAGAACGAAGATTCATTTCATACATATCATTTTCCATAAGACCGTTATAGCCGCGTCTGACTCCGTAAACTTTCATTCCAAGCTCACAGCCGGCTCTGACAACGGCTCTGATTGCGGCGTTCATTCCGGGAGCGTCTCCGCCGCTGGTCAATACACCGATGGTTTTCATCATTTCAAAAAACTCCTTTATAAGCGGAAATATGCTCCGCTTTATCTTAAAAATATTACGGTTATTATACACTATTGTCAAAAATTGTCAACTGAGCAAGTCAAAATTCACCGTCTCAGAGCAACATTTTCTTCGCCGAAAATATATTCAAGTTCGTGAAGAACCGGTTCGCTCATTTCAAGTGTGCCGAAATGCTCATACTTTCTGCTGTTTTCATAATAGCAATAGACGGGAAAGCTGCCATCAAAAATATTTTTGAGCGTTCCAAGCTTTTCAAGTCTTGAATCTTCCCTGCTTTTTACCCGAATGAAAACACCGGTTCTTTTTTTTGCCGGCTTTTTTTCTCGGACGTCATCTTCTGCGTTTTCAGGACATCTTTCGATACTCTCGCAGATAATTGACGGTTCTCTGTCCTCACGAAGGCTGAGTCTGCCCCGGACAAGAATAACTTTTCCCGGTTGAAGCAGCAAAGCCTTTTCGGAAAACAGCTTTGAAAAAACAATACATTCGGCCGTTCCGGTCAGGTCTTCCAGCTTCACAAAACACATCGTTGAATTGCTTTTTGTCGTTTTGCGTTGAAGAGCTGAAACCGCTCCCAGAACAAGAACTGCACAGTTATCCTTATACTTTTCCGATGCTTCCTCACCGGCCCGCAGAAGGTCGGCTATTCTGTCTGCTCTCAGTTTTCCGGAAACGCTCTTATATTTTTCCATAGGATGCCCCGAAAGATACAGACCCGTCACTTCTTTTTCATATTCGAGAAGTGTCCCGAATTCAAGCTCCTCCATTTTCGGCGCCCTGAACTGCTCGGCAGATGAAAAGGCGGAATCATCGTCAAAAAATCCGATCTGACCGGCGACATTGCGCCGCTTGTCGTCTTCCAGGTTGGCAATTATGAGAGGAAGCATATATATCATCTGGCGGCGGTTAAGACCCAGACCGTCCAATGCGCCGCACTTGATAAGGCTTTCAACGGCTCTGCGGTTGAACTCCTTTCCGTAGGTACGGCAGCAAAAATCGTCAAAGCTCTTATACGGCGAAATTTTCCGCTTTTCCGAAATTATTCTGATAAAACCTCTTCCGAGGTTTTTTACGGCAAGAAGTCCGAAGCGGATAGCTTTTCCGGAAACGGTAAAGCCCTCATCACTTTCGTTGACATGCGGCGGAAGTACCCTGATTGAAAGGCGCGAGCATTCTTCAATATAAGCCGAAACCTTTGACGAGCTGTCAAGCACACTTGTCAGCGTTGCAGCAAGGAGTTCGCACGGATAATGGCATTTGAGAAAGGCTGTCTGATAGGAAACAAAGGCGTATGCAGCCGCATGGGCTTTGTTGAAGGCGTACTTTGCAAAGTTTGACATTTCGTCAAAAAGCTCATTCGCCGTTTTTTCGCTTATTCCGTTTGCAACGGCTCCGCAGCAAAGGACGTTCCCGTTTTCGTCTTTTAGTCCGTGAACAAAGTTTTCACGTTCCTTTGCCATTACGTCAAGCTTCTTCTTTGACATTGCCCTTCGGACAAGGTCGGCGCGTCCATAGGAATAGCCGGCAACCTTCCGGCAGATCTGCATAACCTGCTCCTGATAGACCATGCAACCGTAGGTTACGGAAAGAATGTCCCTGACTTCCTCGCATTTATACTTTGTCTGCTCCGGGTGATGACGGTTATTTATATAGGTATCAATTGAGTCGGCAGGACCGGGACGATAAAGGGAAATGACAGCAATCAGATCTTCAAGACTTTCAGGACGAAGGCGTGTCAGCACACTGCGCATTCCGGCAGATTCAAACTGAAAAACTCCGTCTGTCCGTCCGCCGGAAAGCATTTCAAACGTTGCTTTATCGTTAATCTCTATGTCTTTTTCCGAAAAGCCGGGATTGGTTTTTCGGATCATTCTTAGTGTATCATTGATAACAGTCAGCGTCCGCAGACCGAGAAAATCCATTTTTAAAAGTCCGAGACTTTCAAGCTCAGTCATTGTATACTGCGTTACAACACTTTCGTCATTGACGGCAAGCGGAACATAGTCCGAAACCACGTTGCGCGTTATTACGACGCCGGCAGCATGGGTTGAAGCATGGCGCGGCATTCCCTCAACCCGCCTTGCCATGTCAATAAGCCGGCGCGTATCCTCATTTGTTTTATAAGCCGCCGACAATTCCTTTGAGCCTTTCAGAGCCTTGTCAATTGTGATTTTCAACTCATTCGGAATCTGCTTTGCAACAGCGTCAACAACAGGGTATGCAAGACCCATAACACGACCGACATCACGTATTGCCGCGCGGGCAGCAAGTGTTCCGAAGGTGACAATCTGTGCAACGTGGTCGTAGCCGTATTTACTTATAACGTAGTCTATTACTTCCTGGCGGCGGACATAGCAGAAATCAACGTCAAAGTCAGGCATACTTACGCGCTCGGGATTGAGAAAGCGCTCAAAAAGAAGGTTATACTTCATCGGGTCAATTCCCGTTATCCCGATGCAATACGCCGCAAGACTTGCCGCGCCCGAGCCTCTTCCGGGTCCTACGGGTATGCCTTTGCTTTTCGCGTAGCTTATAAAATCATGGACAATCAGATAGTAATCAACATAACCCATTTCATTGATTACCGAAAGCTCATAGTTAAGTCTGTCAACATAATCCTGCGGAGGATTCTCGCCTTTCAGCTGACAAAGACCGTAGAAACACTGCCGTTTGAAATACTCAAAGTGATCCATATTGTTCGGAACTTCAAAATGCGGCAGCTTGGTTTTTCCGAATTCAAATTCCAGGTTACACATATCGGCAATTTTCTGCGTATTGTCAACCGCCTGCAAAGCCGAAGAAAACAGCGAGCGCATTTCCTCCTCGGTTTTAAGATAAAACTCCTGAGTTTCAAATTCAAGACCGGTTTCCTCGCCGAGAATATGGTTCGTCTGAATACAAATCAGAACCTGCTGAACGGCAGAGTCCTGCTTATTGATATAATGGGTGTCGTTCGTTGCAACAAGCGGGATTCCCGTCTCTTGTGAAAGTCGAATAAGCTCAGGCAGAATTGTCAGCTCCTCGCGCAGTGAGTGATTCTGAATTTCAATGTAATAGTTTCCTCTGCCGAAAACCTCGTCATACCACAGAGCGGTTTTTCTTGCGCCGTCAAAGTCGCCGCGCAAAAGAGAGCGCGGAACTTCGCCGGCAAGACATGCCGAAAGCGCAATGAGCCCTTCATGGTGCTTTTCAAGCAGTTCACGGTCAATTCGCGGCTTGGTGTAAAAGCCCTCTGTCCAAGATTTGCTGACCATTTCAATAAGGTTCTTATATCCGGTTTCGTTTTTGCAAAGTAAAATCAGGTGGTAACGCTCGTTGTCCAGTCCGTGAACCTTGTCGTGCCGCGTTCTTGCCGCCACATAGCACTCACAGCCGATTATCGGCTTTATTCCCGCGGCCTTTGCCGCTTTGTAAAATTCAATAACTCCGTACATTACGCCGTGGTCGGTTATTGCCGCGGCAGTCTGCCCTTTTTCTTTAAGAGCCGAAATCAGCTCATCTATCCGGCAGGCGCCGTCAAGCAGACTGTATTCGGTATGAAGATGAAGATGAGTGAAAGCCATCGGGCACCGCCTTTCATATTTTTTTTGACTGTTATCTGACAAACAGCTTTTCTGCAAGCTCTTTGTCGGGATTAACCGTTATTGTGAAATATTCATGATAAATAACCTTTCCCGGCTTTGCGCCGACAGGCTTTTTGAGCGCTTTGACGCGTGTATAATCAACCGGAACAAGCGAAGACTGCGACGCTTTGCTGTGGCAGGCGGCAATAACCGCCGCCTCCTCAATGGCTCTGTCCGAAACCTCGCCGTTCTGACTGACTATTATAACGTGGGAACCCGGAAAGCCCTGCGTGTGAAGCCAGACATCGCTTTTTGCCGCCGTTTTCATTGAAAGGCGATCATTCTGAATGTTGTTTCTGCCGACAAGAATTCTGTATCCGTCACTTGAAAGATATTCAAACGGTGCGAGCGGCTTCTGCGAACGGTTTTTCGCCGCGTTTTTCGATTTTAGATAGCCGCCATCGGACAGTTCAAGCCGTATTGCAGACAGTTCTGCATCACTCTCAGCGCGCGAAAGCTCGTCAAGCACCGATTCAAAATAGACAAGCTCAGCTTCACCGCGTTCAATCAGTTTTGTCAGCATAACCTGCGCGGTTTTGGCTTTGCGGTATTCTTTATAGTATTTGTTTGCATTCTCCGTGGGCGTGAGAGCCGGGTCGCAGGGAATACGCACCGGATTCATTGAATCATAGTAATTCGGCACTTCATAAACACAGCTGCCTTTTTGAAGAATATGAAGATTTGCGGTTATCAGCTCACCGAAAAGCCGCAGCTGCTCTCTGTCCGCGCAGCGTTTAAGCTCCTCACGCTGATTGTTCAGCTTGCGCGCAGTACGCTCTACAAGGGTATTCAGAAGCTTGAAAAGCTCCTCTCCTCTGTGAGTGATCCGATTGATTCTGTCGCGCTCATAAAAGAAGTCATCAAGAAGAAAAGAAGGACTTTCATATTCTTTCACCTTCACAGCACCCTCATACTGACCGACATCGAAAAAGCACATATCCCTGGGCTTTTTGTCATTGTCAAGCAGCATGAAAACGCTTTTTGACTTGTGAAGCGATTTTTTCAAAAATTCAAGAACAAGGTGGAGTCGCTCTTTCTGAAAGGCAGTCATTGAGCCGACAAAAATATCCTCTCCGGCTGCTCTGAACGCAATTTCACGCGCCGCAACGGGTGAAACGCCCTGAACACATTCAAGAACAGCAGAGGAAAGATACTTGTTTTCAAGCGTGGCTATTCTATCTGCAATTTCATCAATTGCGGCGGTTTCAAGGCAAAGCTTGTCCTGACCGGGCGGCAGCTTATATTCTATTCCGGGAAGAATCTGACGGACGGAAGAGGTGGTAAGGTCAACGCGCTTTATTGAATCTATAACCTTTCCCGCACCGTTAATCAGAATCAGATTGCTGTATTTTCCCATGATTTCAATGCAAAGGGTGAGCGAAACTCTGTCTTTGATTTCGTTTGTTGCGTCAAAATCAATGAAAACCACGCGGTCAAGCTCACGCTGTCTGACAGCAGTGATTTTCGCGGCTGTCAGGTGTTTTCTAAGCAGCATGCAGAACATCGGCGGAACAGACGGGTTCTGAACAGCGTGTGAAGTGAAATGTATGCGCGGACTGTCCGCACGAACGCAGATGAGCAGACGGAAAGTTCCGCTCTTACCCCGAAGAAGAAGAACAATCTCTTCCCGTCCGGGCTGCTGAACCTTGTCCACACGAAGTCCGACAGCGCTTTCTCGAAGCTCGTCGCAAACTTTTGACAGAAAAATGCCATCAAGTGCCATGAGTAATCAATCCTTATATTTAATAAACCTGACGGGATTGCTTTGTGAAAGCAAGACCGTTTCAAGCTCGGGAAATTCTTTGTTAATCATTTTCTGAAGCGAAGCCATTGAATAATACTCGGTTTCAAAATGGCCTGCGGCAACAACCGTCAAACCTTTTTCCTTGGCTTCAAGCATTTCATGGTGGCTGATGTCACCGGTTATGTAGCCTTGTGCACCGCAGGAAATAACCTCGTTTGCAAAGCACATTCCCGCTCCGCCGCAAACGGCAACACGGGTAATTGTTCCTTTTCCCTCAACAAGCCGAACCGTGGTGTTAAGCTTTTCGGCAACAAAAGAGGCCAGCTCATCAGGTTCAAGCGGGTCAATATCGCCGACCCGTGCCATTGGACGCACGGATTCTTCACTTTCAACGCCGACAGAATTTCTGATTGAGAAAAGCGAACACAAATAATCATTCACTCCGCCGTCTGCGCAGTCAAAACAGGTGTGGGCGGAAATTGCATTTATTCCGCTTTTTGCAAGCTCATATGCCATGTTTCCCGAAAGAAAGTTCTTTTGAGCTCTGAAAATTATCGGGTGATGAGTAACAATAAGGTCAACATTGTTCTTTTTTGCTTCGTCAAGTGTTTCACTCGTCAGATCAAGGCAAAAGCCGACCCTTCTGACCTCTGAATCAGCGTTGCCGACAAGCAGACCGCAGTTATCCCATTCGCATTTTGTTGAATACGGAGCAATCCGGTCAATAAACCCGGAAACCATTTTTACTGTAATCATATTTTTTCCTCCGTCAGTCTTTTAAAGTCGTTGATTATTTCCGAAAGCCGCGCGACCTCGGCTGCGTTATCCGCAGTCGCATTTTTCAAAGCGCAGTACCGCTTTTCAAGGCAGGAAAGCTGTTTTTGAAGATAGGCTTTTGTAATCTCATCATCATGCCGATAAAGTGTTCCGACATACGGCACGGCAGGCGAAAAAGGCTGTGCCTTCCCTGTGTATTCTGCTGCAATTGCACAATAATAGTGCCGACCGTCCTTTGAACAGCGTTCCTCAACAACGTCAAATCCGTTTTCCAAAAGAAAGCGGCGAAGCTCATGAGCATGACTCATGGGTTGAAGCACAAGACGGAAGCGGCTGTTTTTCAGCCAATTTGTTCTTGCAATAAGCTCCGTCATGAGCAGCCCGCCCATGCCTGCAATAACAACATCGTCACAGTCGTTTTCGCTGATGCCGTCAAGTCCGTCAGATAAAACAGTTTTTATTCTGTTTTCCAGCGAATACATTTTAATTGTCTTTTTTGCGTTTTCAAGCGGCATTTCGCGAAGATCTGCGGCAACGGCGGACGGCGAAACACCGTTTTGCAAGAGGTAAACGGGAATATAGGCGTGATCGGTTCCGATGTCCGCAACGCGTGAGCCCGGTCGAACCAAAGCGGCAACGGAAAGAAGGCGCGCGTCAAGTTTAACAGTCTGCAAAAACAAAACTCCTCAAAGCGTATCTTTTATCCGGCACAAAGCGTATGACAGGAAAAATCAAAAGCTATAAGACACAAAAAGCGTAATACTACCGCCAATTGTGAATTATAGCTTTTTGTTTCAAAATTGCTTTCCGGTTTGTGCCAGAACAAGACAACGCCGAAAATTCTAAAAGTTTTTCAAGAGCCTCAGACAATCAGTGCTCCGAAGCAAGGTATGCGTTGACTCTTGCAACAAGCTCATCAGCGTCAACACCGTGAACAGCACAAGCTTCCTCAACAGATTCGCCTCTTGCCGAAGGGCAACCGAGGCAGTGCATACCCATTTCAAAGAAGAACATAGCAGTTCCTCTGTCGGCGTCAAGAATGTCGCCGATAAGCATATCTTTTGTAATTTCTTTCATAATCAGTTTCCTCTCGTTTTAAATTATTCTCGGCAAAACGAGTCATTTTATTCGGTCATGTTGAACCTTTGTCAGCTGAACATGAACTTTTTGATCATAACGATGATAACAATACCCATCTTGACGCAAAGACCGGTCATGAGAGAATTGAGAATGATGACTGCTTTCTCAGTCTCGTTGTTCTTCTTAGCCTTGGAATAAAGGATGAGACCGACAAGGGCAAAAAGGAAAGAGAAGAACTTCTGTGCTTTGCTGGCCGGGCAGGCGGCAGCGGCAGCCTTTTTTGCGAGCTTCTTTTCTTTTTTGAGTTCTTTTTTGCTCTTTACCGGAGCGGCAGGAGCAGCAGCCGGTGCAGCCGGAGCGGCATATACGGGAGCGGCTGCCGGAGCAGCAGGTGCGGCAGCTTCGGGAGCAGCAGGTGCGGCATATACGGGAGCGGCAGCCTGAACAGCTTCGGGAGCAGCAGGAGCAACCGGTTCCGCAGGCTGAGAATAAACATTGGCAACCGGCTCAGCAACAGCGGCAGGCTGCTGAGGCTCTACCTTCTGGCCGCAGATAAAGCAAAAATCTGAATTGTTATCGATTTCATTTCCGCAAAACTTACAAATCATAGAGTAATCCCCCTAAATATTTATGTCTCATTATAACATCATCTTTATACTTTTACAATAGAGTTTTTTAATAAAAATTGCTTAATCTGCCACTTATTTGCGAAAAAAAGCTCAAATTTCTTGAATACTTTTGTGTTTTACTGTAAAATGTCTGCTGTGCGTACGCGTTTTGCACGCAAAACTGAAAAATACGGGGTAAAACCGATGGCTTTGATTTCAGCTCACGGAATTTCTCTTTCCTTTTCCGAAAGGGTCGTTTTTTCCGACGTTTCGTTTGACATATACAAAAAAGACAAAATCGGCTTCATCGGCGTGAACGGTGCCGGGAAAACAACGCTCTTTAAACTTCTCACCCGTCAGCTAGATCCGGACAGCGGCGACATTTTCATAAACCGCGATTCTTCGCTCGGCTATATGGAGCAGCATGCCTGCTCCGGAAGCGAAAGAACGCTTTTTGATGAGCTTCTGACAGTTTTTGACGATGTTATTACGGCGGAAAAAGAGCTTGATGAGATTGCCGAAAAATTAAGCGGCGATTTTTCCGCAGACAGCGGACTTATTGAAAGGCAGCAGTACCTCCTTGAACTGTTTGAAAGGCGCGGCGGTCTGACCTATAAAAGCCGCGCCAGGTCCGCTCTTCTGGGGCTCGGCTTTGAAGAAAGCGACTTTTCTCTCCCCTGCTCGCTTCTCAGCGGCGGACAGCGTTCAAAGGTTTCGCTTGCAAAGCTGCTGCTTTCAAAGGCTGACCTTCTGCTGCTTGACGAACCGACAAACCACCTTGACATTGAAAGCATCGGCTGGCTTGAAGCCTGGCTTTCGGAATACAGCGGAACTTTCGTTGTCATATCGCACGACAGATATTTCCTTGATAAGGTTACCAACAGAACCTTTGAACTTGAAAACGGAAAGTTTTATTGCACAAACGGCAATTATTCGCGCTATCACGAGCTGAAAGCCGAACGCAGAAAAAACGCCGAGCGTGTTTATGACAGCACAATGAAAGAAGTCAAGCGAATTCAGGGTATTATTGAGCAGCAGAAAACATTCAGCCAGGAACGCAATTACATCACTATCGCTTCAAAGCAGAAGAGTATCGACCGTCTGCTTGACGGACTTGAAAAGCCCGAGAGGGAGCTTGACTCAATTCATTTCAGCTTTAAAACAAATATTGTTAGCGGGAACGAAGTCCTTTCCTGCGAAAATCTTTCAAAAGCTTTTGAAAGCAAAGAGCTTTTCAGCGGCGTATCCATGCTCATTGAACGGGCGGAAAGGGTTTTCATCACCGGTGAAAACGGCTGCGGAAAATCCACATTGCTGAAAATGATTCTCGGCAAGCTTCGCCGCGACAGCGGAAAAATCATCCTCGGCGCAAACGTCAGAATCGGCTACTTTGACCAGACACTTGCAGAAATTTCCAACAACAAAACCGTTCTTGATGAGGTCTGGGACGATTTCCGTTCAATGCCGGAAACGCAGGTGAGAAACGCTCTCGCCGCTTTCCTTTTCAAGGGAGACGACGTCTATAAAATCACGTCATCTCTCTCCGGCGGAGAAAAGGCACGGCTTGCACTTCTGAAGCTCATGCTTTCCGGCGCAAACTTTCTCATTCTCGACGAGCCGACAAACCACCTTGACATAAAAAGCCGTGAAGCACTTGAAGCTTCTTTTGACAGCTTTGACGGGACAATGCTTGTTGTTTCCCATGACAGATACTTCATCAACCGCCTTGCAACAAGGATTCTTCGTCTGCACCGGGGCGGAGTTGACAGCTATCCCGGAAACTATGACAACTATCTCGAACACCGCATTGACAGAACGATTCAGACGGAAAGAGAAAAGCCGGCGCCGAAAGAAAACACCTATAAAATTCAGAAGGAGCTTGAAAGTCTCAAACGCAGAACGAAAGGCAGGATTTCCCGCCTTGAAGAACAGATTGACGCGCTTGACGCCGAGCTTTCCGGAATACAGAACGAAATTTCCTCACCCGAAAACGCTGCCGATTATGAAAAAATACTTACGCTTACAGATAAGCTTGGCAAAGCCACGGAAAAGCAGGAACAGCTTATGCTTAAATGGCAGACTCTCATCGAAGAGCTTGAAAAACTTGAAAGCGGCATGTAACCTGAACCTGTTCATCTCAAAGCGCGGGAACGTCAAGGGAACAAAACAGATAAGCTGCATACAATAATCTTGGCAGAATTATCCACTATCCTCCCTCAACTAAAAAACAAAATTTTTTCAAAATCCTCTTGACAAAGTGAAAAAAAAGTGTTTTAATCATGGCAACAACTGAACAAACCGATGAGAAAGAGTGAGTAGGTTTTGCTTCTTTTCTTTCAGAGAGCCGCCGGCGGTGGGAACGCGGCAGAAAACGCAGGACTGAATGGACTTTCGAGGGCGAGCGGAAACGGGTGACCGGAGTATGTGAGACGGAGCTGGACTCTCCGTAATCAAAAGTCAGCGTATGACAGTACGCGTTGAGAGAACGCGAAAGCGTTAAGCCGGGTGGCACCGCAGGAATTGTTTTATCCTGTCCCAGCAAGAAATTGCAGGGACAGTTTTTTTATTGCCCGAAGGAGGTCATATTTATGAAAAACAGGCGATGGCGCAATGCGCCGCAGAAGTAATAAAAACCAATCACTGAAAACATAACTCAAATTTAAGAAAGGAAATTTATCATGAAAAAGATTATTGCTGTTATTCTCACTCTCACACTTGTTCTCATCGCATTTGCCGCCTGCGGCAACAAAGAACCCGCGAACCAGGATTCCACCGGCGCAAGCAGTGAAACCAAAACCTACAAGGTCGGTCTTTGCAACTACGTCAGCGACGCTTCCCTCGACCAGATTGTTGAAAGCATCAAATCAAAGCTTGCTTCAATTGAACAGGAAAAATCAGTCAAGTTTGAAATTTCATACGAAAACTGCGAAGCAGACCCGAACGTGCTTAACCAGATTATTTCCAATTTCATCGCCGATAAAGTAGATCTTATGATCGGCGTTGCAACTCCGGTAGCTATGGCAATGCAGAGTGCAACCGAGGACAACAACATTCCCGTTGTTTTCTCTGCCGTTTCCGATCCTGTCGGCACCAAGCTCGTTGACTCTCTTGAAAATCCCGGCAAAAACATCACCGGAACCAGCGACTATCTTGACACCTCAGCAATCATGAACCTTGTTTTCGCAGTAGACAGCGGCGTTAAAAAGGTCGGTCTGCTCTATGACGCAGGTCAGGACGCTTCAACAACGGCTATCAATGACGCAAAGAAGTATCTGAGCGAAAAAGGTATTGAGGTTGTTGAACGCAACGGCAGAACAGTTGACGAAGTTGTTCTTGCAGCACAGGCTCTTGTTTCCGACAAGGTTGACGCCGTTTTCACTCCGACAGACAACACAATCATGAAAGCAGAGCTTTCAATCTATGAAATCTTTGCAAAGGCCGGCATTCCTCACTACACCGGCGCTGACTCATTCGCACTCAACGGCGCTTTCCTCGGCTATGGCGTTGACTATGTCAACCTTGGCGCACAGACCGCAGAAATGGTTGCAGAAATTCTCGTTGAAGGCAAAAATCCCGGCTCGGTTCCCGTTCGTACCTTTGACAACGGTACCGCAACAGTCAACACCGAAACCTGCGACGCGCTCGGATTCAAGTTTGATGAGGTTTCTGAAAAAATCAAGCCCTTCTGCACCGATGTTAAGAGCATTAAGACCGCAGAAAGCTTTTAATCAGTCCGACGCCCAAGGCATTTATTTACTCAGTATTACACAAACACTTTAACGGAGAGATTATTATGGATTTATCCTCAATGCTCAGTCTTGTTCAGACAGCAGCAGAGCTTGGGCTTATCAGCTCGCTGACGGTTCTCTCGCTGTTTCTGAGCTACTCAATGCTCAATGTTTGTGACCTTTCAACTGACGGCTGCTTCACGCTCGGAGCAGCCGTCGGAGCTATGGTTGCAATAAGCGGTCACCCGTTCCTTTCAATTCCGGCAGCGATGCTCGCGGGAATTCTTTCCGGCTTTATTACGGCTTTTCTTCAAACAAAAATGGGCGTTGACAGTCTTCTTGCGGGTATTATCGTAAACACAGGTCTTTACTCAATAAACATTGCCGTTATGGATAACACCTCGCTTGTCAACATGACTAAAACCGAAACTGTTTTCACCAGAATGAAAGAACTTCTCGCCGCAACCCCGCTTGCCGCACAGAGCAAGCTCATCGTTGCCGTCGCCGCGGTTGTTCTTGTTGTTTTATTCCTCGCTTTCTTTTTGAAAACGAACCTCGGTCTTGCAATCCGCGCAACCGGAAACAACCCTGATATGGTTCGCTCGTCTTCAATCAATACTGCAAAGATTACAATAATCGGACTTTGCATTTCGAATTCAATCACTGCCCTTTCAGGCTGTCTCCTTGCACAGTCGCAAAAATCGGCAAACATTGACATCGGAACCGGAATGGTCACGATTGCTCTCGCTTCGCTCCTTATCGGCGGCGTGCTTTTCAGCAAAAGAAGAAGTATTGCTTTCCGCGCCGTCTGTTCGGTGCTCGGAGCTTTCATTTTCCGCCTTGTCTACACAGCTGCGCTGCGTTTCAATATGCCGGCATACATGTTGAAGCTCGTTTCTTCGATAATCGTTGTTATTGCGATTTCGGCACCATACCTGAAAAGCAAGCTCCCGATGATTAAACGGCGCATGGAGCTTCGCAGGAAAAAGGAGGTTGTGTAATGATGCTTTCAATTTCAAACATTACAAAAACCTTCAATCCGGGAACGGTCAACGCTAAAACCGCAATTGAGAACCTGTCGTTGCAGGTTGAAAAGGGCGATTTCATTACGGTCATCGGTGCAAACGGAGCCGGAAAATCCACCCTCTTCGGCGCAATCTCCGGCGTGTTTTTCACCGATAGCGGAAGAATTGTTCTTGACGGCGTTGATATTACGCTGATGCCTGAGCACAAACGTTCAAAAACAATCGGCAGACTCTTTCAGGATCCGATGCGCGGCAGCGCTCCCGGAATGAGCATTGAAGAAAACCTTGCCCTCGTCGCCCACCGCGGAGGCTGGCTGAGCAGGATTTCCAAGAAGGACAAAACGGACTTCCGGGAAAGGCTCTCGCTACTGAATATGGGTCTTGAAGACAGAATGAGCCAGCCGGTAGGTCTGCTCTCCGGCGGACAGAGGCAAGCGCTGACCCTGCTCATGGCAACCATCAATCCGCCGAAGCTGCTGCTGCTTGACGAGCACACAGCGGCGCTTGACCCGGCAACAGCCGAAAAGGTTCTTGAACTGACCCGGAAAATTGTTGAGGAAAACGGACTTACCTGCATGATGATCACCCATAATATGCAGTCTGCTCTCGACCTCGGCAACCGCACAATCATGATGAACAACGGAAACATTGTTTTTGACACCTGCGGCGAAGAACGAAAAGGACTGACAATCAGCGACCTTCTTATAAAATTCAAGGACAAGGTCGGAAGCGAGCTGACAACGGACAGAATTCTGCTTTCATAGGCAGTTCTCACTGAATCTCGGGATAAGTGCAGATCACTTATCTGCCAGATACTGAAAAAGGGGCTGTCGCACTAAGACAGCCACTAAGAAGCCAAAAAACAACCGGGCAGCCCGAAAAAGGGTTGCCCGGTTGCCGCTTTCATAGTATAATTTAATTGCTGAAAAAAATATAGAGAAAGCAGTGAAATTGTACTATGTATCGAGACAGAAATCAAGTAGTTTTGCCG